>JAYVRN010000904.1:0-10017 GCA_043776275.1 Myxococcales bacterium | reverse complement strand
GCGCGTTGGACGGGGGCCGAACTTCATCCGCCGAGGCGGTACAGGCAGCGACGGCGAGGGCGCAGCCCAGAACAGGCACGAGCCTCATGGGTGACCGCTTCGACCGGCCGGGGAGTGGGAGGGTTGCCTGCATTTTGTGTTTCGCTTCAACGACTTGGTCAACGACTTGGGTCACGACGTACGCCGGCTCTCGTCTATGAGGGCGGCCCGGGCGGCCGCGACCCGGGCGATCGGCACCCGGAACGGCGAACACGACACGTAGTCAAATCCGGCACGGTGGCAGAGCTCCACCGAGCTCGGATCGCCTCCGTGTTCGCCACAGATCCCGACCTTGAGGTTCGGCTTGGTGGCACGCCCGCCACGGACCCCGAGCTCGATCAGCGCGAACACGCCGTCTGGATCGAGCGTGACGAACGGATCGACGGCCAGCACGCCCTGGTCGACGTACGACGGGAGGAACCGCCCAGCGTCATCCCGCGACAGCCCGAACGTGGTCTGCGTGAGATCGTTGGTACCGAACGAGAAGAAGTCCGCGTGCTCCGCGATCTTGTCCGCGACCAGGCACGCGCGCGGCAGCTCGATCATGGTGCCGATCGTGTACGGGATGTTCGCACCGGCGAGCACGCGATCGAACGTGGTGGCCACGAGCTCGCGCAGCCGGCGCAGCTCCTCGGCCACCATGACCAGCGGGATCATGATCTCGGGGTGGACGGTGACGCCCTCGCCGCGGACCTGGACCACGGCCTCGGCGATCGCCTGGGTCTGGATCTCGTAGATCTCCGGGTACGTGATCGCGAGCCGGCAGCCGCGATGGCCGAGCATCGGATTGGCTTCGCTGAGCTCGGCGACCTTGGCGGCGATCACCGTGGCCGGCACGCCGAGGTCCGCGGCGACCTCGTCGATGTCCTTCTGCGCGTGCGGGAGGAACTCGTGGAGCGGGGGATCGAGCAGGCGGATCGTCACCGGCAGCCCATCCATCACGCGGAACAGCTCGGCGAAGTCCCCGCGCTGCATCGGCAAGATCTTCGCGAGCGCGGCGCGGCGGCCGGTCTCGTCTGCGGCGAGGATCATCTCGCGCACCGCGAGGATGCGCTCGGGCTCGAAGAACATGTGCTCGGTGCGGCACAGGCCGATGCCCTCGGCGCCGAAGCTGCGCGCGGTGCGGGCATCGTTCGGCGTGTCCGCGTTGGTGCGGACCTTCATCGTGCGGAAGCTGTCGACCCACTGCATCAGCACGCCGAGCTCGCTGCCGAGCTGCGCGGGGACCAGGGGCGCGGTGCCGAGGAACACCTCGCCCGTGGAGCCGTCGAGGGTGATCAGATCACCTTCCTTGAGCCGGATCTCCTTGCCGCCGCCGACGAACATCGCGGACTTCTTCGGCGCATCGACGCGCAGCGACGTGCACGCGGTCACGCAGCACTTGCCCATGCCGCGCGCGACGACCGCCGAGTGACTGGTCATCCCGCCACGCGCCGTGAGGATTCCGACCGCGGCCTTCATGCCGTGGATGTCCTCGGGGCTGGTATCCGTGCGGACGAGGATCACGCGCTCGCCGCGCTTCGCCCACTCCTCGGCGGCACCGGCCGTGAACACGACCTTGCCGATCGCCGCGCCCGGCGAGGCCGGCAGCCCCTTGCCGACCGCGGGCGGGCGCGCCTTCGGATCGATCGTGGGGTGCAGGACCTCGTCGAGCTTGCTCGGATCGATCCGGAGGACCGCCTCCTTCTGCGTCAGCTTGCCCTCGGCGACCATGTCGACCGCGACCTTGACCATCGCCTTGCCCGTGCGCTTGCCGCCGCGGGTCTGGAGCATGAACAGCTGCCCCTTCTGGATCGTGAACTCGAGGTCCTGCATGTCGCGGAAGTGATCCTCGAGCAGCTTCGCGACCCGCACGAGCTCGGCATGCGCGGCCGGGAACAGCTTCGCGAGCTCGGTGAGTGACTCCGGCGTGCGCACGCCGGCGACCACGTCCTCGCCCTGCGCGTTGGTGAGGAACTCGCCATAGAGCTCGGCGGTGCCGGTGGCCGGGTTGCGCGTGAACGCGACGCCGGTGGCGCAGTCCTCGCCGAGGTTGCCGAACACCATCGCCTGCACGTTGACGGCGGTGCCGAGCGAGGCGGAGATCCCGTTGAGCTTGCGGTAGTAGTCCGCGCGCGGGTTGTTCCACGAGGCGAACACGGCGCCGATCGCGCCCCACAGCTGCGTCCTCACGTCATCGGGGAACGGGGCCCTGGTGACCTCGAGGATCTTGGCCTTGAACCGGCTCACGGCATCGCGCAGCGCGGCCTCGGTCAGATCCTGATCGCGGTTCGCCTTGTACGTGCGCTTGACGTCGTCGAGGATCTGATCGAACGGCTCCGGATCGTGCTCGTTCCCGGAGGTCACGCCGAGCACGACCTCGCCATACATCGCCACGAACCGGCGATAGCAGTCCCAGGCAAACCGAGCGTTGCCGGTCTGCGCGGCGAGCGCGGCAACGGTCTGATCGTTGAGCCCGAGGTTCAGGATCGTGTCCATCATCCCCGGCATCGACGCCGCACCACCCGAGCGCACGCTGACCAGCAGCGGCTTCGCGGGATCCCCGAACGTGGCCTGGGTGAGCTCCTCGACGCGTGCCATCGCGGCATCGACCTCGGCCGCGAGCTCGGCCGGGTAGTTCCCGACGCCGTTCGCCATCACGTGGCGGCAGACCTCGGTGGTGATCGTGAACCCCGGCGGGACCGGCAGGCCGAGCGACGCCATCTCCGCGAGGTTCGCGCCCTTGCCGCCGAGCAGCAGCTTGTCCTTGGCGCGACCCTCGGCGGTGCCGCCGCCGAACTGCCGGAGGTGTTTCATGCCGCACCCGCGAGCAAGCGGAAGTCCGCGATCGCGAGGTACGGCGCGATGAACCACTGGAGGAGAGCGAGCCGGTTGTCGCGGAGGGTCGGGTCGGGATCCATGACCATGACGCCGCCCTTGTCGAAGAACGCCGCCACGGTGGGGCGCAACCGCTCGAGCGATTCGAACACGGCGGGGTAGTCACGGCTCGCGCGCGGTGCCTGCTCGCGGGCCTGAGCATCCGTCACCGCCGCCGACAGATTCCTCTCGACGTCGGCCACGAACTTCGCGGGATCCGCTTGGTCCGGGATCACGAGCTTCTTGCCGCGGGCGTCATCGAGAATGTTCGAGACCCGCTTGAACACCTCGCGCGCCTCCTTCGAGATCTTCGCGCAGGCGAGGGCACGGGCGCGTGCATCGACGGGATCGCGGAACTCCTGGGCGAGCGCTGCGTCGGCATCCTGCGCCGGGATGCCACCGTCCATCAGGATCCCACGCAGCCGGGCGCGGAAGAACTCGAGGACGTTCGTGGCATCCTTGAGCACCACGCCTTGCGCGGCGAGTGCATCACGCGTGGCCGCGAACAGCGGGGTCCACAGCTGGGACCACTCCGGGCGCGCGAGCAGGATCTGCCAGATCCCGATCGCCGCGCGGCGCAGGCCGAACGGATCCGCCGAGCCGCTCGGCTCGAGCCCCACGGCGAAGCAGCCGACGATCGTGTCCATGCGATCGGCGAGTGCGAGGATCGCGCCGGGGGGCGACGCCGGGAGCTGGGCGCCCTGCCCCTTCGGCCACCAGTGCTCGTCGATCGCGATGGCGATCGCCGGGGACAGGCCGAAGTCCTTCGCATAGTGGCGCCCCATCACGCCCTGCAGCTCGGGGAACTCGCCCACGGCATGCGAGGCGAGATCCGCCTTGCAGACGCGCGCCGCGGCCTTCGCCAGCTCGACGTCCGCGTGCGCGAACGTGGCGACGGCGGCGGCGATCTGCTCGAGCCGGCGCACCTTGTCACCGATCGTCTTGGCGGTGTTGCCGAGCTTGGCCTGGAACACCACCGCATCGAGCTTGGTGTTCCACGCGTCGAACGACTTCTTGCGATCCTCGGCGACGAAGAACTTGCCGTCCGTGAGCCGCGACGCCAGCACCTTCTGGTTGCCCTTCGCGACGACCATCGGATCCTTGACCACCGTGGCCATCATCGTGACGAACCGATTCGCGAGCGTGCCGTCGGCGTTCTCCATCGCGAAGTAGCGCTGGTGCGTGCGCATCGACGTCACGATGATCTCCTCGGGGATCCCGAGGAAGGCAGGATCGAACTCGCCCGACACACCCACCGGATACTCACCGAGGTGGATGACCTCGGCGAGCAGCGCCTCGTCGAGCCGCACGCGCAGCTTGGTCTCGCCCTCGATCCGACCGAGCTCGGCGCGGACCAGATCCTTGCGCGCGTCGGGATCGACCACGACGTGGGCGGCGCGGAGTGCATCGACATACGCCTCCGCCGTAGCGATCTCGACCGGCGCGGAGGACAGGAAGCGGTGGCCTCGGCTCTGGCGACCGGCCGTCTGGCCGGCCCAGGTCAGCGGCACGACCTCGCCGCCATGGATCGCGACGAGCCACTGCACGGGCCGCACGAAGGTCGTCTCGGTCCAGCCCCAGCGCTGCGACTTGGGCCAGGCGAGCGAGGCCGCGAGATCGGCGAGCAGCGCGGGGAGCAGCGCGCGTGCGTCCTGCCCGATCACGTTGCGCAAGGCCACGACGTACTGGCCCTTCTTGCCGGCGACCTCGCGCTTGACGAGGCTCTCGGGTGCGACGCCATTCTTCGCGGCGAAGCCCTGCCCCGCCTTGGACAACGTGCCATCCGGCGCGAACGCCGCGGACACGGGCGGCCCCACGACCTCCTCGTTGAGATCGGGCTGGCGATCGGCGAGCTGCTTGACGATCACGGCGAGGCGGCGAGGCGTGCCGAGCGCGCGCACGCCCTTGTGCTCGAGGCGCGCACCCGCGAGGCGGAGCTCGACGAAGGCGGGGAAATCGACGAGCTGACGCGCGAGCATGCGCGCGGGAATCTCCTCGCATCCGATCTCGAACAGCAGATCAGCTGGCATGAGCGATCTCCTCGGCGTGCGGGGCCACGGCGCGAGCGGCGGCGAGCGCCCCCGCGTTGACGCCGGCCTCGGCGGCGCTGTTGTACGCATCGACCGCCTGCTGCTGCAGGTGCTTGGGCAACAGCGGGAAGCCGAGCCTTGCGCGAGAGGCCACATAGGTCTCGGCGCACGCCTTGGCCATCCCGCGAACGCGGCCGATGAACCGCTGGCGCTCGGTGACGCTGATCGCGCCGCGCGCGTCGAGCGAGTTGAACGCGTGGCTGGCCTTCATGCAGAACTCGTAGGCGGGGAGCACGAGTGGCCCGGCCTCGCGCGCGAGCAAGCGCTTGCACTCGCCCTCGTAGGTGTCGAACGCGGTGAACGCGAGCTCGGCCTTGAGCTCCTCGAAGTGGTACGTCGAGTACTCGACCTCCCACGGGTGGCGGAGCTGCCCGTAGGTCACGTTCTTGTCCCACTGCAGGTCGTACATGTTGTCGACGTTTTGCAGGTACATCGCGAGGCGCTCGACGCCATACGTCAGCTCGGCGGTGACCGGCATTAGATCGATGCCACCGGCCTGCTGGAAGTACGTGAACTGGGTCACCTCCATGCCGTCACACCACACCTCCCAGCCGAGGCCCCAGGCGCCGAGCGTGGGCGACTCCCAATCGTCCTCGACGAACCGGATATCGTGGACCGCGGGATCGAGGCCGATCGCACGCAGCGAATCGAGGTAGAGATCCTGGACGTGGAGTGGGCTCGGCTTCAAGCCGACCTGGAACTGGTAGTAGGCGCCGGCGCGGTTGGGGTTCTCGCCATAGCGACCGTCGGACGGGCGCCGGCAGAACTGCGCGAACGCGGCATTCCACGGCTCGGGCCCGAGCACGCGCAGGAACGTGGCGGGGTGGAACGTCCCGGCGCCGACCTCGACATCGACCGGCTGCTCGACGACGCAGCCCTTGTCGGCCCAGAACTTTTGCAGCGTGAAGATGAGGTCTTGCAAGTACATGGCGCGTGCGCCGGGCACCCTACCGTCGGGGGGCCGGCGGGTCAAGCGACGCCCATGAGCTAAGTGCCTCAGATCTCTTGACGTTCTCGGTACCCGACGGCTAGCGTGACGGCATGGTTCGGGAGTGCCTCGTTGGACTCGTGCTGGCGCCGTCGATCGTCGGCCTGACGGGGTGTTCGCTCGCCCTCGACTTCTCCCAGAGCGCCGTCCCGATCGATGCCGAGATCGACGCGCCGTACACGCAGGAGCAGTGCGAGTACAAGGAGCCGAATGACTCGGTCGCCACGGCCGCGCTGATCAGCGTGGCGGACACCGGCACCGGCGCGATCTGCGGCGGCGAGACCGAGGACCACGACTTCTACAAGTTCACGGTCCCGGCGCTGACCGCGAAGGTCGCGATCAAGCTCACGTTTACCAACCGCGCGAGCGGCGATCTCGATCTCAAGCTGAGCGACGCGAGCGGCCTGATGATCGCGCAGTCGCGCGGGTTCGGGAACGAGGAGACCATCACCTGCCCCGCCGCCTCGCCGTCGTGCCCGATGCTGGCCGCCGGTGACTACGTGTTCGAGGTGTTCCCCGCGCTGACGGGCGCCGTGAACTTCTACGACTTCGCGCTGACCATCACGCCGCAGTGAGCGCTGCGACCACCTGGGTCGAGGTTGGACAGCTCTCATCGCTCGTTTCCTCGTGGAACGATTCGGGCCTCCACGTTGTCAACGCTGGTGGATTCTCGACGCGAAACGCTTCGCTTAGAACACGTACTCGATCGCGTAGCCGACGCGCGCGGTGCCACCCGGCGGCACCGAGACCTTGGTGCGTGCGACGTCGGGACCGAGCACGGGCTTGGTCGGCCAGCCGGTCTTGATCGTGCGGCGCTTCGCCGGCCGGAGCTTCTCCTCGATCCAGACGTCGCGCGGCTCGGTGCCGAGATTGCCGACCGAGATCACGAAGCGATCGACGAGGCTCGAGCCATCGGCACCGCCGACGACCCGGTTCCGGATCCCGCGCAGCTGATCGTCGATCCACAGCGGGAGCCGCGTGCCGCCGCCGACCTCCTCGCGCCCGGCCGAGGGGATCTCGACATCGCGGATCGCTTCGCCCGGGAGCTCGACGTGGGCGTGGACCGGCCCCGGCGATAGCGCCACCCCTGGCAGCTCGAGCCACAGCCACACCGCGTGCACCGAATCGCGGCCCCAGGTCGGATCGCTCGCGTCGCCGACGCCCGCGCGGATCGCACCGTCGAAGATCCGCCGCGCGACCACCGGCGTCTCGCGCGGAAGAGCGCCGAGCACCGCGGTCGAGCCATCGAGGGTGAGCGCACCGCGCGCGAGCAACGCCGCGGGCCGCTCGCCACCGGGCAGCCCTTCGAACAGCGAGACCTCGGCGGTACCTCCCCAGCTCGGCGTGGCGATCGCGAAGCGGGTGGCGATCGTCGCGCGATCGCCGGTGGTGATCGTGAGGTCATGTTGCGCGTGGTACCCGAGCGTGGCCGAGACGTAGAGCACGCGCACGAGCTGCTTGCCGTCCCCCCCGGTCGCGTTGCAGCGGACCACGGGCGACACCACCGTGATCGTCGAATCGGGCGCTGGCTCGGGCTCCCCATCGAGATCGCCGTCTACGACGCGCTGGCGGCGACGCTCTTGCCACGCGCCGTAGCGCTCGAGTGCCGCATCGGGCGACAGCTGCTGGGTCTCGTGATCGCGGTCGCACTGGCCGACGGTCAGGGCTCCGCCGCCGAGCGGCTCGATCACGAGCGAGGGGAGCGCCGCGCCGGGATCGATGTGATCCAGCAGCAGCATCCCGCCGCGCACGACGACCACCCGACGATCGTCGACGACGGTGTAGGACTTGCCGGCGGACTGATAGAACGCCATCGAGATGCCGGCGGACGGCGTGGCGATGACCTCGATCGGGCGCGGCGAATGGCACGCACACGCGAACGCCGTCACCAGCACCCAACGCCGCATCACGCTCACTCCTCGACCGCGACCGTGTCGCCGACGATCTGCGCCGCGTCCTTGGGCTCGATCTTGCCGGACAGCACGGCCGCCACGCCCGCGAGCACCGGCATCCGCGTGCGCAGCCGCCCCGCGAGCTCCATCCCGGCGATCGCGGCGCGCGCTCCCTCGGTGCGCACCGAGTCCGCCGTGACCACGCCATCGGCGAGCCGGCGTCCGAGGAGATAGTCCGCGGAACGATCCGTGGCCGCGCGCACCAGCAGGTTGCCGAGCCCCGCGAGGCCCGCGAACGTGCGCGCCTCCGCGCCGGCCGCCTGGCCGAGGCGCGACGCCTCCGCCACCGCGCGCGTGATCAGCACGGCACGTGGGCCCGGGCCCATCCCGAGCCCATCGGCGAGCCCGAGCGCGACGGTGTACGCACCCGAGAGCGCCGAGGCGAGCTCGACGCCGATCAGATCCTTCGAGCTGTAGACGCGCAGCGCGGGGGGACAGTTGAGCAGGCGGCGACCTTCGGCGACCACCTCGTCGAACACCGATGCGATCACCATCGAGGCGTACTGGCCCTCGATCAGATCCTGCGGCAACGCCGGCCCCGCGAGCACGCCGAGCTTGAGCGTGGGCAGGCCCTGCGCCATCACCTCGGACACGCGCTCGTTGGTGGGTGCAGCGAGCGCACCGATCGCGTGCACGACGATGTGGCTGCCGTCGAGCACCTCGCCGAGCTCGCGCGCGCGCTCGCGGACGTTGGTCGATTGCACGGCGAGCACGAGGAACCGCGCCTCGGCGGCGAGCCGCTTCGGATCGGCGGTCGCTTCGAGCGGCGCGGGCAGCGGCGCGGCAGGGAGCCGCGGTGATTTGCGCTGGCTCTGGATCGCGGCCACCACGGCGGTGTCGCGCGACCACAGGATCACGCGGCGGCCGGTGCGCGCGATCACGGACGCGAGCGCGGTGCCGAACATGCCGGCGCCGATGATGCCGACGGTGTCGCCGCGCGTGCTCACGTGCTGCCCTCGGGCGGGATGTGGGCCGTGCGGTTCTGGTAGTAGTAGAGCAGCTTCACGTCGTCGACCTGCAGGATGTCGCCCTGGCGCGTCACCGCCGGCCGCGTGTGATAGGTGCCGAGCCCCTTCACCGCGTCGTCGAGCTTGGACTCAGCAGATTGATCGATGTAGTGCGGATGCTCGGCGCCGAAGCTCGGGTTCGCCGCGATCCGCGCGCGCAACCGGACCAGCTCCTCGAGCGCATCGCCGACCTTGACCCCGAGCTGTGCGGTGGGCGCGCGGAGCAGCCGATAGATGTCGCGCGTCCCGACGGTCTTCGCGATCGAATCGTACAGCGCGCGCGCGACCAGGTTCGTCGAGTGGAACACCGTGAGCTTGGGGTATGCGGCGGCGAGCCGGCGGCCGAGCGCGCGGGTGTACTCGGCGTCCCGCTGATCGTCGTCGGTGACCTCGCCGTCTGCACCGCGCACGAAGCTCGCGGGATCCACCACGCGACCCGCGCGATCGAGAGATTCGCCGTCATCGGTGATGTCGTTGCCGAACACGTCGAGCGGGCGCCCGAACCGCACGACGACCGAGCCCTCGTGGACGAGGATCTTGCGGAAGAACTCGAGGATGCGACCGATCCGCGAGAACTCATCGTCCGTGATGATGTAACGGCTCTTGCCGGTGTCGGCGAGGTAGTCCGCGACCAGCGTCTCGGCCTCGAGCACGAGGCGATAGTTGATGGTCACCGGGACGATGTAGATACGCTTGTTGGGCGCACCCTCACGGACGCTGTTCTTGTACGCGGTGACGGTGGTGCCGAGCAGGCCGAGCTTGAGGTTCTTCTCGATGATGTTCGAGCGACAGCGCGTGCCGCCCGGGAAGAACAACGAGTGGTACCCGTGCTCGAGGAGCACGGTGGAGTACTCCTTCAGCACGTCCTTGTAGAGCTCGAACTTCAGGCGGCGATCGACGCGGTAGGCGCCGAGGTTCCGCATGAAGTACGAGATGAACGGGTTCGAGAACAGGTTCTTGCCGGCGCCGTAGGTCACGGGCGGCAGGTGGGCGCGCAGCATGCCGAGGCCGATCGCCGGAGAGTCCATGTTCGACGAGTGGGTGGGCGTCACGACGATCGTGCCGCGCTCGGCGCACGCGCGCAC
>JAYVRN010000903.1:0-2965 GCA_043776275.1 Myxococcales bacterium | reverse complement strand
GCGTGGCCCTGACGCTCGAGGTCGCCGATGGAGTCGGGCACGTCCTGCTCGCGCGCAAGGCGCCCAAGGGGATCCCGCTCGTCGTGCGCGGCCTCGTGCCCGTGGTCCCCGCTGGATCGGCGCCGTATCACTACTTGATCGTGAAGGGGGACCGCTCGAACCACGAGACGGCATACCAGCTGCGGGTGTCGGAGAAGGTGCCGGGGCCCGATGCGGAGATCGAGCCCGACGACGCCCCCGATCGCGCGATGCCGTTCTCGCTCGAGCGCAAGGTCGTGCACGGGACCTGGTCACCGGGCGACCTCGATTTCTATGCGCTCCCCGTCGAGCAGGCGGCGCGCACCGTGGAGATCACGATCGATCCTCCGGCGGAGGCGGACCTGTCGGCGGAGGTCTTGATCGAGGGCAAGGTGGTCGCGAAGGGTGAGCACCTCGGCAAGGGCGCGCAGGAGAAGTTCACCGCGGCGATTCCGGCGGGCGCGACGGCGCTGCTCAAGATCCGGGGCACCGATGCTTCGAGTGAGGGGACCTACGACGTGACCTTGCAGGATGGACCGGCGGCGCCGTGACGGCTCGGGTTCGCCCGATCCGGGTCCTCGTCGTCCTCGCGCTGATCAACCTGGTGGCGTACGCCGCGCGCAACGCGCTGTTCGCCGTGTATCCGACGCTGACGAAGCGGTACGGCATCGGCGACGCAGAGCTCGGCCTGTTGCAGACCGTGTTCATGCTGCCGCACGCGGCCGCGACGCTCGGGTTTGGCTGGGCGGGTGATCGGTACGATCGCAGGCGGGTGATCGCCTTCGGGATGGCGCTCGCGAGCGTGGCCGGTGTGCTCGGCGTGATCGGGGAGAGCTACGTCGGGCTCGCGGTGTCACGCGCGCTCGTGGGATTCGGGACGGCCGCCGTCGTCCCGGTCGCCAACTCGCTGCTCGGTCAGGTGTTCGAGGGGCCCAAGAAGGCGAGCCGGATGGCCGTGTTCAACCTCGGCCTGTTCGTCGGGGGCGTGGTCGGCTTCGGGCTCGGCACGGCCCTGGGGTTTCCGCTGGTGGTGATCGCGCTCGCTGTGCCCGGCTTGCTGCTGTGCCTCGTCGTCGTGGCGATCGCGATCCCCGCACATGCGGCCGCGCCGGCGAAGGCCATCGTCGTGACGTCTGACGGTGGGCGCGCGGACGGCCTCGCGCCCACCCTGCGGGCGTTCGTCGCCGACGCGCGCGAGTTGCTGCGGGTCCGCACGCTGCGGTGGGTGATGGTCTCCACGACCGTGATGGCGTTCTCGGCGGGCGGCTACAACGCGTGGCTCCAGGTGTTCCTCGTGCGCGAGAAGCTGATGACGCCGCAGCAGGCGACCTCGCTCCTGGCGCTCGCGCTGTGCGGTGGGCTCTCGGGGATCCTGGTCGGTGCGCGGATCTCCGATTGGCTCAGTGCGCGAACGGCGGCGGGCCGGCTGTGGACGATCGTGATCGGGATGGTGCTGACCGCGCCGTGCGCCGCCGCGGCGATCCTGTTGCCCGCGGGGCTCGGGCTCCAGGTGATCGGCGTCGCGACCTTGTTCTTCATCTCCTGGTACCACGCACCGATGGCGGCGACCGTCGATGACCTCACGCCGGCTCGGCTGACGGTGGCGGGGCAGGGGCTCGTGATCTTCACGATGCACATCCTCGGGACGGCACCGTCGTCGTGGATCATCGGCCTGATCTCCGAGAGGTCGTCGATCGGCACGGCGCTGTGGGTCCCGACCGTCGGGCTCGTCGTTGCAGCGGGATGCATGGCCGTGGCCACGCGGACGTTCGCGGCGGATCGCACCCGAGCGCGCGGTGCGCTATAACCGTGGCATGCGCGCCCTCGCGATCCTCATGACCGCCGTCCTCGCCATGTCCACCGGCGGATGCGGCCGGAGCAAGGGCCCGAGTCAGACGCTCGACAAGTACGGTCGCGCGCTCAAGAACCATGATTTCGGCGGCGCCTACGATCTGATGTCGTCCGGGTTCCGCGGCAAGGTCTCGCGCGAGGACTACGTCCGCATGATGCGAGACAACCCGCGCGAGGTCGACGAGACGGCCGAGCGGCTGCGTGGCAAGCGCGGCAGCATGGAGGTCTCGGCCGAGTTCGAGTACGGCCTCGGAGACGCGATGCGCCTCGTGCAGGAGGATGGCCGCTGGAAGATCTCGACGAACCCACTCGGGTTCTATGACCAGAGCTCGCCGAAGGCCGCGCTGCGCTCGTTCATTCGCGCGTACCGGCTGGAGCGCTGGGACGTGATGCTGCGGTTCGTGCCCAACGCGTATCGCGAGAAGATGGACGCGCCGAAGATGAAGGCGCAGTTCACGGGGCCCTCGCGCGAGCAGATGGAGAACCTCGTCAACACGCTCGAGGCCAACGTCGACGAGCCGATCATCGAACGCGGCAACGATGCGCGCATGAGCTACGGCGATCGCTTCACGGTTCAGTTCGTGAAGGAAGACACGGCCTGGAAGCTGAAAGATCTCGACTGATCGGCCAGGTGGCCCGTCGCTTGTTGGTTGGTGGCTAGTCGACTAGCCAGCCTGTGTGACCACCTGGTGACTCGAATCCGACAGCGGCATTTCCTGTCACCAGTGCCCCGCAAAAAAGTCAGGGTGCCGGATCTCGGCTCAACCTGGCGCTGCACCTCGCGAATCGTCGACGACTGATTGCGTCAGTGGTGTACGCACCCCTGTCCGATGGCGCGACGCGGTCGATCTCACACGCTGACGATTTCGTACGTATGAAGTGGAGCCCCGCGAATCTCCATGCGTTAGAATAAGAGGACGGGAATCAGTGTCCAAAGGCCCGTAGGTTGCAGTGTTTGGGATCGGAGCTACCTGAGTAACTACTAGTCAAGCCTCGACACTCAGCACGTGAAAGGCGGTCCGGCCATGTTGGATCCCTGGATTATTGAAGAGATCCTGAAGCGAGAAGAGGAGCTACGCCGCGAACAAGAGCGCGG
>JAYVRN010000902.1:0-2970 GCA_043776275.1 Myxococcales bacterium | reverse complement strand
CGAAGAAGTCCGCGCGCATCGGGATCACGGTGATGGATGCCGATCCGGATCAGGCGTTCGCGGTGGCGCACGATCTCGCGAGCATCGCGATCGTGCAGCACGAGATCGAGCGCGAGCGGATCTCCCGCGCAGTGACCGACGAGGTCACGTTGATGCGCGAGGCCACCGCCACCCGGCTCGGCGGCCTCGAGGCGGCGATCGCCCTCAAGCAAGCGGCGCTCGCCCGCGCCAGGCAGGACGGCAAGAACGGTCTCGCGTCGGCGATCCTGCTCGACCTGGCCACCCTCGGCAGCCAGCACAAGCATGCGTCCGAGCAGATGCACTCGATCTCCACCACCCGCGACGGCATCGCGGATCAGATCTCCGCGGCGGGCCTCGACCTGACGCTGGAGATCGTCGAGGAGCGACGCCCGGACCGGCCGGAACGGTCGAAGTTCGTCCTGATCATGGTGCTGGTCGTGGTCGGGACCGGTGCGCTGCTCGGAGCCGCGTTGTTCGTCGGCGCTTTTGACTCCCGGATCCACGACACCGACGACGTGGAGCGGCTCGGCCTGCCAGTGCTCGGGCATGTGCCCGGATTCGCTGGTGACTCCGTCGGTTCCTTGCACGCACGAGGCGCGCGGCGCGCTCGTGTAGGATCGGTGATGCGATGGCGCTCTCCCCGGTAACCCCCCGCGACCGCCTCCAGCGGATCGGCGATCTCGGCAAGAAGACGCTGCGCTACTGGTGGCTGGTCGCCGTGTTCGCGGTGGTCGGCGGCGGCCTGTCGCTGGCGTTCGCGATGTTCAAGGCGAAGACCTACCAGTCGTGGGCGACGCTGTTCTATCAGGAGCGGATCCAGACCCAGCTGATGACGCCCAACCGCGAGGAGGTCTCGCAGCGCAACATCGGCGATCGATATCGCGAGCTCCTGCTCGCCCGTGCGCAGCTCGAGCAGGTGCTCGCCGATCCCAAGCTCGATCCGTTCCCTGGCCTCGATGATGACGAGGTCAAGATCGACAAGCTCCGTCAATCGATCCGGTTCGAGGCGCGTGGCGCCAATGCGTTCCGCATCACCTACAGCGACGCGGATCCGGATCGCGCGAAAGCCGTCACCCTCCGCCTGACCGAGCTCCTGAAGGACAAGGACAAGGATCTCCGCAACGAGATCGCGCAGGCCACCGTGACGTTCGCGACCGAGCAGAAGGAGACCGCCTCCGTGGCGCTGCGCAAGGAGGAGCTGGCGCTCGCCGAGTTCCTCGCGCAGCACCCCGAGTTCGCGCAGGACGCCAACCAGAACAACTCCGAGGGCGCCTCGATTCGCGCCATCCGCAACCAGAAGACCACCACGGGCAACGCCCGGATGTACGCCCTCGAGCGCCAGCGCCAGCGGATCCAGGCACGGCTCAGCGCGAACCCCGATGCCCCGCCGGTCCGGACCGTGGTGGCGGCGACACCGGAGCGGATCGCCGCCGAGGCCAATGCCGACGAGGCAAAGCGCGAGCTCGGCTCCGCTCAGCGCGAGCTCGACGATGCCAAGACCCGGTACACCGACAAGCACCCCACGGTGATCAAGGCGCTGGAGCGCGTGGCCGCGGCGCAGCAGAAGCTCCGCTCGGCCCTGGCCGCCATCCCGCCGTCGGTCGAGACCTCGGTGGCGCCTGCCACCCCGCAGGATCGCGCGAAGCTGCAGAAGGAGCTCGATCAGCTCGAGGAGCAGATCGCCTCCGAGCAGAAGAAGGCCGGCGCCGGATCTGCGGCCGCCGCGGATGCCAGCACGAACTGGGTGGTCCAGCTCGAGACTCAGCACGCCGATCTCCGTCGCGCCGTCGCCGAGCAGCGCGAGCGCGTGGAGTCCCTCGCCGACTCCGTGTTCCGCGCGCAGATCGATGCGAGCCAGAAGCTCGCCGAGCAAGGCGGGCGCCTCTCGGTCGTCGATCCAGCGTTCAAGCCGATCAAGCCGTCGGGCCCGGGCAAGACGATCTTCCTGCTCGCCGGCATGGTGCTGTTCCTGTCCCTCGGTGTCAGCCTCGCGGTCGGCCTCGCCGTGATCGACGATCGCCTCTACCGCCGCGCGGATCTCGATCAGCTCGGGATCGCGGTCCTCGCCGTGATCCCCAAGGCCCGGCTCCAGCCACCGCGGGGAAGGAAGCACTCGTGACCACTCCGAAGCGACCCCCGGGCCGGTTCGGCGACGCGCCCTCCTCGCCGGAGCGCCGCGGAGCCCCCCTCCCCCTGCTCACCCAGCCAATGCTCCCGATCGTCGACCACGACGGACCGGATCAGACCCGCGTCGACCACGCGCTCGGCGCGGTCAAGCCGGAGAGCGCCGCGGTGCTGTTCGGCCGGTCCACCGTCGCCATGACGGTGCAGCCCAAGGCCTCGCTCGCCCCCACCGCGCATCCGTCCCTCGCACCGCCGGAGATCGGCCTGACCCAGCACGCGCTGCCCGACGAGGAGCCGGATCGCCGGCTCACGCTGATGATCGATCCGGACTCCGAACGCGCCGCGGCGTTCCGGGTGCTCCGGCATCACCTGCTCGAGCTCGGGCGCCCTCAGTGCGTGGTGGTGTCCTCGCCGCGCCAGGGCGATGGCAAGACCACCACCGCCACCAACCTCGCCCTCGCGCTCGCCGAGTGCGGGCGCGCCAAGGTCCTCCTCGTCGAGACCCACCTCCGTCGCCCGCAGCTCGCCGCGGTGTTCAAGATGTTGCCGCCGTGGTGCTTCGCCGAGCAGCTCGCCGCCCACCGGCACCAGCCGATGATGCCGTGGTCCCTCGTGGACATCCCCCAGCTGTGGCTCCACGTCGCCGCGATCAATCCGCGCATCGAGCAGACCCAGCTCCTCGATGGCCCCGCGTTCGCGATCGCGATGGAGCGGCTCCGCCTCGGTGGCTACGACCACATCGTGATCGACGCGCCCCCGGTGCTCGGCTCCGCCGATGTGAACCTGATGGCCGACGCCGCCGATGCGGTGATCTTCGCCCTCCGC
>JAYVRN010000901.1:0-10047 GCA_043776275.1 Myxococcales bacterium | reverse complement strand
CGGCAAGCGCGACAACCCCGACTACCAGGCTGGCTACAAGGCGGCCTACCTCCCCGCCTACCTGCACGGCGAGCAAGCGGGCGCCGTCGACGGCTATGACGCTGGCTACGACGACGGCTACGACGACGGTTACGACGTGGGCTACGCCGCGGTGTTCGACAGCTGCTACGGCGGCAGCTATGGCACCGGCTTCGACAACGGCTACGATCAGGGCTACGGCCCCGGCTACGACGATGGCTACGGCGACGGCTACTCGAGCGGCTACGGTGACGGCACCGACTCCTGCTCGTAGCGCCGGATCACAACGCGGTGCACTGCGCGGTCTGCCCGGAGGCGAGCCGCGCGAAGTGCAACGAGGTCGCGCCCGCTGCATCGAACCACGCCCACACCAGATCGTGGTTCTTGTGCTCGCGGAACGGATCGTCGCGCTCACCCCACGAGGCCTTCGCCGTGACATCGATCGGCGCCTCGATCACCGTGCCGGTCCCTGACACCCGCCCGAGCTTGTAGCTGCGCGTGCCGCTGATCTCCGCCCAGCCCACGACGTACTGCTCGTCGGTCTCGCCATCGGGGTGCCAGGCCGAGACCGTTCCGTTCTGCTCGTTGCCCGGCGTGGTCGTGAGCCACACCACCGCGCCCGGGGTTCCGCTCGCGTTGATGCTCGCGAAGCCGATGTCCTGGTTCATCGTCGCCGTGCTGTACGACGCCTGTCCCATCGTCGCGGCGGCCTGGTGCGAGTTGAACACCAGCTTCCAGCCGCTCGCCGTCGGCGCCATGCCGCCGAGCTCGCCCGCCACGCTGCCGTTACAGCCACCATCCACGGCGATCACCTTGCGCGCGGTGTCGAGATAGACGCCGCCGATGCTGTCGGTCGCGAAGTTGCCGCCGCTCGTCCCGGGATAGCAGTCGGTGACGCACGCGGTGAGGAACTTGTTCGCGCCGGGCTCGTAGCGGATCAGCTCGCTCATGCTGTGCGAGCAGCCCCACGACCAGCCATCGGTGACGGTGCCGCTCGCGGCGTCGATCCACTTGAGCTGATCGCCTTCGTGGCCGTTCGCGAAGCCGGACACGCCATGCACGTGGAAGTACGCGCCGTACTTCCCGCCGCCGTATTCGAGGCGGCTCTCGCCGATGTTGAAGTCGGTCGGTGCCGCGAGCGCATCGGGCAGCGCCGACACGCGTGGATTGGTGCCGCCGGGATCGAACCGCGTGAGGTGCAGCTGCTTGGGCGTCACGGTCAGATCCCAGAGCAGCGCGCCGAAGTGACCATCCGCCTCCGCCGCGAGACCGCGCAGCTCGAACGCGCCGAGATCGTAGGTCGCCACCAGCGCATCGTTCGCATCGAGCCGCGCCACGCGCGCGTTGGGCGTGGCCGTACCGGTCGTGTAGCCAACCAACGTCCCGCAGTCCGCGTACGGCACGGTGAACACCTGCGAGATCCGGAGCGAGCTGGTCCCCCAGATCCGCCAGTTCGAATCACCCGCCATTACGCCGGCGGGTGTGGTGATCGTGCTGACGGCGATCCGCTGGTCGAGCGGCGTTCCAGGTGGTGGGCCATCCACGTTCGGCCCACCATCACCCGGACCACCATCCCCGCCGGGGTGCGTGTCATCCCCGGTACCCGCGCCGCCGCCACACGCCGCTACCGCCAGGCCCAGGGCCAGGACTGCCTTCCTCATGCCTCCCATCCTACGAGCTTTCCGGGAAGCTCCGCCCCTGGATTCACGTAGGATGAGCCTATGGAGCGAACCGACCGAGAAAAGCAGCAGGGCCAGGACCATGCGCAGCCGCAGGCCGAACGGCAGGCCGAACGGCAGGACAAGGTACACAGTCCGGGCAACCTCGACCTGGGGAACGTTGCGATCCACCCGAACGGGAACAACGGCGCCACGGCATCCGAGCAGGCGTTTGGAGCACAAGCGTTCACGCAGGGTCAGGACGTCCACTTCCCGGCTGGTGAGCATGCTCCCGGCCAGCAGGACGGAAAGCAGCTGCTCGCCCACGAGGCGACCCACACCGTCCAGCAGAACAACAACAACCGCGAGTAGCGTCACACCGTCGGGGCGAAATGCCCGATGGGGCATCGTGCCTCCATGAAAATCGGCGCAAGCGGCGAGAAGTGTTGAGCCCGCGCGGCATGTCGAATGCACGACTGCCGGTTCAATGAACCACTCGAAGTCGCTGCTCCGGAAGGTGCTCCTCCTCGGCACCCTGCTCTCTGCCTCCACCGTATTCGCCGACACGCCGGTCGTGAAGGGCGATGCGAAGGCAGGCGTGAAGGTCGATGCCAAGGTCGACGTCAAGGTCGACGCGAAGGCCGCCGCCGATGCGAAGGCCGCCGCTGACGCGAAGCTCAAGGCCGCCGCCGATGCGAAGGCCGCCCTCGATGCGAAGGCGAAGGCCGGCGTGAAGGTCGATGCCAAGGTCGATGCCAAGGTCGATGCCAAGGTCGACGTGAAGGCGGATCTCAAGGCCAAGGCCGATGCGAAGGCCGCCGCCGCCGCCGAGGCCAAGGCCAAGAAGGACGCCGAGCTCAAGGTGAAGGCCGATGCGAAGATCGCCGCCGCCGCCGAGCTCAAGGCCAAGAAGGACGCGGCCGCCGCCGAGGCGAAGGCCAAGAAGGACGCGGACCTGAAGCTCAAGGCCGAGCTCAAGCTGAAGGCGACCGCCGATGCCAAGGCCGCGGCCGACCTCAAGCTGAAGGCGGCCGCCGACCTGAAGGCGAAGAAGGACGCCGAGATCAAGGCGAAGGCTGATGCGAAGGCCGGCGCGAAGGTCGATGCCAAGGTCGACGCGAAGGTCGATGCCAAGGTCGACGCGAAGGTCGACACCAAGCCCGCGGTCGACGCGGCGAAGGCAGCGGCGGATCTGAAGCCGAAGGCCGACGTCAAGGTCAAGGCCGGCGTCGAAGTCGGCGGCGCGAAGAAGTAAGCGCGTCGGTCGGTAGCGCGAAGCTGTCCGCGCAACGCGCGAGGTCGGCGCGAAGCTGTCCGCGCAACAGCGTCGAAGTCGGCGCTGCGAACAACGAGGCGCTCTGGCCTCGAAGTCGGCGCTGCGAACAACGAGGCGCTACGGCCATCAAGCCGCCCGCGTGAACCGTCTGCGGTTACGGCTTCGGGTGCGCGAGGAAGAAGGTCATGACCTCCTCGCCCCACACGAACGCGTTCGGTGCCTTGCACGGGATCGCGTACTGGGGCGCGTACGGATCCATCGTGCTACCCGCGATGCAGTGACCACGAGCGGAGGCCCACGGGCCATCGTTCACGGTCTCGTAGGCGTGATCGAACGTCTCGATCACCTCGCCGTTGGGACCCGTCCAGCGACCGTGCGTGTAGCTCGCATCCTGGGCGAGCACCGCCGGGCCGGTGGCACCATAGCTCGCGATCGCGCCATCGCGGATCGTCTGCATCGCCGTGTAGCCCACGGACACATCGGTGCGCCCCATCAGGAACAGGATCGGAAGCTTGCGCGCCGGTATGCGCCCTTGCGTGAAGCAGGTCTGCTCGCCGAACCCGGCGCCATCTCCCGCGCCCGCCGGAGCCGCCGACGCGAACAGATCACTGTGATCGCAGAGCAGGCGCCAGGTCACGAAGCCGCCGCGCGAGAAGCCGGTGACGTGGATCTTGTGCGCATCGACGCGGAACACGTCGCGCACCTGCTCGACCAGATCGATCAACGCGGCATCGTTCGCGGCGTGCCACGTGGAGCCGAGGAGGCCACCGCCGTACGGCGGCCCGGTGGGCGCCACCGCGATGTAGCCGTGTTGCGCTCCGAGCTCGCGCAGCTTCACGTGCGCATCCATCAGCAGGCCGGTCCCGGTATCGCCGTGCAGCTCGAGGATCAGCCCGCAGCCGGGCGCTTTGCACGCCGCGGGGATCCGGACGTCCACTGTGAGTCCACCGCACGAGTACACGTGATCGCCCGGCGACACATCGGTCACACATCCACTCGGCACCGGCGGTGCGGCGTCGAGGCCGCTCGGCGCATCGCCGCTCGTTCCCACCGAGCCCTCGCAGCCGGCGACCAGCCCGAGACCTGGACCCAGCACGAGACCTAGCCCGAACCCACCAACGAGGACGAGCCGCATCCGTCCAGCGTACCGCGTTACCGCTCGGGCCGGCGGCCCGGACTCCAGTCGACGATCTTGTCGGTCCGTGTCTCGAGGAACCGCGCGAGCCGGTGGTAGTCGCTGCCGGCCTTGATGAACCGGACCTCGGTCTTGAGCGTGGCCGGGTTGACCAGCTCCTTGAATGGCACATACGAGAGCTCGAGCTGGCCGACCACGGAGACCAGGTGGCCGTCGAGGTTCTCCTCGACGAGCGCCCGGTATGCACCGATGCCGAGCTGGCTCCCCAGCATCACGTCGAACGCATGAGGCGGCGCGCAGCGGGACTCGTACCCGATCTGGAGCCCGGTGACCTTCTTCTTGCGCTTGGTGCGCTCGTCGTACCGCCGCGCCACCAGGATCGCGACCAGCTTGCCGAGATCCATGCGCGCGAGCGTGAGGTGACCGTGCTCGTCGCGCGGGAGATCCTTGATCTGCTCGTCCGGCAGCATCTCGGCCAGGCCCTCCGCGAGGACGACGGTGCCGTAGTGCTTGCCGCGCTTCTCGCGCGCGATGATCACGTCGACGATGTAGTCAACCAGCGCCGGCATCGACAGCTGCGGCTCCTCGGGCTTGTTGCCCTTCAGCACGAGATCGCCGACGATGTCCTCGACGGCGACGACCAGCGTGGCCTCCCCCGCGATCGCCACACCGTACGACAGCCAGCCGGCCTTGCGCCCCATCGTCTCCACGATGAAGTAGCTGCCCGTCGACATCGCATCCGCGCGCAGGTTCTGGAGCTCCTTCGCCATCACATCGACGGCGGTGAAGAAGCCGAACGTGAAATCGATCCCGCGATAGTCGTTGTCGATCGTCTTCGGCAGGTGGACGACCTGGACCCGGCGCGCCTCCTTCGGCAGCCGCTTCTGATATTCGTAGAGGAAGTTCGCGGTCTTCAGCGTGTCGTCGCCGCCGATCGAGATCAGCGCGTCGATCTCAAGATCGACGAGCGCGTTGTAGACGTTGCGCAGCCGCTGCGTCTTGGTCAGGTCCTCGAGATCTGCCGGCTTCTCGATCCCCTTGCCGGGGTTTGCGCGTGCCGTACCGATCACGATCCCGCGCGAGTTGCGCAGGCCGGAGAGATCCTTCTCCTCGAAGATCCGGTAGTGCTCGTCGGGGAGCAGCCGGTGGGTGACCGGATGGTAGTCCTGCAGGTTCGAGTACCCGTGGAAGAACCCGATCACCTCGCGGTCATCCTCGAGGAACGACATCGATGCCGACGAGATCACGGCATTCGCCGCCGGCGCCGGGCCACCCGAGAATACGAGCGCGACGCGCTTGATGTGATCGCCTTTACGGGACATCGAATCCTCCACGAAACAAAGTGGACGCGCAGCCTACCTCAGGGCGTTCGGCTGCGCGCGAACGGGGGCCGTGCCAAGCTCGGGAGGTGAGCACGCTCGCGACCGAGGCAGCGGAGGCACCCGAGGCCTGCCGGCGTGCACTCCTCGCCAACCAGGACGCGATCGCCGCGCTGGTCGCGAGGCTGACCTCACAGCCGCCCGCGCTGATCGCCACCTGCGCCCGCGGCAGCTCGGATCACGCGGCGACCTATGGCGCGTACCTCCTCGCCTCCACGCTCGGTCGCCCCGTCGCCTCGGTGGGCCCGAGCATGGTCTCGATCTATTGCCGCACGCCCACCGGCCTCGCGGGCGCGCTCGTGCTCGTGGTGTCGCAGAGCGGCCGGAGCCCCGACGTGATCCAGCTCGCGACCGCCGCGCGCAACGCCCGTGCCCTCGTGGTGGGCCTCGTCAACGATGTGGCCTCACCGCTCGCGGCCGCGTGCGAGCTCGTGATCCCACTGCGTGCGGGCCCCGAGACCAGCGTCGCGGCGACGAAGTCCTTCCTCCTTGCGGCCACGGCGCTGCTCCAGCTCGCCGCCGCGTGGTCGCGAGATCCGGAGCTCGAGGCCGCGGTGACCGCCGCGCCCGACGCGCTCGCCGCCGCCGCCGCGCTCGACTGGCGCCCCGCCCTCGCCCGGCTCGCCGCTGCGACCAGCCTCTACGTGGTGGGGCGCGGCGTGGGCCTCGGTCCCGCGCAGGAGCTCGCGCTCAAGCTCAAGGAGACGGCGCGTCTGCACGCCGAGGCCTTCAGCACCGCGGAGATCCTGCACGGGCCGATCGCGCTGGTCGGCCCCGGGTTTCCGATCCTCGCGCTCGGCCAGGACGATGCCACCGGTCCCGGCACCCGCGATGTGATCGCGAAGCTCGTCGCGATCGGGGCCGAGGTCAGCTCCACGCTCGCGATTCCCGGTACGCATGCGCTCCCCGTCACCAGCGCGGCGCCCGTCCTCGCACCCCTGTGTGCGGTGCAGAGCTTCTACCTCGCGCTCCCCGCCCTCGCCGCCGCCCGCGGCCTCGACGCCGATGCGCCTCCGCACCTGCGCAAGATCACGCAGACGCACTGACCGCTCAGGCCTTGGGCTTGCGCATGATGATCAAGTGCCCGTGGTACTTGCCGTCGGGATAGCCGAACCGGAACGCGAGCGCGCGCTTGGGCTGCTCCGCGTAGAGCGCACGCCACGCCGGCGTGACCGTGCCGCCCGCCTTCATGTTCGACTTCTCGTAGGTACCCCACGTCTCGTACTCGAAGCCGGCCTCCTTGCCGTACTTCGGCGGCAGGCCGGTGGAGTCCGAGACCATCCACTGCACGTGCTCCACGACGTACTTGCGCATCGTCTTGAAGTCATCGAACGAGAGGAGGTAGCTCGCGGCCTTGGTCATCCCGGCGACCTGGCCCTTGGCCTCGAGGTGCTTGAGCGCGGCCGGCGTCTTGCGGAGGTGGTTGTCGTCGAGGTTCGCCATGATGTGGCGATAGATCTGTTCGCGCGTGGATCCCTTCTTGTGGAACCGCAGCTCGATGTTCGAGAGCGCCGTGTTCCGCTTACCCGCGTCCTTCAGCGTGGAGATCTGCGCGAGATCCTCGTCGGTCACGTACTTGATCGTGCCGTCCTCGGCGAGCTGGAAGTACCGCAGCGAGACCGGCTCGTAGCCGTGGATGGTCAGCGCCGAGAGGCCGAAGATCAGCTGCGTGGGCAGCTTCCCGCCGCGCATCGCGCCGATCATGTTCATCGTCACCGAGAAGTTGGCCCGGTAGAGCGAGCCCAGCTCGGTGGCGACCACGGCGAGCGAGGTCTTCAGCTCCTTGTCCGAGAGCCGCGCCAGGGACGTCGGATCGCCGGCGGGCTCGAGGGAGAGCGTGGTGATCTCGTCCGCATCGGGATACACGGTCAGCGCCGTCGAGAGGTCACCACCGGCGAACGGATAGACCACGATCTTCGGGATCCCCGCCGGCACGTTGGCCTTGAAGAACTCGTTCGCCTTGGCCAGCCAGTTGGTCTTGTAGTCCTCCTGCGCGCCGTGGACCTTCTTGCAGTGCGCCTCGAGCACCGCAGGCTTCACCGTGGCCGGTGGCGTGCCTTCCGCGCACGCCCCGACGACGAGCAGCGCCTTCGCCTCCTCGATGAACTCGTGGGGCTTGGAGTCGGCGTGCGCGGTGACCGCGAGCAGACCGACGACAGAGACAGCCAGGGGAAAGCGCATGGGCGAAATCTGCCACGCCCGGGGCGCCGTTTCACCGACGGCGGCGACGGATCAGCAGCGCACCGAGGACCAGCCACGGGGCAAAACTACCCGCGTTGGGCAGCCCCGAGCTGTTGCACGAGCAGCCGGCCTGCATGTCGCCGGTCTCGCCGTTGCCACCGGGCTCGCACATGCCGTTCGTGCAGACCTCGCCGGAGGGGCACAGCGCGGCATCGGGCTCGTCGATCTGGCCGTCGCAGTCATTGTCGACGCCGTCACAGGTCTCGGCCTTGGGCTGCGGCGCGTTGCACCCACCCCACGCACCCGCGCTGCAGCTCTCGCTGCCCACACCGCACGCACTCGAGCAGCTGCGCGAGAGGTTGTCGTCGACCTGGCCGTTGCAGTCGTTGTCGACGCCGTCGCAGGTCTCACCGGAGATCGAGCCCGCGATTGCATTGAGCGCGGTCACCAGCTCGGCGGCGTTGTCGACCTGGAAGTAGCAATTGTCGGGCGCGCCGGCATCCGTGTTGTTCGGATTGCAGCCCGGGCGCGCGGTGTTCGCGGCCACCGCCATGCGGTTGAGCGCCACCGGATCGACCTCGGCGCCGAACCCGACGATCCAGGTGGTCACGCCTTGTTGAGTCAGGGTCTCCACGGCCGGCACGCCGTCGTAGCGAGTCGCCGGATCGTACGGCACGCAGTACTGCCAGCCGTCCGTGATCAAGATGACGTGGCGGGCGGCGGCCGAAGGTGCCAGCGAAGGATCGGCGGCCGCCGTCTCGAGCGTCTGCGCCATCGGCGTGTAGTTGCCGGCCTCGGGAGGCGGCGTCGTGAGGGCGTTCAGGATCTGCGTGCGATTCGACATCGCGGGCGCCACGTCGACCTGCCCCGGCGAGCACTGGCCGGCGCGGGGGAACGTGATCAGGCCGAACTCGGCCTTGGCCTGGTGCGCGTTCAGCACCTGACCGAGCCCATCGACCGCGACCGACCACTTGGTCTGGGTGCCGATCGTGCCGGTCTGCATCGAGCTCGACTTGTCGAGGATGACCATCACGCGCGGAGCGCTGCACGAATCGGCCTCCGCGGCCTGCGGCGCGAGCAACAGGGCGGTCGTGGACAGGGCGGCGAGAGCGAGGAGGCGTGACATCTGGTTGCCACGGCCTTGAGCAACTCGGATGCCACGATCTGCTCGTCGGGATCCGCCCGATCTCCGACGGTTGCACGGGGGGTGGCCAGGGGGGTAGCCAGCACCTCACGGCCACGGTGGCGACACGCGTCGCCCTGCACACGGCTGTGCGCTACGAGCGCGAGATGCGCCGTGGGTCCGGACGCTCGCCAGGGCCGCGCCCCGGAAGCCGTGCCCGCTCGCTTACGGGCGCTCGTCGGCGCCGATGTCGTAGCCGCCCGCGGACGGGCGCAAATCACTCTCGAAGTCCTTGCCGGCGGACTCGGTGGGGACCCCGGCGTTGATGCACGCCGAATTGGCCCCGAGGTGCCAGGTGGCGTCGATCATCGGATCCTCGGAGCGGTTCTGCGAGGCCACCGGCGTGGTGCCGGTGTTGAGGAGGACGAGCGACTTGATGTCGATCGGAGTCCCCGCCGCGGTGACCTGGCGGTACAGCGTGTCGATCCGGCTCGGCAGCGCCGCCGCGAACCACAGCTCGTTGGCCTGCAGGACCTCCACGGTGGTGGTCTTGCCCTGCGACGGATCCTCGCGCACCGCATAGCGGTTGAGGTTGATCCCGCCGTCGAGGATGTTGTTGCGGATCCGGCCGTTGATGCCCTTGAGGCCGCAGTTGTTGCACGGTCCGATCGTCAGCACGACCGCGGCGCTCTCGTTGCGCGCGCCGCCGCTCGCGTTCCCGCCCGCGCCGCCACCGTTGACGTAGTTACCGTTGAGGATCACCGCGCCCGCCGGGACCTCGGACTCGGACAGCAACACGCCGGCGCTGCGGAACCCCTTGGCTCCGTACACCACGTTGTTCGTGATCGTCAGGGTGGCGCTGATGCTCGCGATGCCGGCGCACCACGCGCTGGTCTGCGTGCAGGTGCCCACGGTGGCGGGATCTGTGTTGATCCGGTTGCCGTCGATCGTCATCGTCGAGTTGGTCTCGATGCCGTTGCTCGCGCCCATCGACGAGCTGCCCGCGGTGATGTCGTTGTTCGAGATCACCGTGCCGGGGCCCGCGCCGAACGCCGCGATCCCGTCGGAGCGCCGCGCGGTGCCGCTACGCAGGATGTTCGAGGTGACCTGGGCCACCGCATTGACACCCGTGATCTGCTCGAACGTGATCGCCGCGGACAGGCTTCCCGCCGCGCCGGCCGTGATGTCGTTGTTCTCGATCACCGCGATGTTGCTGCCCGTCGCGCGCAGCGCGATCCCGATCGAGCGATCCGCGCCGGCGACGTTGCCGCCGGTGA
>JAYVRN010000900.1:0-10072 GCA_043776275.1 Myxococcales bacterium | reverse complement strand
CATCTGTGCGGTAGGCTGCGGGGCCGTGCCGGCCGTCTTCGATCCTCTCGACGCCTTCCACCCGCTGGTCGCGGGCTGGTTCCGCGAGCGATTCGGCGCGCCCACCGATCCCCAGCGGGAGGGCTGGCCGCGGATCGGCGCCGGGGAAGACGTCCTGATCGCCGCCCCCACCGGCTCCGGCAAGACGCTCGCCGCGTTCCTCGCGTGCATGGACGAGCTCGTGCGCCGCGGCCTCGCAGACGGGCTCTCGGACCACACCCAGATCCTCTACATCTCGCCGCTGAAGGCGCTGTCGAACGATGTCCATCGCAACCTCGAGGCGCCGCTCGCCGAGCTCGCGGCCTATGCCGCCGCGCGGGGGCAGAAGCTCCCCGAGATCCGGGTCGCGGTCCGCACCGGTGACACGCCGGTCGGCGAGCGCGCGAAGATGGCCAAGCGGCCGCCGCACATCCTCGTCACCACGCCGGAGTCCCTGTACATCCTCCTGACCAGCGAGAAGGGCCGCGCCTCGCTCGGGCAGCTGCGCACCGTGATCGTCGACGAGATCCACGCGATCGCGGGGGACAAGCGCGGCGCGCACCTCGCGCTCTCGCTGGAGCGGCTGGAGCGGCTGGTCACGCAGTGCACCGGCAAGGGGCCCGTGCGCGTGGGGCTCTCGGCCACGCAGAAGCCGATCGAGCGGATCGGGCGGCTGCTGGTGGGCGCGCGGCGGCCGTTGCCGCACATCTGTGACTCCGGCCACCGCCGCACGATCGATCTCGCGATCGAGATCACCGATGACGAGCTCGGCGCGGTCGCCTCGAACGAACAGTTCGGGCGCGTCTATGACCGGATCGCCGAGCTGGTCACCCAGCACCGCTCCACGATCGTGTTCGCGAACACGCGCCGGCTGGTCGAGCGGGTCTCCGCGGCGCTCGAGCAGCGGCTCGGCGAGGAGCACGTCGTCGCCCACCACGGCTCGATGTCACGCGCGCTGCGGCTCGCCGCCGAGCAGAAGCTCAAGCTCGGCCAGGTCAAGTGCGCGGTCGCCACGGCCTCCCTCGAGCTCGGCATCGATGTCGGCACCGTCGATCTGGTGGTCCAGATCGGCTCCCCCCGCTCGATCGCGACGCTGATCCAGCGCGTCGGTCGTTCGGGCCACTCGCTCGGCGGCACCCCGAAGGGCCGGCTGTTCGCGATGACCCGCGATCAGCTGATGGAGTGCGCAGCGCTCGTGCGCGGCGTGCGCCGGGGCAACCTCGACGAGATCACGCTCCGCGATGCGCCGCTCGATATCCTCGCGCAGCAGATCGTGGCGATCTGCGCCGCCGAGGAGATCTCGGAGCTCGAGCTCGGCGAGCTGATCCGTGGCGCGGTGCCGTACGCGAACGTCTGCCCGATCCAGCTCGAGCAGGTGCTCGAGATGCTCTCTGAAGGGGTGTCCGATCGGCGCGGCCGCAACGGCGCACACCTGCACCGCGATCGGATCTCCGGGATGCTGCGCGGGCGCCGGGGCGCGCGGCTCGCCGCGATCATGTGCGGCGGCGCGATCCCCGACAGCAACAACTACTCGGTCGTGCAGTGGCCCGAGGAGACCAAGGTCGGCGAGGTCGATGAGGACTTCGCGATCGACAGCTCCGCCGGCGACATCTTCCAGCTCGGCAACACCGCATGGAAGATCCGCCGGATCGAGATGGCGAAGGTCTATGTCGAGGACGCCAAGGGCCAGCCACCGTCGATCCCGTTCTGGTTCGGAGAGGCACCGGCGCGCACGCGCGAGCTCTCGGACGAGGTCAGCTCGCTGCGCGGCGAGATCTGCGCGCGGATCGGCAGCGGCGAGGACGCCGACGTCACCTCGGCGTGGCTCGCGCACGAGACCGCGATGCCGGTGCGCGCGGCGCAGCAGCTGATCGCGTATCTGACCGCGGCGCGGGCGGCGCTCGGCGTGCTGCCGCGCAAGGATCTGCTGATCGCCGAGCGGTTCTTTGACGAGGCGGGAGGGATGCAGCTGGTGATCCACGCGCCGCTCGGCGGCCGGATCAACCGCGCCTGGGGGCTCGCGCTGCGCAAAAAGTTCTGCGTGACCTTCGACTTCGAGCTCCAGGCGATCGCCACGGACGACGGCATCGTGATCTCGCTCGGCCAGCCGCACAGCTTCCCGCTCGAGACCGTGTTCGGGTACGTGCCTTCGCACCAGGCGCGGGACACGCTGGTCCAGGCGCTGCTCGATCGCCCGATGTTCGAGATCCGGTGGCGCTGGAACGTCACGCGCTCGCTGACCGTGCTGCGCAGGCGGAACGGCAAGCGCGTGCCACCGCACCTGCTGAAGATGCGGGCCGCGGACACGCTCAGCGTGGTGTTCCCGCAGGCCACCGCGTGCGGCGAGAACATCACCGGCCCGCGCGAGGTCCCCGATCATCCGCTCGTGTTCGAGACGGTGCGCGATTGCCTCGTCGAGGCGATGGATGTCGAGGGCCTGCGGGCGATGATCGAGAAGCTCGAGAGCGGCGAGATCGGGATCGTCGCGCGCGACACCGTGGAGCCGAGCCCGCTCTCGCACGAGCTGCTCAACGCGAACCCGTACGCCTTCCTCGACGACGCACCGCTCGAGGAGCGCCGCACCCGCGCCGTCCAGCTGCGCCGCGGCCTGCCCGCGCAGATCAAGAACGCCGATGAGGTGGGGCAGCTCGATCTGTCCGCGATCACGGCCGCTGCTGAAGAAGTGGCGCCGGTGGTCCGCGACGCGGACGAGCTGCACGATGCGCTGCTCGCGCTGTGGCTGGTGCCCGAGCCGCGCGGCCGTGCGCTCGCCGCGGGCGCCGAGGACTGGATCGCAGCGTTGACGCGCACGGGGCGCGCCTGCCGGCTGCGCTGGGAACACGACGGCATCGAGCACGTGGCGTGGGTGGCCACCGAGCGGCTCGGGATCGCGCGCGCCCTGCTCGGCGCGGGGGTGGAGTGCACCCCGATGATCGAGACGCCGAGCTGGTCCAAGCTGATGCCACGCGAGGAGGCGATCACCCGCCTCGTGGGTGCGCACCTCGACCATGGCGGGCCGGTCTCGGCGCGCTGGCTGGCCGCGGAGCTCGGGCTCCCGCTCGCGGACCTCACCGGCGGGCTGCTCGCACTCGAGGGCGACGGCGCGATCCTGCGCGGCTCGTTCACCCCTGGAGCGCCCTCGCCGCGCGCGAGCAACGGAACGATGCGCGACGCGCTGGTCGCCGCCGACGAGGCCAGCACCTCACCGGAGCTCGAGTGGTGCAACCGGCGCGTGCTCGCGCGGATCCACCGCCTGACGTTGACCCGGCTGCGCAAGGAGATCGAGCCGGTGGGCGCCGCAGCGCTGATGCGGTTCCTGTTGCGCTGGCAGCGGGTCGCGAAGCACACGCAGGTGATCGGGAGCGATGGCGTGGCGCGGGTGATCGAACAGCTCCAGGGCTTCGAGACCGCCGCCGGCGCGTGGGAGCGCGAGGTGCTCCCGGCGCGGATCCATGGCTACGATCAGACGCTGCTCGATCAGCTGTGTCTCGCCGGGCACGTGGTGTGGTGCCGGCTCAGTCCACGAACCGTGCAGGCGATCTCCGTCGATCCGGATCCCGAGCTCGATGCCGAGCCGAACGAGCAGCAGCGGCGGTTCAAGCGCGATCGGCACGATCCACAGCATCCGTACAACGTCGCCGAGGCCGCCGCCGAGACCGCCGCCGCCGGAGGCGCCACGCGCGATCAGATCGCCACGGCCGCCGCCGCCGCGATCACCGGCGCGCGCACGCCTGGGTATGGCGAGCAGATGATCGTCCACCTCGTCACCTCGTCGGCGCTGATGCGGCGCACCGAGCTGCCTCCCCCACCGCCGCCCGAGGCCGCGTTGCCGTCGCGGACCCGGACCGCGCCGTCGCGCTCGGCGCCGCTCGCGTTGATGCTGCGGCGCGACGCGGGCTGGCTGCGAGCCGCCGCCGCGATCGGGCAGCAGGCCGAGGCACCGGTGCTCGGCTCGCTCGCCACGCGCGTCCGGGACGTGCTCGCCACGCAAGGCGCCTCGTTCCTCGCGGATCTCGTCGGGGCGCTCGATCTGCCGCCGGGAGATGTCGAGGAGGCGCTGTGGGAGCTGGTCGGCGCGGGCCTGGCCACCGCGGATGGCTTCGCGAGCCTGCGCGTCCTCGTCGATCGCAAGCGCGGTGAGGTCAAGAGCCTGTTCGATCGCGCGCTCGCCGCGAACCACGTGGCGCAGCCGCCGGTCCGCAAGTGGGCCGAGGCGATCAAGCGCGCGCGTACGCGGGACACCCAGCGGCCCGGTCACGCGCTGCGTTCGTTGCCCACCGCGGCGGGGCGCTGGTCGCTGCTCCCGGCGTGCAATCCGACGGCGGTCGATGCGGAGGCCTCGGCGCGCCAGCTGCTGCTCCGCTATGGCGTGGTGTTTCGAGATCTGCTGGCGCGCGAATCGAGCCTCCCGCCCTGGCGTGATCTCCTGGTGGCGCTGCGCCGGCTCGAGGCGCGCGGAGAGATCCGCGGCGGTCGCTTCGTCACGGGCTTCGTCGGCGAGCAGTTCGCCCTCCCGGAGGCGCTCGACGAGCTTCGCGCGGCGCGCAACCCTTCGCCCGGCACCGAGGCTTGCCGGATCGCGGCCACCGATCCGCTGAATTTGGTCGGTGTGTTGACGCCCGGGCCGCGGGTCCCTGCGATCGTCGGCAACGCCGTGTTGTTCCTCGATGGCCAGGCGGTCGCCTCCGTCGAGGGTGGCCTGCTCGTGCACAGGGCACCGCCGCCGCCGGGCGCCCGGATCGATCAAGATCTCACGTACCACCCGCCACCGCGACCACCGCAGATCGCCTCCCAGGCAGCGCTTCCGCTGTAGCCTCGTGCCGTGTTGACCCTCCTCAACTGGCTCGCGCGCACGCCCCACGTCGGGGCGTTGCTGTCGACATGGCGGGGCCGAGGGATCGCGCTGTTCGTGACGGCGCAGCTGCTATTGCCGATCCTCTACTACACGCGGAAAGACCCGCACGACGAACGGTTCGCGTGGCGGATGTTCTCGCCGATGCGGATGTCGCGCTGCAAGCCGGTGGCGACGATCGATGGCGCGCCGTTGAACCTGTTCGGCGAGTTCCACGAGGCGTGGATGGAGATCGCGCAGCGCGGCCGGTTCAAGGTCATCGAGGCGATGGCCGCGAAGCTGTGCAGCGAGCACCCCAAGAGCGAGATCCGGATCTCGATCGACTGCACGTACATCGATCGCGAGCCGCGCAGCTACGGCGGCTATGACATGTGCAACGTGCCCGAGCTCTGACCATGGGGAAGAAGCGCAAGCGAGCGAACCAGCCGAAGCCCACCGCGATGCCCGCGGCGTCGAAGGTCAAGGCCGACAAGGGCGTCAAGATCGTCGCGCTGCCAGCGCAGGCACCGGTGTTCTGGTTCGGCTACGAGGTGTCGTGGGCGAAGCTCGTGGTGGCGCGCGTGGTGATGTTCGGGCTGCTCGCCCTCGATGCGCTGCTGCAGCTCCGCCACGCTCCACGCTACGGCGCGGGTGGGTTCAACGTCGCGCAGCTCCCGGGGCTCGATGGGCTGGGCCCGTCGCGTGGCAGCTACGAGATCGCGCAGCTCGTCTCGGCCTATCTGTTCGTGCTCGCCGCGCTCGGCGTGGCCACCCGGTACGTCCTTCCGGTCGCCACGGCGATTTACGCGTGGCTGTACTTCACGAGCCAGCTCGACAGCTATCAGCATCACTACCTGATGGCGCTCCTCCTCGGCATCGCGTGCTTCGTGCCGTGGCAGCGGCCGGACGGTGCAGAGCCCGGCACGCCGGTGCGCGCGTGGGCGGTGCGCCTCCTGCTCGTGCAGCTCGGGATCTTGTATCTGTGGGCGGCGATCTCGAAGTTCGATGCGGCGTGGCTCGATGGCCGAACGCTGTCGGGACAGATCACCGGGCCGCTGCGTGGGCTCGTGGACAGCTCGGTCGGGATCAAGGCCGCGGCGCGGTTCACGATCTTCGCCGAGCTCCTGCTCGCGTTCACGATCTGGATCCGGCCGGCGTGGTTCATCGCCTTGCCGCTCGGCGTGCTGTTCCACGCGAGCATCCTGCTCTCCGGGCTCGAGATCGGACTGTTCGCGTGGCTGATGCTCGCCGTCTATGTGTTCGTGGTCCCGGATCGCGCGTGGGCCTGGCTCGGCGAGACCGCGCCGCTACGGATGTTGCGGGCGGGGGTGGACAAGCTCCGGTTCGAAGGTGATCTCGTCACCGGGATCGCCGTGGTCGGTGGTGCGGCTGCCGCGGTCGGGCTCGCGGTGCTGTGTCGGTTCCAGTACGCCGTCACGGTGGCGCTCGCACTCGGGTTGGTCCCCGTGACGATCATCGTCGCGCGGCGGCTCAAGCATCGTCGGGGCGGCGCGGCGGTCGGGCTCGCACACGTGGTTGCGATCGTCGTGTGGCTGATCGTGGATCGCGCGAGCACCGTCGCGGTCGACTACTACCGGTTCTGGGGAGGCTCCTCGCGCCGGCTCGGAGATCTCGAGTCGGCCGAGCGCGCGTACCGGACCATGGTCGCGATCGCGCCGGAGGAGAGCAGCGGTCACTTCCAGCTCGGACGCGTACTGCTCAAGCGCGGCGTCGAGGCCGAGGGTCTCGCGGAGCTGCGGCTCGCACAGGCCGAGGAGCCGGGGCGCGCCCGGGCGTACGTCGCCGAGGCGCAGTACCTCGCGAGCAAAGGCAGGAGCGCCGAGGCGATCGAGAAGGCGCGCGAGGCGACCTACGCCGAGCCCGAGAGCAAGGACGCGCAGGACCTGCTCGACAGCCTGACCGGGAAGCAGCGCCCGGCCGCCGCGGGCAACCAGCCGGACGACGATCGAGATCAACCATGACGCTTGCGAGCAAGGCCAGGCCGCTCGATCGCGCGACGCGGGCCGCGAGGATCGGCGAGATCCTCGATGCGCACTTCCCCGCGCCGCCGGTCCCGCTCGATCACGTGGATTCGTTCCAGCTCCTGGTCGCGGTGATCCTGTCGGCGCAGTGTACCGACGCCCGGGTCAACCTCGTCACGCCCGCCCTGTTCGCACGTGCGCCCGACGCGCGCGCGATGGCGAAGCTGACCGCGACCCAGCTCCTCCCGTTCATCCGCACGTGCGGCCTCGCCCCGAGCAAGGCCAAGGCCCTGGCCGGCATGGCGCGCATGCTGGTCGACAAGCACGCCGGCGAGGTCCCGCGCGACATGGCCGCACTCGAGGAGCTCCCCGGCGTGGGCCACAAGACCGCGAGCGTCGTGATGGTGCAGGCCTTCGGTGTCCCCGCGTTCCCCGTCGACACCCACATCCACCGGCTCGCCGGCCGCTGGCAACTCTCGCGCGCCCGCACCGTCGAGGAGGTCGAGCACGACCTCAAGCGGCTGTTCCCCGAACACCGCTGGAGCCTCCTGCACCTCCAGATGATCTACTTCGGCCGCGCTCAGTGCCCCGCGCGCGGCCACACGCCCGCCAGCTGCCCGATCTGCAGCTGGGCGATGTCCGCGGCCCGCGCCCGCCTCGAGCTCACGCAGAACACCGCGAAGCCGGACCGCGGCACCCTGCGAACGAGAACGGCAACCTGAGGCAGCGCGCCACCACGAGCAACCATCGCGGCGGTTCGAGGCTCACTCTCAGACGATGCGCCGTCACGCCCTGTTCGCCCTCATCGCTTCCGCCGCGCTCACCGCCTGCATGGTTCGGGCAGCGCCCAAAGACACCTCGATCGAGACCACGTTTCCCGCGCGTGGCCCCGCCCCGACGTCGCTGCCGAGAGAGCTCAGGGTGGTGACGTTCAACGTGCACCGGGAGACGCCGGCGAATGTCCTCCGAGCGGTCCATTCAGATCCGATGCTCCGCGATGCGGATCTACTGATCCTCGAGGAGGTGCATCGGCTCGAGCCGACCACCGAGCCGTGCAGCGCCGCCTGCGCGCTTGGCAAGGACCTCGGGTACTACACGCTCTACGCGCCGGGCCACATGCAAGGCGACGGCTCCGACGGGGTGGCGATCCTGTCACGGGCGCCGATCCTGTCGGGCCAGGTCATGGAGCTCCCGGACATCGATGTCCACGTCAACAGTGGTCGGCGGGTCGCCTTGATCGCGACCGTGCTCGTGAACAACGTTCCCGTGACCGTCTATGCCGTGCACCTGACGAACCGGCTCACGGTGGCCGAGCGCAAGTCGCAGATGCGGCCGATCCTCGAGCACGTCAAGCGCCAGACCACGCCGGTGATCATGGGTGGCGACTTCAACACCAGCCCGTTCACCTGGGTCGGTGGGTTGCTTCCGATCCCGATCGGGACGCAAGACGATCACCTCGAAGCCCTGGTGCGGGCCTGCGGCCTCGACACGCCGGTCGCCGACAGCGGACCGACCTCGAGGTTCCTCGGCATGAAGCTCGATGCGATCTATACGCGCGGCTTCGCGACGCACGAGTTCGCGGTCGCCCACGCACTCGACGTCTCGGATCATCTGGCGCTGTGGGCGAGCCTCGTCGCTCGCCGCTGAACGCCCCTCGGCTACACCGCTCCTTCCTCGCGCTTGCCATGCACGCGTCCGCCCCCCATGGTGCGTCGTGGTCACCGAGATCGATGTGTTCTCCGATTTCGTCTGCCCGTGGTGTCTGATCGGCACCCACCGGCTCACGCGGGTGATCGACGATCTCGGGATGACCGGGACCACCCGCATCAAGTACCGCCCGTTCATGCTCGATCCGAACACGCCGGCCGAGGGCAAGAACATCCCCGACGAGCTGAGGCGGAAGTACGGCCGTGATCCGGCGCCGATGTTCGCGCGCGTCGAGGCGGAGGCGCGGGCGAGCGGGATCCGGCTCGTGCTCGCGAAGCAGCCGCTGATGTTCCCCACCGCACGCGCTCACACGCTGATGCAGCACACGCCCGTGGAGGGTCAGCACGCGCTCGCAAAGGCGCTATTCGAGGCGTACTTCCTCGAAGGCCGAAACATCTCCGACCCCGCGATCCTCGTCGAGCTCGGGGTCGCCCACGGTCACACCGCCGAGGCGGTCGCCGGCTGGGTCAACGATCCCGAGGAGCTCGCCGCCACCCGACGCGAGGCCGAGCAGGCGGCGCGCATGGGCATCCAGGGCGCCCCGTTCTTCATCGTCGACAGTGCACTCGCGATCTCCGGCGCGCAGCCCGAGGACGCGTTTCGCCGCGCGCTCCTCCAGGCCACCGAGCCCGGCGGCGCGGCCTGACGTTCACCGGCTGTCGGTCTCCTTGCGATCGAGGGCGAGCGTCAGCGTGTCCCGCATCGGCGGCACCATCGAGGCTTCTTCTGTCCAGGCACAGCCGAGACGATCTCCGACGAACATCCGCCGCACGAGGAGCCGCAACCGATCCGTCACCACCGCGGGATCCTCACCGCGAAACACGGTCTGCAGATCCGGAAGCCCGAGCTCGCACAGACCGACGGTATCCGCGAGCAACTCACCCGGGCGCCCCGTCGCATTCGCGATCCGGATGTTGACCGCGGGACCACACGGCCCGAGGTCCATCCTGAGCTCGCGGTACTGCGCGTAGGTCAGCAGCTGCTGCGCCGGCATCCAGTGCAGCACCGCCGACGCCAGCTGCGGTGGCGAAAGCCCCGCGAGCACGGTGTCGAGGATCGCCAGGAACCCGAGCAGCAACGACGCGTGATTGATCGGACGCTGCGGCGTGAGCGTCACGACGATCGACGCCTGGCAACGCTCCGCCATCGTCGACCAGCCCTCGTGCCACCGCGGGGTCCAGGTCAGCGCATCGCACAGCGCCTGCGCATAGACCTCCGGCGGTGCGCACGCGAGATCCACGAACAGCGGCAGATCCTCCGTCGGGATCGCGAACCGCACCCGTTGGTCATCACCCCCGACGAGCTGGACATCCGCGCGCCAGTCGAGCAGCCGCGCGTGAAGCGCGTACGGATCGAGGCGGGGTTGTTCCGAGACCAGCACCTGCACCGTGTAGCCACCCGACATGGCCGGACTCGTAACACGTCCCACGATTGGTTGGACCAATTATTTTCGATTCCAATAGCGCCGGAGTTCCAACCACCTACGAAACAGTCGACAGAATCCCCTTGCGGCCAGCGCGAGGAATGAATATTC
>JAYVRN010000899.1:0-2979 GCA_043776275.1 Myxococcales bacterium | reverse complement strand
TGGTTCGCGGTGATCGTCAGGTAGCCCCACCGCGAGATCGCGAGGATGTCGTCCTTCGAGATCCCCGCATCGGGGGGCGTGGGCGGCGCGTGCTTGACGGCGGCATCGGCCGGGACGGCGCCGGAGCTCCGATCGTCACCATCGCTCGAACCACGCTGGAGGAACCACACGCCGATCGCGATCACCACACCGAGCGCGGCCACCCCGATCACGACGTTCCGGAGCCCGCGCATCCGATGACCGCGCAGGAGATCCGTGTCGGGGTTTGCCATCCACGTGTCGACGGGGAGAACCTTTTCGGAGAGATCGATCACGCCATCCGGAAGCAGCGGTGCGGCGGGGGCCTCGACGCGCCCCGTGCCGTGGTGGACGATCATCGACGGTACGGCGTCGACCGGCCCGGTGGGCGGGCGACGCGGCCCAGCGGCTCCGAGCTCACCGCTGCGCGCGGCGGGCGGGAGAGGTGGCGGCGTGGGGCGCGGGAGCTGGACCACCTGCGATCCCGTCTTCGGCGGGGGCGGGGGCGGGGCGGGCTCGTCGGCGGCTTTGAGGATCTCGTCGCGCGCAGCCATCTCGTCGCCGAAATCGGTGAACAGGAGGCGCGCCAGATCGTTCGTGCTCGCGGGGCCACCGAGCGTGGCGACCGAGTTGCGGATCGCGTTCGCGAACGCTTGCGCCGTCTCGAACCGGCCGTTGGGATCGCGCGCCATCGCCTGGATCAGCGCCGCGCGCATCCCGGGTGGGATGTCGGGGCGGCGATCGCGGATGTCCGGAATCGGCTCCTCGGTGATCGCCTTGAACGTGAGGAAGTCCGAGTCCCGGTGGAACAGCCGCTTGATCGCGAGCATCTCGTACATCACGATCGCGAGCGCGAACACATCGCTGCGGCGATCGAGGGGCTTCCCGAGGATCTGCTCGGGAGACATGTACGCGTTCTTGCCCTTCACCGTGCCGGTGCGCGTGCGCGAGTTCGCGCCACGCGCCTTGGCGATGCCGAAATCGAGGACCTTCACGGTGCCATCGCCGCACACCATGATGTTCGGCGGCGAGACATCGCGGTGGACCACGTTGAGCGATTGTCCGTCGGGGCCGCGCGCCTCGTGCGCCGCGTGGAGGCCCTCGCAGGCCTGCACGATGATGCCCGCGACCATCCGCGTGTCGAGCATCTTCCCGGCCTTGGACAGGCGGGTCATCATCCGCGAGAGCGGGACGCCATGGAGATACTCCATCGCGATGAACCACGTGCCGGCGTACTCGCCGAACGCATGCACCTGGCACACGTTGCGGTGCACGAGCTGGCTGGCGAGGTCCGCTTCGTCTCGGAACATCGTCACGAAGTGCTCGTCCTCTGCGAGGTGCGGCAGGATCCGCTTCAGCACGAGCACGTCCTGTTGACCGCGCCCATTGGGACGCGCCAAAAAGATCTCGGCCATCCCGCCAGTCGCAAGCTTCGCGATCAGCTGATAGCTACCGAAATCCCTGGCATCGCGAGGGACCAGCGTCCCCGCCGGAATGGTCACGAGGTTATTATGCCCGAGGAATTTCCCGGATTTAAGCCCGAGCTGACACAGACCGATCTACCCGATCCGGTCACGCCGGGGGGCGGGCGGTGGCAAACCGGGCCGATCCTCGAATTTGTCCACGATTCCGCACTCGATCTTCGACGAGACCAGGGCGATATGGACCGACACCCGCCCTCACCCGGCTGCCCGGATCAGCCCGAGCCCAATCCGTGAGTGCCGATACAAAGCTGTGATCAAGGCACGTTCTGGTGTCACGAACGCGGCTGCCCGAGCGCGAGGCGCGGGTCGGCACGCCTGGCAGGCAGCGCAATCTGGTGGATGCCGGATCGTCGACGTGGCGCACGGGAACCTTCGCTGGGTCATGAACTCGTCACGACTCGCCACAACCGTGCTGCAACGGTGACCCGCGGGTGCCGATTCCCGAGGCACGGTGGCGCCATGGCCGATCCGGGTGACCGCCCGACGCTGCGGGAGAACTTCCCATTCTGGACGGTGCATGGCGTGGCGCTGGTCGGCGCGATCTACGTGGGCTGGAGCTGGGCCGCGCTGGGCTGGCTCGTCGGCACCTATGCGATCCGCATGTTCGCGATCACGGCGGGCTACCACCGCTACTTCGCGCACCGCACGTTCAAGACCGGACGCGCGTTCCAGTTCGTGCTCGCGCTCCTCGCGATGAGCAGCGCGCAGCAAGGGGTGCTGTGGTGGGCCGCGCATCATCGCAACCACCACAAGTACAGCGATCAGCCCGGTGACGTGCACTCGCCGCGGCTCCGCGGGTTCTGGTGGAGCCACTGCTTCTGGCTCCTGCGCGGCAACAACAAGCAGACCGATCTCGAGAAGATCCGCGACTTCGCGAAGTATCCCGAGCTGCGCTGGCTGGATCGCCACGATCTCGCGATCGCGATCGCGTTTGGATTTCTGATCTACTTCGTCGGTGGATCGACGGCCCTGTTCTGGGGCCACTTCGTCTCGATCGTCGTCGCGTGGCACATCACGTTCTGCATCAACTCACTCGCACACGTCTGGGGCAGCCGGCGGTACGGGACCACCGACGATTCGCGGAACAACGTCCTGCTCGCCGTGCTGACGTTCGGCGAGGGCTGGCACAACAATCACCATCACTACCAGCGCTCGGCGCGGCAGGGCTTCTTCTGGTGGGAGCTCGACGTGACGTTCTACGTGCTGAAGGTCCTCGAGAAGCTGCGGATCGTCTCGGACGTCCAGGGTGTGCCGCGCCACGTGCGGGATGCGGTCGCCGCGCCAAGCCGGGTCCGCCTCGCGATCAGTGGGTGAGGCCCAGGCCGTCGGCAGCGCTGATCACTGCACGGGCGTCACGCCGCGCGTCACCGTCGTCTGATTGCCCGTCGAGATCGCGGGGCTGAACACGAAGGCCCCGGAGGTCAGGATGCCGCCGGAGAGGGTGTTGAACCGCATCCTGCCCACGCCACCACCACCG
>JAYVRN010000898.1:0-2982 GCA_043776275.1 Myxococcales bacterium | reverse complement strand
TGGTCCCCGTGATCGCGGTGATCGGCCTGGGGCTCGGCAACAGCGGCCTCCGCGCGATCTACTCCAAGCGGGTAGGGCGCCCGGTCAACTACAAGTCGTACGCGATGGAGCGCATCGTCGCGTACACCGCGTACCTGATCGGGTTCGCGACTGGTGAGTTCGAGGTCACGTTCTACTTCTGGCTGTTCGTCCCGCTGATGGTGATCGTCGTCCTCCACGACACCAAGCGGATGCTCGTCGATGCCATCCCGGAGACCGCGCCGTGAACGATCTAGTCTCGAACACCGCGTTCGTCTGGTTCATGTCGTTGTTCACGGGCCTGGTCGCGGGCACGTGGTTCATCTACGACGCGCTCAAGCTGTACTGGCTGCGCAAGGAAGACGGGACCAACCCGACCATCCACGACAAGCGCTTTGGCTATTCGATCGGCGTCGTGATCGGCGCGATCGGCGTCCTCGGTGTGTTGAAGTACCACCTCGCGTGACGCGCTCAGCGTCGCGGCGCGAGGTCCGTGAAGCCGAGCTGTTGTCCGTGACGCAAGATCTGTACGCCACCCACGCCACGCTCGGTCGCGATCTGCTCGAGCCGGCGCTTCGGCGCGCTCGGGCTGCCGAGCCGCAGGTGGACGGTGCCCCAGTGGATCGGCACCAGCGCGCGGGCGCCGAGGCGCTCGAAGATGTCGAGGGCGCAGTCCGGATCGATGTGGATCCCCTGGTCCATCAGGTGGCGCCGGCGCTGGTACCAGCGCAGCGGCATCATCCCGCCGATCGGGAGCATGGTGACGTCGATCGCGTGGAGCTTGCCGATGTCGTCGAACACCCCGTGATCGGAGAAGTCGACGTCTCCGGCGTGGTGGATGCTGTGGCCACCGCCGCTGACCACGTAGCCCAGCACCTCGGGCGCATCGCCCTTGCGCCAGCGGCCCTGGTCGTGGCGGGTCTCGACGGCGGAGACGGTCAACCCGTTGATCTCGAGTGTGTCACCGGGGCTCACCTCGGAGAGCTGGGCGAAGCCCAGGTCCGCGACGATGTGCCGGGCGCCCTTGGGGACCACCAGGTGGGTGTCGCGATCGATCGCCTTGAGGCTCCACCGATTCAGGTGATCGACGTGCGAGTGGGTGACCAGGACCGCGTCGACGCGACCGGCTGCGCGGGCGCGGGACCGGAACAGCGGATCGAACACCACGCGCCCGGTCCCGAGCTCCGCGACCGCCGTGGCGTGGCCAAGCCAGGTCACCGATGGCCCCCCCGCCAGGCTGGCCGTGGTGCCCGCGGGGGTGCTTGCGGCGGGCTCGGTGGTAGCAGCCGGGCTCACGGTCCTGCTATAGCACGGGGGATTCCGTGCTGATGTTCCTGCTGATCGGCATCGCGGCAGGTGTGCTCACCGGCGTTCCGATCGGGCCGGCGAACGTCGCGGTGATCGATGCCGCGTACCGGCACACGCTGCGCCGCGCCATCTCGGTCGGCTTTGGCAGCGCGGTCGGCGATGGGATCTATGCGGCGGCGGGCGTGCTCGGCGTGACCCCGGTGGTCAACACGTACCCCTCGGTGCTGACGATCCTGTACGCGGTCAGCGGTGTGGTGCTCCTGATCTATGGGTTTCTCACCGCGCGCAGCCAGCCGGTCAAGCCGGCGGTGCCGGCGTCCGAGCCGGGAGCTTCGGAATCGACCGTGCAGCGCAAGGAGATGTGGTCGGGCTTCACGGTGGGCCTGGCGCTGATCATCCTCAACCCCGCGGCGATCGTGACGTGGGTGCTGGTGGCGACGTCCTTGCCCATCCACGACGGCGTGTTCGAGGGCATCTCGTGCGCGATCGGCGTGCTCGGCGGGAGCTTCGCGTGGTTCTCGCTGGTGGGGTACCTGACCCACAAGGGCAAGAACGTGCTCGGCGACAAGGCCGCGTGGATCCCGCGGATCGTGGGCATGGCCCTCATGGGCTATGCGCTGTACTTGCTCGTGAAGGCCGTGCGGATCGCGATCGCGTAGCGGCGGCGATCAGTTCTCGATCGCTTCGAGCAGCTCGCCGACCGTCTCCTCGACGCGGATCGCGAGCGCCTTGGACACCGGCGCTCCATCCTCGGCGATCAGCGACGACAGCCGGCGCGCGGCGGCGGCGATCGAGCTGCGGAGCTTCTCCTTGCGATCCGCGTTCGAGACCGGGAACACGAGGTCGCCGAACTTCTTCGCGAGCATCGGCTTCTCGACGCCCTCCTCGAAGGCGCTCTTGTGGATCGTCCGCAAGGTCTCGGCGTCGGCGTGGCCGGCAGCGGTCGCCTTCTCGACGAACTCGACGGTGGCGATGCTCGGGATCGGTGCCTCGTAGTGATCGGTGCGGGCACGCTCGATCACGCGCGGTGCACTGGTCTCGAGAAAGCGGTAGCTCCCGAGGAGCTTGGCCACCGTCGAGCCGCGGAGGTGGAGCTCCTTGCGGCAGTACGCATCGAAATCGGAGAACCCCCACTGCTCCCAGAGCTTGTTCTCGGTGACCTTTGACAAGGCCTCCGCGAGCTCCAGCCAGGTTCGCTTGAACGCGCGTGCTTTCTGCAGCGTGTCCGAGCGCACGGGATCGGAGGACACCGCGATCATGCGGTCCTCCATGATCTGATCGGTCTTGGTAATGATCTTCGAGCCCATCGCGGAACGGACGCTACGCCGAGGGTCTGATCGGCACGGAAAACTGAGGTTCGACGACACGATCTCGAACAGTTACACTGCGGCACAGGTCGTGCTCTTCTAGGCTCCATCCCGTGCGGTCCCCGGTCTCCCTCCTCCTCGTCGCCTTGTGCACGCTCGCCGCGTGCCCGGGGCGTTCGCTCGAGAGCGCCGGTGGTGACTTCCTGAGCGACGCCGGCAACGGCGTCGGGAACACGCCCCAGTACTGCAACGTCGAGAGCGACTGCTTACTGGCGGCAGCGACCTGCTGCGATTGCCCGGCATTCGCCGTCAACGTGAACGATCCGGCGCAGCGCGCATGTGCGGGCGT
>JAYVRN010000897.1:0-10090 GCA_043776275.1 Myxococcales bacterium | reverse complement strand
CGTACGATCGCGAGGGTCGCCGGATCTACGGCGTGCTCGGGCGGGACTTCCTCGCCGATTCGCTCGTGTTCGGCTTCGATCGCGATCAGGGCCTCGGGCAGCTGATCGTGGCGAAGGCGTTCAAGCCCCCTCCGGGTGCGATCCGGATCCCGTACGAGCTGGTTCCGAGCCAGCTCCCGAACGTCGAAGTCCGGCCGGTGCCGCGTCGCCTGGTGACCACGACGATCGGCGGCGAATCGTTCGCGCTGCACGTGGATCTCGGAGCGCAGCTGTCCTCGCTCCGCGAAAGCGCCTGGACCAAGGCCAAGCTCGCCGCGCAGCCGGCTCGCACCGGGCAGGTGGACGAGGTGGGCATGCCGCACAAGATCGAGAAGCTCGGGAGCGGGCAGACCGTGACGGTGGGCGCGGTGACCGTGAGCGGCGTGCTGTTTGCGCCGTTCGAGGACAAGCGGTGGAGCGACACCGAGCTGACCGGGACCCTCGGTCTCGACTTCTTTCGCGACTACAACGTGTGGCTCGATTGGGACGACAAGGCGATCTATCTTGTCAAGCGCGTGCCCGTGCCGCTGGCGACCCGGATCGCGCGCTGGGACACGGGCGCGATCGGGAAGTGTCCGCACGACGGCTGCGTCGCGGTGAAGGTCATCGATCCGACCGTCGGCAAGGAGCTGGCACCCGGCGCGCCGCACCCTGGCGTGGTGCTCTCGGTGACGCGCGACGAGGTCGCGGGCGGCATGGAGCTCGAGGTGGTCCTCGAGGCCAAGGATCGTCCGCAACTTCCCCGGCTCGTCGTCAACCTGCAGCCCAATGGCGAGCGCGTGATGGAGCACCTCAAGGCCGAGTGGGCCGGCGCGGTGCTCACCGTCGTCGATGTCAGCCCGTTCGCGCGTGAGTGCCGGGTCGCGACGGGCTGCGTGGATCAGATCGCGCGCTAGCTGGGATCGCGTTGACGTTGACTTGAACGGTGAACCTGAACCTGAACGCCACCCTGGCCGTTGTCGTCGACACGTGGCGCCCAACTGTTGCGCGCTGCTCAGTCGCAATCTCGCCGAGGCTGCGGGTCGTCGGCCCCCTGTGGGTACGGGCACGGTTCTCCACGCACGTCGCGGCTGGCGATCGAGTCCGCACTGGACACGATGCGAGTCATGAAATGGGTCGACGAAGCGACCTACGCTCGCGGCATCGATCTGCTCGAAGGCATCGTCGCCATGCTCACCAAGATGACGTGATCGCGTCGATCTGCAGCGTCCAAGGTGGCGTCCAAGTTCAAGTTCAGGTCGACGTCCGAGTCAACGTTCCTGAGCGGCATGCGCGCCAGCTCAGGCCGCGCGGATCTTCAGGTACACGTGGCCGTCCGTGGAGCGCGAGACATCGACCACAGCGTGATCCACGCGGTGATAGCCGCGGAACGTGTGCGTGATGCTCGCGCAGGCGCCGGGCGCGACGCTCGAGATCTGCTTCGCGAGGTCCTTGGACGTTCCGGCGACGTCGCGGAAGTAGTCCCGGCCGAGGGCGCGCCAGCGCTGGATGCCCGACCGAGCGGCCTCGGGTTGGTTGTAGCGCTCGACACGGCCCGCCGGATCGAGGCGGATCACGCCGAACGGCAGGTGATCGAGGGCGTCGTCGTCGAGGTCGTCGAGGGTGAACAGGCCGCTCATGGTGTTTCGAGAGTGAAACCTGGGGAGAAGTTACACCTCAGCTGGCTTGACGGCAGCCGGGAGCGGGGCAAGATCGCCCGCCATGTCTCACGTCGTCAGTGCCGAGAACGTCGAACGTACGATCACCGCCTTCACCCGCCTCGATCAGCGCGGTGACAAGAAGGCGATGAACAAGCTCGCGCAGCGCCTGCAGAAGGAGCAGCCGTTCCTCCTCCAGAGCGCGGCCGCGGTGCGCACGGAGCACGGAGATGCCGTCGGTGAGGCCGCCGTGTTCTATGCCACGCTCGTGTGGGCGATGTTCGATCGTGGTCAGGAAGGCACGCTCCCGCGCCTCACCGCCGAGAACCTCGCCGACTCCGATCGCATCGTGACGGAGGCGCTGTCCACCGTCGCTGGGCTCGCGGACAAGCCGCCGCACGAGCGCGTCGCTCCCACGCTGGTGGCCACCCAGCCGCACATCTACGCGAAGCTCGCGGAGCTGCTCGCCGAGGACGTCAAAGAAGCGGCGATGACGCTGGAGACCGCGCAGACGATCGTGAAGCCCACCGAGGTCGTGATCGAGGCGTTCGATGCCGCGATGACGGGCCGCCGTCCTGCGGAGCGCCAGGGCACGCAGGTCGCGATGGAGAAGACGGGTCGCAACGAGCCGTGCCCGTGTGGCTCGGGCAAGAAGTACAAGAAGTGCCACGGCGAAGCCGCGTGAGCTGATCGCGTGGGACAACGTGCGCACATGTGCGCCCGCAAGGTGGCGATTTTCTTGCAGAACCGTGCTCGCCGCCATGTCCCACGCCCGCCGAGCACCCAGCCCCACCGCTGATGATCGCGTGATGTCGACGCGGTCCAACCCCGCGACCTCACCCGCACTCCCGCCCCTGGTCGACCCGCTCAGCATCACGATGCGTGAGCTCAAGCCGGTCTCTGCTGAGGCGTCGGGATCGCGAACGCGACCACGCAACGATGCCTCCAAGCCTCGCCGTCTGTCGCTCGAGGAGTCGGCCGATACCACCCCGTTCGCGCTGATCGATCCGGACCATCCGGCGGCGACGCTGCGCGACATCCCTGCGGCAACAGGGATGTCGTGCAGGCGCCGTGCGCAGCTCGCGCTGGTCGCCTCGTTCGTGCTCGCGATCGCCGGCTACATCACGGTCGCGGTCTAAGTCGATCGAAGCTCGTCGCTCGTCAGATCAGCCGAGCCCCTCGACCTTGATCCATGGTCCCGCGGTGTAGGGGAAGGACTGATCGAAGTGCACGTGTGCGACGTACCACAGGGTGACGTCGTCCCCGTCGAGCGCCTCGTCGCCGACGTACGCAGCGGGGAACGTGGCGCCGCCAGCGGCGTTGCGGGGCGAGTACGGTGCCCACTCGCCGTCGTGGTAGCGAATCGCGAACACCTCGGCGTCATCCCAGCTGTGGGGACGAATGTTGATCGCCGCGCCCGAACCGAAATCGACCTGGCGCCACACGTTGCCATGCGGATCGGCCTCCCCGGAGTACGGGAACCAGCCCTCGGTCTCGACGCGCTGCCAGCGGCGATCCTCGAACCGCTCGAACCCATCGTCGCGCGCGCCATCGAGATCGAAATCGAACCGCCAGTGGGGATGATACGTGTGCTGATCGTGGATGCCGGGGCCGTAGATCGTCAGCCACGGGCACAGCCGGCCGTCATCGTGAAACCGCCACAGCTGCGTGTACTGGTACGGGCCGGCCTGGAACACGGCCGAGAGCTCGACGCCGCCGCGGAACGACTGCACGCGCACCGGACCCTGTAGCGTGCGCGTGCCCAGCGGCACCCACCACGGCCCATGGGCCTCGGTGGAGTCGGTCTCGACATCGAGTGACTCGCGCTGATGATCGATCGTCACGTACGGCAGCGAGCCTTCCCACAGGACGCGATGGCCCTTGTAGTCGGCGAGGTAGATCATGATCCCTGCGGACTCGGTGAGCCGCCAGTGAAACTTCCAGTTCGCCTCGGAGATCATGTTCGACATCAGAACAGCTCCGCCGGGACCACCTGGGTCACCGCATTGTCGAGGAGGTCCACGATCGCGACCAGCGTCGCGTGCCCGCCCGAGCGCCCGAACACCACCGCCGCCGAGCGGCGCGCATAGGACACATCGTCCGAGGTTCGCCCCCAGTAGTGCATCGTGGACTGGGGTGACTCGCCGAGCGTGAGCTTGCTGCGCACGCGCTCGTCGGTCATCGCGATCGAGACGGCCAGTGCCTCCTCGTCGCGCGACAGCATCGGCTGCGCCTTGGTCAGCTCGAGGTGCGCGACCACGCCGGCATCGAGATCGATGCAGGCATCGACGCAGCGATCGGTGGCGTAGTCATAGGCGACCACGCGCGCGAGGCGGTGGCCGGCCATCCAGTGCGGCGGCTTGACCACCAGCGGCTCGGTGCAGATCACGCGGTAGCGGCCGACCTTGGCCATCGAGCTTAGCCGGCGATCCTCGGTGAGCGTCCGGAGGGCATCGGCGACCTCGCCGTGGGTCAGCGGATCGAACAGGGTCGGGTCCGAGTCGGCAACATCTGGCGACCTTCGTCCACCCCCCGGTTTCTGGGCGGTTTTCGGTGGCGCCTTGGAGGGTGGTTTTGCCTTAGGTTTTGATACCTTGGCTGCCTTCACCCCCTTCTTCGCAGAAGCCATGCTCGGACTATACACGCGTTTAGATCCGTTCCTTGGGTCGAGCGTGTAATTGGCCATGCGGATGCGAATGCTGATGGCCTCTCTCCTGTTCTCCGCTGGGTGCTCGGTCGCGGCTGCGGACCAGCTCGCAGCCCCACCCAGTGGCACCGGCCCGCGCACCGCGCTGGCGATCGCGCCCGCGAAGATCCGCGCGCCCTACGACGTGCAGGTCATCCGCGAGAGCGGCGAGACCCTGCCGACCTATGCGCTGAAGGATCGGTTCTACGTTCAGGGCAACGCCAACGAGCGCTACATCATCCGGATCACCAACCCCACCGCCAATCGCGTCGAGGCCGTGGTCTCGATCGATGGCCTCGATGTCGTCGATGGCGAGAGTGGTGACCTCCGCAAGCGTGGCTACGTGGTCCCGCCGTATGGCGAGACCCGGATCGAGGGCTTTCGCACGTCGCAGGCCGATGTCGCGACGTTTCGGTTCTCGGCCGTCAGCGATTCGTACGCTGGCAAGAAGGGCAAGGCGCGCAACGTCGGCGTGATCGCCGTCGCGCTGTTCGAGGAGCAGGCCGCCGCCCAGATCATCGTCCCCGAGGTCGTGGGCCCGATGTATCGCCCGCCGTACGACTACGAGGACGACGTCGATGCGAGCAACGTGCGCCGCCCCGCGAACAAGGACGTCGCCAAGGCCGACAAGGCGCCGCGCGATCGCGCCGAGGGCAAGCGCAGCGTCGCTCCGTCCACCGAGTCCACCGCCTCTCGCCAGCCCACCGCTCCGCGCGGTGGTGGTGCGCCGGCCGGTGCGCCTTCACGCCCCCGCTCGTTCGACGATGACGGCGAGGTTGGGCGTGACGAGTACCAGCCGATGCCGAACCGCCCGTCCGAGCAGCCGCAGAAGAGCCGCCTGGGCCTCGGCACCGAGTTCGGCGAGCAGCGGACCTCCGCCGCGACGTACACCCAGTTCGTGCGCGCCGCGGGCCGGCCGATCGCGATCGCCGAGCTTCGCTACAACGATGCCGCCGGCCTGACCGCGCTCGGCATCCTCGTCTCGCCGCTGCCGGACGAGGGCGAGATCATGACCCGCGAGACCGCGGATCCGTTCCCCGGCGACGGCCGGTTCGCCACCGCCCCGCGCTGAACATCCCGACGTCATGCGCTTCCAGGCCCCGTCCACCGACGGGGCCTTCGTCGTTGGAGGACCAACCTGGGCTGGATCTATCGGGGCGAGGACTGCCCGCCGCGCGCGTATGATCAGCCGATGGTCACGACGTCCGGGCCCAAGCCCGCCGAGCCCAGCGCCGAGCTGGTCAAGCCAAAGGCGACGGAGTCGCCCGATCCGACGTACACGATCGACCTGCGTGACCTGACGCCGATCCAGGCGGCCGAGATGATCAACGCGCAGCTCTCGCGCCGCACGGAGATCATGACCAAGCTCCATCAGGTGCGCGGCAACGAGTTCGTGCAGCGCGTGATCGGTGCGCTGACCACGCCCGGCGTACACGCGGAGGATCCGATCCTGGCGAGCTTCCTCGTCAAGCGCGTCGAATCCGGCAAGGAGCAGCTCCGGATCGCGGGGACCCCGGCGTTCAAGGCCCGGATCTCCCAGGAGCTGCTGCGGATCGCCGCCACCAACACCGGCCGCGTCGCGCTCGAGGAGTTACTCGTCGGACCGCAGCTGATGACGATCCAGTACGTCCGTCACGATGATTTTCAGTCGAGTGGCACGGTCAACGTCGATCCAGGGTATCGACTCGTGCTGCTCGGGCCGGGCAGCCAGCCGATCACGTCGACGTTCGCGACCATCCTCACTCATGAGCTCTTGCACGCCGTCCATGACATCCGGCAGGAGCTGGATTTCGGCAAGCCGGTCCGCGCCCCCGACTACGACAATCGCGAGGAGGAGAACACCGTCGCGGGTGCACCGGGCACCGAGGGGCCGCGGCGCCCTTCGCCGATGAAACCGATGCCGACGATCCAGTGGTCCACGCCGATCCAGCCCACCGAGAACTCGTTCCGCAAGGAGACCGGGCAGGCCGAGCGGTTTGGTCATCACGGACGCGAGGGCGACAACAGCGATCGCGGTCCGATCCTGGTGCGATTCGAGCAGCTCGAGACGTTCGCGCTCGACGGGACCGTCGATGCCGGCGCGCCCCGGACGTTCGACGAGATCGATCGGATCTGCGATGCGATGGCGAACTGCCGCGATCAGTTCGAGGTCACGATCGAGCAGATCACGGAGGTTCGTCGCCTCGCGATTCCCGCGATGCAGGCGTACCTCAAGCGCAAGGGAACGAAGGCCGATCTCGTGGCGCGTGTCGCGGCCTGCTACCAGCGGGTCAACGCGGCGCTCGCCGAGGCGCGTGCCGCCGATCCTACCGTTGAATCGCTACTCGAGAGCCTGGGCTACGAGTGCACGCTGAGCCCACCTGTGGATGTGTTCGCGGACTGGCAGAAGTCCGCCTGGCTCCTCGGCGAGTACGCCAGCTACTTCACGATGCACTCCGCCCTGCGAGAGGCGCTCCGCGCGTGCAAGGCCGAGGTCGAGCGCGCTCCGACCTACTGACGGCTACGGAACCGGCACCGACGGCTTGGTCGGATCGAGCTCGCAATCGTCGAACGGGTTCTTGATGTTGTTGATGCAGATCTTGATCCGGACCAGCACGCACAGCACGACCTCGGTCTTGCCGTCGAACACGAGCTGGACCTTGCCGTCCTTGTAGCCCTGCTGGTGGCAGCGAAGGTCGAGGCGGGTCCCGAGCGGCTCTTCGAGCTGCGTGCCACCGGGGCCGCGATACGTCGTGCCGGCATAGAGGTTCGCGCCCTCGGGCTTGGTCAGCACCTGGATCATGATCGTGCCGCGGTGATTCGGCGTATCCGGGATCCACGTGGAGCTGCCCGAGCTCGTGCCTGCGCCCGCGTCATGCCGGATCCGCACACCCGCGTCCGTGCGGACCACGATGATGTCGTCGGCCGCATCGGCGGCGGCGAGCGTCGCGTCGACGCCTGGGAGCGCCTCGGCGGCGTCGACCGGGATCATCGCAACCACGGCGGCATCGGGCGTGGCCTGGGCGACGCCGGCATCGGCGGTGGACGGCGTGACGATGGCGATGCCCGCGTCCGCGCTCGCCGTGGTGGCGGATCGGCTCTTCATCATCAGGACCACCACGCCCGTGGCGCCACCTGTGATCAGGAGCAACAGCACGATCAGCGGCCAGGCCTTCCTGCCGCGTGGTGCCTCGGCGTCGTCGAGCACGTGCTCGAAGGTGTGCGGGCGGTCGCTCGCGGTGAACTCGGGCTCGTTCTTGAGGCGACGCCCGGTGGGCGTGTGGGCGCGCGAGACCACCGGATTCGCCGAGCGCGCGGTCGGTGGCTGCGAGGGCGTGCTGGCCGGCCCCAGCGAGGCGAGCGAGGCATCGGCCCCGGGAGGTAGCGGCGCGAGCGCATAGACCGGGCTGCCGGTGATGCTCTGTCCGACGATGGTGTGGACCTTCTCGAGGGCCGCGAGCAGCTCGCCCATCGTCTGGTAGCGCTGCTCGCGCTTCTTCGCGAGGGCCATCATGATCACCGCTTCGAGCTCCGGTGGGATCCCGAGATCGGGGCGCACCTTGGTCGGCGGCTCGGCGGGATCCAGCATCTGCATCGCCAGCGTCCGGACCATGCTGTCGCCGCGGTGAGGGACCCGGCCGCAGGTCATCTCGTAGAGGATCACGCCGAGCGCGTAGATGTCGACCCGGCCGTCGGTGTCGCCCCGGCCCGCGGCCTGCTCGGGCGCCATGTACTCGGGCGTGCCGAACACCGAGCCCGCGCGCGTGAGGCGTGGCTCCGCGGCGGAGCCGGGGATCGGCGCGACCTTGGCGATGCCGAAATCGACGATCTTGACGAAGTCGGTGCGGCCGTCGCGATCGAGGAGGAACACGTTCTCGGGCTTCAGATCGCGATGGATGATGCCCTTGTCGTGTGCGGCGCCGAGGGCACGCGAGATCTGCGCGGCGATCTTGATCGCGCGCAGAGGAGGGAAGGGGGCGGAGTTACGGATCGCGGTCCCGAGCGTCTGGCCGTCGACGAACTCCATCACGGAGTACGTCATGCCGTCGGGCGTGGTGCCGAAATCCGTGACGTCGACGATGTTCGGGTGTCCGATGCGAGAGGCGGCCTTGGCCTCCTGGACGAACCGGCGGATCGTCGCCGTGTCGCGCATCACCTCGCGCTTCAGGACCTTGATCGCGAGCGGGCGCTCGATCACCGCGTGACGCGCGGAGAACACCACGCCCATGCCGCCCTCACCGATCTTCTTCTCGACGTAGTAGCGACCGTCCAACGTCTGGCCGACGAGCTTGTCGTACTCGTTCTCGCGCGGGACGCGGTACGCCTCGAGGGCATCGACATCACTGTCGCTCGCGGACACCGACCGGATCTTCGGCGCATCGGACTCGCTCGGCAGGGCGCGTGCGCGCGCGGAGGTGATCTCCTGCGTCGGCACCTGCGGATGTACCGCCGAGCCGCCGACGGTGGAGGGCGTCAGCGGGAACGTCTTGCGCTGCGGCTCCACCTGCGTGCGGTGGGTGCCGAGCTGTTCCGGATCAGTGCGATGCGGCTCGGCCGCGGGCATCGCGACCGAGAGCAGCGTCTCTTTGCTAGCCGAGCTCGGGACGGGTACCAGGTTCGATCGATCGAACGGGCAGAACCCGGGCTCGGGAAACGGACGCTGACAGACAGGGCACTGGTACAGCACTCACCGTCCCGTTCGTGACTCGTCGTAGATCGCCGTGCCGGCCGAGTTGACCAGCCGGAAGTACGTGAAGATCTCGTTGTCGGCGGCCACCGCGAGGATTTCCTGACCGTTGAACGGCATCGCGGCCACCGCGCGGCCGAACTGCTGATCGTCCTCGGGCTGCGCGTCGTAGATCGTCGCGGCTGGCGTGCCGTCGAGGCCCGCCGTCATGTCGAGCGCGAACACGAGGACGCGCCCGCCCTTCACGTTGTCGACGATGTCGGTGGGATAGCCGGCGGCCACGTACTTCTTGGCACCGGCCGTGAGGACCGTCGCCGTGCGGAGGCCCGGGATCGAGACCGGCGTACCGACCGCGGTGATCGTCTTCGATACGGGATCGATCGAGTAGAACCCGAGAAAGCTGTCCGCGACGCCGAGCTCCTTGTGACCGACGGCGAGGAAGTGCGTCGAGTCGACCATGATGATCTGCGAGCCGCGCGACGGGCTGAAGGTCGTGGCCAACGCGTTCGAGCCCGCGATCGGGCTCTGCATCCCGCCGGCACATGTTCCCACGGCCGGACCGTTGAACATGCCACCGGGGTAGAGCAGCAGGACACCCGAGGTGGTGTTGGTGGCGCCCCACACGACGACGTCGTCGAAGCTGGTGGACGTCACGCGCGCCGCGCCGAGGCCGCGGACCGCGACCGCGGTGGCCGCCGCATCGACGAGCTGGCACTTCGGCTGCGGGTTCGGCGGCATCGCCGTGGCGAGGAACGCGCCATAGACCGCATCCGCGGAGGCGACGAGCACCTGCGACGGCGTGGCATTCGCGATGTCCGTGCGCGGCGGCGGGATCATGTACGTGGCGGCATCGGGCTGGTCCGGGCCGAACACCTGCTGCTGCTGCAGGCCGCCGGTGCCGGTCAGGACGGCGATGCTCTGACCACCGGAGTTGACGACCAGCGAGACGTTGTCGCTCCCCGTGGCGGGATCGGCGATCAGGATCGGCTGCTGATCGAGGTTGCCGATGCCGAACTGCGAGTTGAGCTTCTGCGCGGTGGGGGCGAGATCCGAGTCCCCGTT
>JAYVRN010000896.1:0-10112 GCA_043776275.1 Myxococcales bacterium | reverse complement strand
CCCCGATAGCGATAGGCGAGCACCCACGCAGGCAGCGCGACGCGGGCGGTGGTCTGCCGCCTCAGCAGGCACGAGACGTGGACGTTGCGGTAGCTCGTCCCCGGGATGTGGCCGGCCGTGAGCTTGCTCACCGCGCTCGCCTCGATCGCCTGTTGCACGAGCACGCGCGCGGCCGAGCGCTGCGCATCGAAGCTCTCGACCATCGCCGGCGGCTCACCCTCGATCGTCGCCCCCACGGGGACCGCGGTCCCGAGATCGTAGTGCGGCGTCAGCTTGCCGCACTCACTCGCAGTGAGGCCACGCGAGGCGGGCACCGCGATGTTGGTGAACGCCAGCGGCGCCTCCCCGGCGTGCGGCGCCCACGCCGAGCTCAGGGAGCCCGCGTTGGAGTCCGCGGCCCAGCTCACATCGGCCGTGGCGTTGACGATCCAGGCCGCCCAGCACAGCGGCTGCAGGGAATCCACCGTCGCCTGGCTCTGAAGGTCCTTGGGAGCAAACCAGCCGCGCTTGCCCAGCCACTGCTTCAGTGCCTCGGTCGCGGCCTCACGTTGCACCGTGAACGGCACACGCACCTCGGCCACCTCGATCGGATCGACAGGCTGTTCGATCCGCATCGTCGCGCCGCAGAACCCGCAGCGCGGCGCCTGATGCTCGGCCGAGAACGAGATCGCGGCCGCGCACTCGTTGCAGCGCAGCACCTGCGCCCGGACCGTCCCCGGCGCCTCCGCCGGCGGCGGCGGCGTTGGCAAGGAGCAGATCGAGCACCGCAGATCTCCCGCCTCGATCGGCGTGTCGCAGCGCGAACACGCACCCGTCGCCACCGCAGCCGTGGGAGCCGCACCGCTGGCGCTCATCGTCCACCCGTGGCCGCGAGGATGATGGCGATGACGATGCCGATCCCGATCCCGATCGCGATCAGGATCCTCCACACCGACAACGGCACGTCACCCGTGACCTTTCCCGATTGACCGTTGATCACGACGCGTAGCGGTGGCTTGTCCTCTCGATAGCGGACCGCGAGCACCCACACTGGCACCAGCACGGGATCCATCGATTCCCACTGCACCGAGGTCTTCCACTGCAGATCGCTGAAGCTGTCACCAGGCATGTAGGGGCGCAGCTTGCCGCCGATCTGATCCGCGGCCTCGCGACGGGAGAGCTCGACGCACTCCGGCGGCTCGCGCGAGAACTCCTCGGTGATCCAGCCGGCGACGAGCGCGGGCGTGAATCTCCTCAGCTGCTTGAGATCGAACGGCTCCACGGCTTCGAGCTCGAGATTCTGGAGGCCCGCGGACGCGCTGACGACCACGTCGTTCACATAGCCCATGTACCGACCCGCCAGCGCCCGGTGCTCCGTGCGCGTCACCGTGCGCGTATGCGTCTCCGTGTTCCCCTCCGAGTCCGTGGTGGTGTAGGTCTCGGTCTCGGTGTAGTCCTCGCCGATCAGCGCCGAGTACTCGCTGTGCGAGACCGCGGAGTACAGGTACGCGGGCAGGTAGATCCCCCGCAGCCCCTCGACGCGCGCTCGCTTGATCCGCCCGTCCGAGAACACCGAGCGGGTCCTCAGCCAGCTCTCGAGATGACGACGCGCCACCTTGTCATCACCCGTGAAGGTCACCACGAAGGTCGGATCCGGGCGGCCGGCAGCGGCGGGGCGCTCGACGAAGTTGGGACTCGCGCAGTACGGGCAGGTCTGGGTGCGAACACCGTCGAACACGAGGCTCGCGCCGCACTGTCCGCACGCAAGGGTGGAGGCCGTCAAGGCCTCCATCCTATCGCAACCCCACCGCGTGTGTTCCCACCGCCAGGCGTGCCCACCGCCGGGCGTACCACCGCCGGGTGTCCAGTGATGGCAAGATCGTCGACATGGATCGACACCTCGGGATGCTGTCGTGCGTGGCCGTGAGCACCGTAGCGTTCGGGCTGCGTCTCGCGCACGCGGACGGGCCTGCACCCTCCGAGCGAGCGAAGCAGGTGCTCGCCCACCAGATCTCGGCCGATCCGGATGATCGCAACGGCAAGGCCGAGATCGCGCGCGACGCGACGATCTTCGACCGATCCGGAGATCCGGTGAGCGGCGCCTTCAACGAATCGCTCGGTGAGTCGAAGCTCGGAAAGCAGATCGTCGGCGGTACGACCGACGCGGCGTGGATCGTCGCCGATCTCGTCCAGCCGTACTCGCTCCTCGACTGCCCCGTTCCGCTCGCGCGGTGCCACAAGAAGCGCCCGCTGCGGGTCTCGGGCCTGGTGGCCGACACGGGCGCTGGGTTCCAGCTGGTCGCCGGCCACGTCCAGGCCACGAGCACCAGCGGCGACTTGTCGTCGGCGGAGCTGCCGGTCACCACCACGCCTGGGCCACTGTCCGCGTTGCTCACCGATCCCGCGGCGCTCGCTGCGGCGCTCGTGGACGATCCCAACGTCGTGGTCCTCGGCACCGAGGCCAAGGAGCGCGCCGTCGGCAAGCCAGCCGCGCGGAAGCTCCTCGCCTCGTGGCGCAAGCTCAAGCTCACGATCGCCGGCAAGCCGCGCGAGGTTCATGGTGCTCGCTGGGGCTATGCGGCCGCGAACCTCGACTGGGCACGCAAGGCCGACGATGTCCGCCACATGCGCGCGACGGTGTTCGCGACCTCGATCGACGGCAAGACCTGGCGCGTCGTGGTGGCGCACTATTCGTTCGCCGACCAGCAAGACTACTGACGCCAGCGATATCGCCGGGCGCAGGCGCGCGCGGTTTCCGCGTGGATCTCGGCTCCGGGCGCAGGGGATGCGCGGTCCGGGGGAAGAGATGCGCATCCCCAGCGCCTGGTACTGGCCCGCCGTGTGCGCTGGCAAGGTCGAGGACCATGACGCACGCGCGACGCTGTATGGCGAGCTGCTGTCGACCTGCGCCGGCTGCCATCAGCTCGTACGGCAGAACCCCGTACCCGGCCCGTAGCTCACACGAACTGGAGCACGGGCGCGTAGGTTCCCGGCGCCGGCTGCTCGAAACCGGTGACCGTAAACACCGAGCACAACACATCGTGCGAGCGCGCATTCGCGAGCAGCTTGCGGAGGTTGGCCACCAGCACGGCGCGCTGCGCGCTCGACAATCCGGGAGCCAGCACCACACCGTCGTTCGGGATCTCGTCCGAGTAGGCGAGCGGGCGGAGCCGCCGCATCCGCTCGCCCCACAGGGTCGCGAGCTCGGTCTTGCCGAGGAACGAGGCCGTCAGATCGGCCTCCGTCTCGAGTACGGCATCGAAGCACGCCGTGTACGAGCCGAGCATCCGCTCGCTCAGGAAGGCGGTGGCCGGATCGATGCCTGCCTTGCGCAGGTGGGCGCGCGGCAACAGGTAACCACCCATCGAGGACGCATCGACCCACACCGCTCGCGGGCGAACCTGTCCCGCGACGAGGGCCGGGAGCTCGTACTGATCCTGGACCCGGACCAGGATCACGGAGCGATAGGTCACCTCGCCGTGGCGAACCGCGCGCAGCGCGACCATGCCTCCCGCCGCCTCCACCCGCGCACACACCAGCGGCGGCCCCCAGGCGGCGTCCACCTCACCAGCGAGCACGGCCTGCTGCAACGCCTCGTAGGTCCTGAACGGAACGATGGTCTCGAACGAAGCCGCAGACAGCACGTCCGCGAACTCCCTGGCGAGCTCGAGTACTGGCTCCCGACCCAGAGAAGGTGGAAGCCCGAAGCTGAAGGTGGGTGAAGTGATCGGAGCCTCCGCGTTGACTGTACTCCGCGAACCCGCCGGGGAACGAAAGGACACTGGTGAATCCAACGACGGGCCGGCGATCTGACGCTCACCGCCGCGTCAGGGTGAACGCCTCGTCGAGCGCGGCGATCACGCGATCGACCCTCCGCGGCGGTGACGATCCAAAGCCCGACGCGAGAGCGGGGAACGCAGCGCGCACGACGTCGAGGCCGAGCCCGAGGCCGAGATCGCGCATCAGGTCTCGCGGCGCAGCCGAACGAGCCCGGCCTCGACGTCGCCGTCCTTCACGCGGCTGGTCTCGATCGTGTACGAGCCTGGCGCGAGCGTGACCTCGAGGATCTCGTCCTCGTCCGCCTCCTCGTACGCGTAGGCCGAATCGAACAGGGCGAGCTTGCCCTTGCCGACATCGAGCGTGTGCTTGGTGACCTTCCACTTCCCCGAGCTCACGGCCTTGTCGACCGCCGCCTGGACCTGCGCCGGGTCATCCCCGAACACGCGCTGGATGAACACCCCGCCGTCGGAGGTGGGCTGGAACGCGGTGACCTCCACCTCGCCGAGGATCAGCGCCTCCCCCTTGCCCACCTCGAGCACGCCCACGGTCGTCAGGAACTCCTCCGCGCGCTCGTAGTCACTCTCGTCCTCGTCGTCGTCCTCCTGCTCCTGCTCGTCCTCCTCGGTCGCGTCGTCGCCCGAGCCCTTCCAGGCCTTCTTCAACTCGAGGGGGAGCAGGATGAATGGTCCGCCTTCGGTCTCCACGTAGGTGAGTTCCTTGCCCATGTCGTGTCCTCTGATCGCGAGGATATCTCTGATCGCGCAAGGACTGCGCCTCCCTCCCACGGTTCACGCAGCCAGTTCGCGCGACCATGGCTTCGGTCCCCGGTGGGCCCTCTCGCGAGCGGGTACGGAGCCGGCCCGAGCCGGCACGGATGCTGCTTTGTCTGGAGCTGAACCTCCACGGTTCGATCGGGTCACTCGGCTCCGTCACCAGAGTCCAACTCTGAGCGACGAAGCTGCTCGACAGCGCCGCCCCCGGCGATCGTCTGATTGAAGGCACGTTCCGGTTCGGGACACGGCACTGGATACGATCGTAAAGGCAACGTTGTGAGCAACGCGGTAGCCAAGTGATCCGATCGAGACGTGGAGGATCGACGCCAGCGCCATCCTTGCAGCGAAGGTAGACGTGAACCCCAACCAGCTTCCCGTTCACCTCGCCCATCGCAACGTCCTCCGCGCAGCGGCGGCCGCCGCGATCCAGGCCCCGAGCAGCCACAACACTCAGCCGTGGCGGTTTCGGATCACCGAAGGTCGGCTGGAGCTGCGCGCCGATCCCACCCGTCACCTGCACGTGATCGATGGCGAACGCCGCCAGCAGATCCAGAGCTGCGGCTGCGCGCTGTACAACGCCCGCGTCGCGGTCCGCGCGGAAGGGTTCGTCGATGACGTCACGGTGATGCTGACCGACAGCGTCGACCCCGACCTGCTGTGGACGCTCCGCCTCGGCGAACCCCACATCACCACCGACGAAGAGCACGGGTTGCTCGCCGCGATTCCCCTGCGCCACACCAACCGCCGGCCGTTCCTCCCGCGCCCGGTCAGCGCGGCGATCACCGATCGCCTGATCGCCGTGGCCGCGGCCTGGGGCGCGACGATGGTCCGCCTCGATCCAGCGCAGAAGCAGATCCTCGGCGGGCTGGTGGATCGCGCCGACCGCCTGCAGTTCGGAGACCCCGCGTTTCGCGCGGAGCTCTCGCACTGGCTCGCCCCCACCGGCAGTAGCCGCCGCGATGGGATCCCGTTCGTCGAGAAGGAGTACGGCTCGGTGCTGCCGTTCAGCGTGGCGCGCTCGCTGCGCTCACCGCACCTCGGCGAGGAGTTCGGCGCGCAGGAGTCCGAGCTGATCAACGGCGCACCCGTGGTGCTGGTGATGGGCACGCGCGAGGACACCGCCAGCGAGTGGCTCGGGTGCGGGGAAGCACTCGAGGGCGTGCTGCTCCACGCGGCCGTGGCCGGGCTGTCGGCAGCGTTCCTCAACCAGGTCCTCGAGATCCCCGATCTCCGCGGCGAGCTCGCCGAACAGATCACCGGCCTGGGCTATCCACAGATGGTGCTCCGGCTGGGCGTCCCGGAGCAGTCGATTCGCCGAGCGGCGCCGCGCCGCGCTCTGTCCGACGTCCTCGAGGCGGTCGAAGAGGCCTGACTGGCTCGCGCGGAGCCACGTACAGCCTCCATGCTCGGCAGCTGCTCCACGGCGCGGGGACCTCGCACGTCCGCACGCAACCTCGAGTGAGATCGAGATCATCGACGAACAGGACCGACGGATCTCGCGCGGCCAGGAAGCGGAGCGCGTCGCACCGCACCCCGACCGCGGCGTGGACCGTATAGACCACCTCGTTGGAGAGCCTTCGACCGTAGAGCGGGAGCAGGAAGCCGCCGCGCGTGTATTCGAGGATCACGAAGCGGGCGTCGAGATCCGGCATCGGCTCGATCGTCGACGGCCCGCTCTCGAACCACCCGCTGATCCCGGCGACATCCACCCGCGGACCACCAAGGCCCGGATGACTGACCAGCCAGATCTCGTACGCCGGCCGCGCCAGGTGGAGGATCAACACCGCGAACGCGAGCCAGTACCGCCATGGCCGAAGTGGCGAACCAGCCCACGTTGACAGCGCGCGACCGATCACGACACAGATCGCGATCACGAGCGTGTAGGACCAGCGCGGATACCAGAAGTCGCGCGCGATCAGCGACACGATCACGCAGCTGACACCGAGCCAGCGCTCGACCCGGGTCGCCGACCGGACGAACGTGGGAAGCGAGCACAGCGCGACCACCAGGACCCATCCGCCGCCCAGGCTCCGCGAATCGTAGAACACCGACGGCAGCCCATCCGGCCACAGCCACGCGGCAACGAAGCTGTGGCCGAAGGCTTGCCACGTCGGTGCGCCGAGCCCGGACTGCGCGAACATCTCGGCGGCCGGGAGGCCGGAGCCGATCCGGATCCCGAGCACGTCGAGCTGAAATGGATAGATCGGGCTCCCGTAGTGGAGGTACTTGACGATCTGGATCGAAAGCGCAGGCAGCGCACCGATCGCGAGCGCGGTGATCGCGAGCCCGAGCGCGCGCCGGCCCACGACGCGAAACCGGCCATCCTCGCGCACGACGAACAGCGCTGGGAGCAGTAGCGCCGTGAGCAGGCCACACACGTACAGGCCTGTCGGCTTCGCCAGCGTGACCAGCATCGTGGCGATCACGATCCGGATCCCCGCCCGCCAGGGGTGTCCGCTGTCGCGAGCTTCGAGCAGGGCGTAGACCACGTACGCGAGCGCGGCGCTGACGACGTAGTCGACATAGCCGGAGAACGGCTGTGCGTTGATCATCGGGATCGCGACATAGGCCAGCGCCGCGAACGTCCCGGACCGCGAGCTCCCCGTCAGCTTCGTGCCCAGCTTGTAGATCGCGATGACACACAGCGGGAACACGATCAGCGGACCGGTGAGCAACAGGCCAGGGAGCCCGATCAACGCGAGCAGCGGCGCCTGCGCGAGCTCGACGAACGGGATGAAGCCGGTGAACGGAAACGCCCAGTACTTGTCGAGGCCAAGGTCACCATGCTGGACCAGCTCGACGATCGGGGGGATGCGGTACGCGAGGCCATCCCACGACGTGATCCCGAGGATCAGCGCGTGGATCAGGACGGCGTGCACGAGCCAGCCTGCGAGCAACCACCAGCGATACCGATGGAGCCAATCGGCGAACCGGGTGCGACGCGTCGGGCCCTCGGTCACGGCCTCACGGACGCTTGTGAAGTACGACCTGCGACGAGCTCATCCCGGCGGGCGGCTGCACGCTCTTGATCACGGCGAGCGCCTCGTCGGTGGTGAACGGATGCGTGGCGTACACGGCGAAGAACTGCTCGTCGCCCGGCGTGGCATCGAGCTGGATCGCGCCAGGGAGGATGCGGCTCTCGGCCGGATCGATCGCGGCGGCGGCGGCGGCCTGGTACGGGAAGTACGTAGTGGTGGTCCCCGCGCCATCGATCCCGATCACCGCGACGTAGCCTCGCCGGGCCGCGTTGATCTCGAACCGGATCCGCTCGCCAGGCTGCACGGTATCGCCGGTCGCGAGGCGCCGACTCTCCGTGTGGAGGATGAGGGAGATCCCATCGCCCTTCACACCGAGGTCATCTTCCGTGGACCGCTCGGTCCGCCGCGTCACCACGATCAGGAGCGCTGCCGCCGCCGCTGCGAGCGCCCCCCCCGTGAACACCCAGCGCCACCAGGTGGCGAGCCGCCGCGGCTCGGCCGGGAGCTTCTCGAGCTTGCGCCCGATCGCGCGGACCTCCGCATCCACATCGACGGTGGACAGGAACGCCTGGTGCTCCGCGCGGAGCGCCTCGAGCTGCGCGCGATCCTCGGCGGTCGCCTTGCCGTCGAGCTCGCTCGTGGGGAGATCGCCCGCGAGCACACGCTCGAGCTCGAGATCGGTGAACGCGCGCTCAGCCATCGCTCGCCCTCGATTGTGCGACAAACCCGGTCCGTGCGGCACGCTTCTTCACGTGCTCCTCGAACCGCACGAGGATCTTGCCCACCGTACGGCGTGACAGCTCGAGCGAGGTGGCGATCCCCTCCTGTGTATAGCCATCGAGATGGTGGAGCACCGCAACGGTCAGCTCCTCCTCCGAGAGGCCCTTGGTGAGGAACGCGAGATCGCGCGCATTGTCGACGCGGCGCGGCTCGCTCCCCAGATCGCCGACGTGCGCCTCCGCATCGAGCTCGTCCTCGCGGGCGGTCTTGCGGCGCCGCAGCCGATCGATCGAGGCATTGGTCGCGATCCGATAGAGGACCGCGAATGGAGAGACATGGTCCTGGGCCTTCGCCGCGAGGAACCGCGCGAACGTCTCTTGCACGAGATCGCGCGCCTCGTCGCTGCTCCCCACGATACTCGCGCACCGCCGCTGGAGCGCAGGCGCGTGGCGCCGGTACAGCTCGGCGACCTGATCGCCTGACATCGCCCCATGCACGCTAGACGCCCTGGTTCGGGAACATGGGAAAGATTTCTTACCAGAGCCAGCCGACGTGGATGACGGGCCACATCTGCTGCACGACCTTGCCCTCGTTGCTCTTGAAGTTGAGCATCGCGAGGCCGAGCTCGGTGGTGAAGCCTGACTCGCCCACGAACTGCACTCCTGCCTCGAGCCGTGCGTGCAGTCCCCACATCTCGTCCCCACTGTACCCATCGGTGTTCGAGGTGACCATCGTGCCGCCGCTCTCGATCAACCCGAGCTTCTTCGCGGAGACATGCCCGCCAAGGCCGACGTACGGACTCCACCGCGACGAGAGCGGCGCGATCACCACGCTCGCATCGAGGCCCGGCCCTGCCACATCGATCGCCAGGGTCGGGAACACCATCCGGTGGATCACCAGCGTACCCGTCACCGCGAACATCCCGCGGCCACTGAACAGATCGAAGCCCACCCCGAACCGCTTCACAGTCCGCGGGTTCGTGCGCACGTCGTGCTCGAACTTCTTCTTGGTCTCGAACGAGAACTGCGCGCGGGCATCAGCCTCGCCGAGCCGCTTGTACCAGATCTGGAACAGCGGATCGTCGCTCAAGGACGGGTCCGCCTTGAGCGCATCACCGAGGGCACGCCGCTCGGTGACGTGATCACCGACCTTCTCGTACGCCTCGGCGATCCGGACCAGCGCACGCCCACGGCCGCGCCACGACAGTGTATCGGTGGGCCGATCACGCAGGAGCTGATCGAACAGCTGGAGCGCCGGCGCGGCCTGACCATCGGCGAGCAGCCCGAACGCCTGGGCACGCGCGAACTCGCGCTGCTCGTCGGGGGAGAGCTCGCTCGGGTCCCCCTTGACGATCCCCGCGGACAGCGCGGCGCTCTGGTATTTCACGGAGCCGACGTCGGCTCGCTCGCCGGCTGCGACGACGAGCGTCCCCACCTCGAGGTGATCCGCGAGCACGCGCTTGATCCGGTACGAGCCCGGCGAGAGTGCGAGCACGATCTCCCGGCTCCGATCGGAGACCGCCTCGGCGACCAGGCGCCACTCGTGGGCGTCGAGCACCACGTACTTCTGCGCCGTGGGACCCTTCGGGATCGTCATCGACGCGCTGCGATTGCCGCCGAGCCGCGTCAGCACGAGCTCGCCCTGCCCGCTCAGCTCGTACCGGAACGCCGGCTTCTGGGGCACGCCGCTGGTGGCGGTGTCGGCGCGGGTGCGGGCATAGGCATAGTGATAGGCCTCGGAGACCGTGACCTGATGATCGGAGTCCTCGTCGGCGGCGCCGCGGAGGCCCGAGACGAAGTGGTGGGTGAACACCGAGCCCTGCAGCGCCCGTGACTCCTGCGAGAGCTCGTCGGCGCCGCTGCTCGTCAGCAGCGCCATGCCC
>JAYVRN010000895.1:0-10149 GCA_043776275.1 Myxococcales bacterium | reverse complement strand
TCGGACGCACGCGCGCGGATGCCGACGTGGTGGTGGTGCGCGGCGCGCTCGATGCGCCGGTCGCCACGCACGTCCAGGTCTCGGTCGTCGGGGCCGAGCCCGCCGAGCTACGTACCGCGGATGGGTCCGAGGTGATCGCCGCGCCTGCGACCCAGCTCGCGCGCGGCAACGCCGATGGATCGCGATGGGAGCTCGCGCACGGGCGCGTCGCGCTCGCGGTGACGAAGCGCGCGCCGGGCACCACCTTCGAGGTCGTGACCGACGAGGCGACCGTGACCGTGGTGGGCACGCACTTCACCGTCGAGCGCACCGTGGTGGACGGGCGCGCGACGACGCGGGTCGCAGTGCAAGAGGGCGTGGTGCGCGTCGCACCGGTGCATGGCGAGGTCGTGACGCTCACGGCGGGCCAGGCATGGCCGCGCACCGAGACGGCCGGCAGCGCCAGCGACGCCCGTGGATCGGATGGATCGGGCGTGAGCACCGCCGCCGCGGTGGGCGACGCCGGGGGCGCAGCGTCCGCGGGCGCAGTGGCCGCGGGCGGCACTACCGCCGGCGCGAAGGTGACCACCGCCGGCACGAAGGTGACCACCGCCGCCTTCGATCCGCGCGGCATCCGCGCCGCGATCCGCGCGGGCAAGATCGCAAGCGCGCGCGGCTTGATCGACGAGTCGCGCAAAGCCTTCCCGACGTCGGTGCGCGCACTCGCCGAGCTCGGTATCCTCGCCGCGGAGGCCGACCTCGCCGAGCGCAAGACCAAGAGCGCGATCGACAAGTACCTCGCGGTGGTCCGCGACTACCCGACCACGCCGCAGGCGGAGCAGGCGCTGTTCGCGGCCGCGCAGCTCGCGATCGACCAGCCCGCCGCGGGATATCGACCCGCCGCGCTGCTTCGCGACTACGTCGATACGTACCCGCGCGGGCAGTTCGCGAAGGACGCGGCGCGCCTGCTCTCCACGCTCGACAAGTAGCGCTTCAGAGCGCGAAACGACGGTGCGTAGGCGATGTCGAGAAGATCGCCGCCCATGAGCTGATTGAACGGGTTGAGAGGCGAAGTGGACGGTCAAGAAGTAGCCTCTGCGAGGCCGTTCCCACGTCGCAGTCAGCGCTTCATGCGGCGCACGATCCCGTCGCCGGTGAGCGTGTACAGCACGTCGCGCAGCTCGTCGCGGACGAACCGTGCGACCGAATGCGTGGATGGATCGCCGACCGGCATCCACTCGCGATCGCCGGGCCGCTCGGGGGCGGAGAACAAGCGGACGACCGAGTCCCCATCGGGGATGCTCGAGCTCGCGTAGAGCATGGCGCCGTCGCCGATCACCGCGCGCGTGCCGCCGAGGCCGAGCCCCGCGAACACGTCGGTCCATGTCGCGCCGTCGATCGAGCGCAGCAGGCCCGCGGTGGTGGGGCGAAACAAGGTTCCCTCCGCGGTGCGATAGAGCCCGAATCCGTCGCCGGCGGCCACGTCGTCATCGAGGTGCGTGAACGTCGCCCCCGCGTCGCGCGTGATCCAGTTGGTCCGATCCGTGCGGTCCGAGACGAGCAGCCACGTTCGTGCATCGAGCACCGCCAGCTCTTGCTGGTTGCCCATGCCGGTCACCGGCGGATGCGCGACCCACACCCACGTGCCGTCGCCCCCGAGGCGACCCTCGATCACGCCCGCGTCGTCCCCGTGGTTGGTCCAGCCGCCGACCGACGTCGCGATCACGTGGTGCGGCTCGTCGGGCAGGGCGACGATGCGCGCGATATCGGCGTCGGCGTTCCACAGCGGCATCGCCACGTCGGCGGGCAGGATCTTGCTCCAGTGCACGCCGGCGTTGTCGCTCGTCCACAGGCTCTGACCGCCGAAGCGTGCGCCGATGTACAGCGTGTCGGCCACGTAGGGATCGATCGCGAAGCCGAGCGGAATGCTGTTCTCGATCATCGGTGCGTTGATGCCGATGTTGGTGTGCGTCCAGCTCGTGCCGCAATCGGCGCTGCGCCAGACGCCCTGCTGCGACGTGCTCGCGTAGAGCACCGACCGATCGTACGGGTCGATCAGCAGCTCGCGCACAGAGGCGTTGCCGTTCATGCCCACGACGGGCGGCGTGATGTCCTCCGCGACACCCGGCGCGCCGAGCGAACACGCGGTCGCGAAGGGACCAAGCAGGTCGTCGTCGATCGCGGTGCACGCCGAGCACGCGAGGATGCTGACCACCAGCGCGTGCTGCACCGAGCCAGACTACCAGGAGATTCTCGGGTGATGTCGGGCGGTTGCTCGCTCGCGCAGAAAATGTGCGCGGCCGTTTAGTCATCCGCGCGCCCACCGGCACTCAACGGGCATGGGGATATCTGACGTCGCGCGAAGCATCCTGGTGTGCGCCTGCCTTGTCGGCTGCGGCGGTGGTGGCGACACCACCTGCACGCCGGAGTGCGATGGCCTGCAGTGCGGCGATGACGGCTGCGGTGGCACGTGCGGAACCTGCGGCGCTCCGCAGACCTGCGGCGGCACCGGCGATCCCGGCGTGTGTGGCACTCCGACCCACAGCTGCGGGATGCAGCTCAACGAGAACCCCGTCGCGTTCTGCGAGACGTTCGATCAGCCGAGCCCGGTCACGAATCGCTCGGGCGAGATGAACGGAGACGTCTGGGGCGTGCAGCGGATCGGCGGCCCCGTGAACTACGGCCAGCCGTTCGGCTGGGCGAACGCGAAGGTCGACCTCTGCGGAGCGGAGATGCCGGTCCACGCGGAGACCGACCTCCGCATCTGCAGCGGGCAGCTGCGCGATGGCACCAACGACAACCTCCCCGGAACGTTCGAGTCCGGTGGCCCGATCGCGCTGACCATGTATGCGAAGCAGCCGTTCGACTTCGCCAGCCGCACGGGCACCGTGTCGTTCGACGTGACCAACGACTCGTTCGGCGCGCACGCGGCGTGGCCCGAGCTCTGGGTGACGGACGAGCCCGTACCCGCGCCGTGGATCCACTTCGGCTCGTTCATCTCGCATCCTCGCCATGGCCTCGCCGTGCGGCTCGGAAGCGCGGCCAGCAACGCCGGTAACAACCAGGGCGAGTGCCCGACCAACGCGAACCTCGACAAGTGGCGGTGGACCGTCGACTCGGCCGCGATCATTCGCAACTTCGTCATGGAGGACACGGTCAGCGAGCAGGCGGCCGATTGCCTCGGTGCCCAGACCTGCTTCCACGGGGACCTGAAGGTGAAGGTCCTCGATTGCGTCATCGCGCCGGATGGCCCGAACGGTGGGTTCAACCACGTCGAGGTGAAGATCAGCCAGAACCAGATCGAGGTCTACGCCACCGACGCGGGCACCTCGGCGCCGCTCAAGCAGATCGCCTCGATTACCGGCGCGAACCTGAGCTTCACGAACGGCGTCGTGTGGATCGACGACGCGCACTACAACGCCGACAAGGGCCCCGCGGAGTTCCCGTCGCAGCGCGTGCACACGTTCGCGTGGGACAACATCGCGTTCGACGGTCCGCTCCAGCCCCGCCACCTCTCGTTCGACGTGCTCGACTCGATGGCCGCCATCGATCCGCAATCGGGCATCGGCACCAACGGATCGTTCCTCGGGTGGGGCTCGACGCAGACCCAGCCGGCCGCGCTCTCGACCCTGCCGATGAAGGCGAGCGACATCGCGGCCGCCTCGGGCGCGCTGCTGCTGTTCAACTTCTGGGTGCGCGATCCCGCGCGCTACACGTTCACCTACTCCGTCAACGGGCACGCCCACACGTACGCGTGGCCGTACCCCGACACGCAGGGGAACACCGTGCGCACGCTCGCCATCCCGGTGCCCCTCGAGGAGCTCGTCGCCGGTCCCAACGCCGTCACCCTCGGCCTGGTGAACGCGCCCGCCGAATGGGCGCACGTCAACATCGCCCTCCTCGATGCGGGCGGCGTGGTGGCGCCGGCGATGGGCTACCCGTGAACGGCGCGTGGCTGCTCGTGGTGGTGGCGACCGGCTGCGGCGTGGATGCGGACCCGGCACCGACGCGCGCCGCGTTCGCCTCGCTGCGCTACGACGACGGACCTCCGCCGGCGGACACGAGTAACCGCTACGCCGACGATCCTGCTGCGGCCAAGCTCGGGCAGGCGCTGTTCTTCGAGACGCGGCTCTCGGGACCGCTCCTCGATCCCGACAATGGCGCACTTGCGGGAACGCTCGGCGCGAACGGCACGCCCGGCCTCGTGTCGTGCGCGAGCTGCCATGTGCCGAAGGATGGATTCGTGGACACGCGCAGTCCCGGGCAACAGATCTCGCTCGCCGCGCAGTGGACGACGCGCAAGTCGCCCTCGCTGCTGGAGAGCGGATTCGTCTCGCTGTTCAACTGGGATGGCGGGCGCGACTCGATGTGGCGGCAGACGATCGGCGTGATGGAGAGCAACCGCGAGTTCAACTCGAGTCGGTTGTTCGTCGCGCAGCAACTGTTCACGTTCTACCGCACCGAGTACGAGGCGATCTTCGGAGCGCTGCCGCCGCTCGACGACACCGCGCGGTTCCCGGCGCTCGCGGCAGCGAACGGGGGCTGCGTTCGCGCGGCCACGCAGTACAACTGCCACGGCGTGCCCGGCGACGGCGCGGAGTACGACGGCATGCGCCCGGAGGATCAGGTGGCCGTGACGCGCGCTGCGGTGAACGCCGCCAAGGCGCTTGCTGCGTACCAGCGGCTGCTGCGCTGTGGACCGAGCCGGTTCGATGCATGGATCGACGGCAACGACGCCGCGCTCGACGCCTCCGAGCTTCGCGGCGCTGCGCTGTTCGTCGGCAAGGCGCAGTGCGCGACCTGCCACTCGGGCCCGAACCTGACGGACAACGAGTTTCACAACGCCGGGTTGGCGCCCAAGCACGTCGCTCAGGCATTCATCGATACCGGCGACGACGGCGCGAGGACGGGGCTCGCCGGCCTCGCGGCCGATCTCCTCAACATCCAGGGCGAGTTCAGCGACGGCGACGACGGACGGTGGCCGACCGCCGCGCCGGAGAGCATGGCCGGCGCATTTCGCACGCCGTCATTGCGCTGCAACGCGACGCACCCGAGCTTCATGCACACCGCCCAGATCCGCACCGTAGCCAAGGTGGTCGCGTTCTTCGACGCGGGCGGAGATCCACCGGGCCCGTACCCGGGAACTAGCGAGCTCCTGCCTCTCGCGCTCACCGACGAGGAACAAGCGGACCTCGTCGCTTTTCTTGCCGCGCTCGATGGCCCCGGGCCCGACACGGCGCTGCTCGCGGCCCCCAAGTGAGGATTCCCATGCGTCCATGCACAGCGTTCCTTGTCCTCGCGGTCGCCGGTTGTTCGTCGAGTCACGACGCTGCAACCGACGCCGGCTACGGCGTGGATGCGAAGCCCGGCCCGCCGGGTTGCGGGCTCGGCGCGGCCGCGTTCTGCGATCCGTTCGACGGGCCGTCGGTCGACGGAGGGCGCGAGGGCGAGCTGGATCCGAAGAAGTGGTCGGTGGTGCGCGCCTCGCAAGCGGGGCTCGGAGGAGAGTCCGCGACAGTCGGGCCGTACGCGATTCCCGTCGGTAGCGCCACGCTGCCCGCGTGCCGCCCCGGTCTACCGGCGCAGGTGGTGCCCGACCAGGACATCCTGGTGTGCGATCCGATCACCGCGATCCAGTCGGCCTCGCTCCTCGTCGCCGCTGCCGAGCAGAACTACGGGCAGGTCTCGGCGCGCATTCGCCAGCAGTTCGACTTCGCGGGCCGCACCGGCAAGATCGTGTTCGATGCATCGCTCCAGCCGAGCGGCCTGCTCGGCTGGGTGACGCTCAGCATCACGGAGGATCCGATCGGAGCGCCGAGCTACCTCCGGGTCCAGAACGAGGAGAACGGGCCGATTCCGCGCAACGCGATCGAGATCCACTTCGACCAGAACTGCCAGGTCGAGGATCAGGTCTCGGTCAACTACATCATCGTCATGCGCGGGTACACGCACGAGATCATCGAGGTCACCAACGCGGACCGCCACTGCGTATCGATGAAGCCGGGCCAGCTCAATCACGTCGAGGTCGACGTCTCGGATGGGCACGTGGCCATCTCCGCCTCGCCCGTGTCGGAGGATGGCGTGACGTTCGCGCCCGTCGAGCTGCTCGCGGAGCACGACCTCTCGCTGCCGTTCACCCGCGGCTACGTTCAGCTCGGGGTCTACAACCACGCGTCGGAGAAATACAGCCAGAACCACTCGGTCGACTCGTACGTCGCGCGGTTCGACAACGTGGGCTTCGACGGACCCGTGCTGCCCGTCGAGGTCGCGGCCGAAGTGCCCGACGTGCTCACCACGGTGCCGGTGCCGGCGGGGAGCGTGTTCAAGAGCGCCGTCAACATCGGCTACAGACTCGGCGACGCGTTCACGGCGCCGCTCGCGTTCACGCCGATCGATCTCGCTGGCGCGACGCGCGCGCAGATCACGTTCATCTGGTGGTCGCTGTTGCCCTCGTACAACGGCGGCCAGGGCACCGCGGCGAGCTATGCGCTCCAGTACCGGCTCAACGGCGGAGCGATCCACACCTACCGCTATACGCCTGACCAGCTCGCGTTCATCGCCGCCCAGCTCGCCGCCCAGCAGCCGGTGGCCGGCAGCCTCGGCGTTCGCCTCGACGTGGATCCGGCGGAGCTCGTGTCGGGAACGAATACGATCGAGCTCGCCACGGCGGGTGTGCCGACCTCGTACCCGCCGGTGGTCTCGAACATCGACCTCCTGGTGTCGACGCCATGAGGGTGCCCCTCGCGGTAGCGATCCTCGCGGGGTGTGGTGGTGGAGATCAAGCCGCGGTGAATGCGAGCGTCGACCAGAGGGCGGGTAGCAGGTGGTGTCTCAGCTACGTTGGCGGAGAGGGCGGACGCTACTACGATCGGTTCCCGCCTCGTTCCGGTGTCGTCGTGACGGGCGCGGGCGCGTCGGGGATCCCGCTCGAAGGATCGGGGATCGCGGGTGACACCGGCTCGGCCGCAGGGACCGCAGGCGCGAGTACTGGAGGCTGGGCACGCGGGACGGCCTTCGACGCAGGTGATCCGGCGCATGCCGCGACACCGACGAGCAGGAACCGCGGCGTCCATCGCATCCCAGGGTGATAGCCGATCCGGGTCAGCGAAGCAGGCTGTACGCGACGATCGTGACCAGGGTCCCGAACAGGCTCTTGAGGAAGCCCGAGCTCGCGTCGGGGACGCCGAGCGGGATCGTGGTCGCGTGATCGGTGCCGATGTACACGCGCATCGCCTTGTCGCTGCCATTGGCGGTCATCAGGATGTCCTGGTTGCCGGCCGGCGCGTTGGCGATCACGATCCGGCTGGTGTGGGCGTCCTCGACCACGAGGATGCCGTTGATCGCGACGTTGACGTCGCTCGCGGGCTGGGACAGCAGCAGCACCACCGTCCCGGTGGGCTCATCGGGCAAGGCCGGGTACCGCACGTGGACGTCATGGGAGCAGGCGGCGAAGCAGAGGATCGCGATGACAGCGAGGCGCATGCTCGTTGGTCCGCCGCTACTGGCCGCGGGTTGCACGCTGGCTCGCGGCTGCACCAGGCAACGCCCCGACGGTCGCGCGCGTCCGAGGATTCGGCTACCTTCCGCGCCCATGGCGCGCATCAACGAACACTACGCCAAGCTGCCAGCCAGCTATCTGTTCCCCGAGATCGGGCGCCGCGTCCGCGCCTATGCGGCGGCACACCCAGAGGCCAAGGTGATCCGCCTCGGCATCGGCGATGTCACCGAGCCCCTCGCCCCCGCGATCGTCGAGGCGATGCACGCGGCGGTCGACGAGATGGGCAAGCGCGAGACGTTCCGGGGCTATGGCCCGGAGCAGGGCTACGACTTCCTCGTCGAGGCGATCCGGCAGAACGACTATGCCGCGCGCGGGGTGGAGATCGCCGCCGACGAGATCTTCGTCAGCGATGGCAGCAAGTGCGACAGCGGCAACATCCAGGAGATCTTCTCGCTCGCGGCGCGGATCGCGGTCACCGATCCGGTCTACCCGGTGTACGTCGACTCCAACGTGATGGCCGGGCGCACCGCGGCGGCGGGCGCGGACGGCCGCTATCCGGGGCTGACCTACCTGGTCGGCAACGAGGCCAATGGCTTCCAGCCCGAGCCACCCGCCGAGGGCGTCGACGTGGTGTACCTGTGCTCGCCGAACAACCCGACCGGCACGGTGGCCACGCGCGCGCAGCTCGAGCGCTGGGTCGCGTGGGCGAAGCAGCACGATGCGATCATCCTGTTCGACGCGGCGTACGAGTCGTACATCTCGGACCCCACGCTGCCGCGCTCGATCTACGAGATCCCCGGCGCGCGGGACTGCGCCCTCGAGCTGCGCAGCTTCTCCAAGCGCGCGGGGTTCACGGGCGTGCGCTGCGCGTTCCTGGTGGTGCCCAAGACGGTCACCGGGGTCGGCGCAGATGGCGCGCGCGTCTCGCTCAATGCGCTGTGGGCGCGCCGGCACACCACGAAGTTCAATGGTGCCTCGTACGTGGTCCAGCGCGGCGCGGCGGCGGCGTACTCCCCGGCGGGGCTCGCGCAGACCACCGCGCAGATCGCGTTCTACATGGAGAACGCGAGGCTCCTGCGTGAAGGGCTCGGCGCCGCGGGGTTCACGGTGTTCGGCGGCGTTCACGCTCCGTACATCTGGCTCCGCACGCAGGGCGGCGCCACCTCGTGGGAGTTCTTCGACCGGCTGCTCAACGAGACCCAGGTGGTCGGCACGCCGGGCTCCGGGTTCGGACCCGGGGGTGAAGGGTACTTCCGGCTCTCGGGGTTCAACTCGCGCGCGAACATCGAGGAAGCGATCCAGCGAATCCGCCGCGTGTTCGGCTAGCCGCTCGCGCGCCACAGGACGACGGCGACGACGGCGATCACATTCATGTACACTGGCAGCATGCGTGCACTCCTGGTGGTCGTGGTGCTGGCTGGCTGTGCGGGAGATGATGCCGGCGGCGGCACGCCTGGCGATACCTCGGCCCACGCCGTGTGCGTCACCGAGACCAATCGCTATCGCGCGATGAACGGCAAGGCCGACGTGGTCCGCTCCACGGCGCTCGAGGACTTCGCCGACACCGGCGCGATGGTCGATTTCGGCGGCACGCCACACCAGCACTTCTCCAGCACCAGCGGTGGCGGCATCGCGTTCGCCGAGAACGAGTGTCCGCACTGGAGCACGAACCAGACCGGCGGCGATCTCTCGATGCTCGTGGTGCAGTGCATCGCGGCGTTCTATGCCGAGGGCCCGGGCACCGGGAACGCGCACGGCCACTACAACAACATGCTGGGTGCCTACGGCACGCTCGGCTGCGGGATCTTCCAGTCGGGGATGGACGTCACCATCGTGCAGGACTACGGCCGCTGATCGCGCTCGCCCACGAGGAGCACGGCATGGTGGTCCGGCGGTTCGCGCGCGGGCCAGCGGAGCGCGTGCCGGAGCTCGTGTGGATCCATGGGCTCGGTGAGCGTGCGAGCTGCTTCGATGCGGTCGCGGGCCATCGGCTGCTCGATGGCATGGTGCACGTGCTCCCGGATCTCCCGGGCTATGGCGATTCCCAACCGCCGGTGCTCCCGGCGTCGGGAGATTCCCTCGAGCACCTCGCCGCGCATCTCGCCGAGTGGTTGACCACGTGGCCCGCGCGCCCGGCGCCGATCCTGATCGGACACTCGATGGGTGGCGTGCTCGCGACCATGATCGCGGAGCGGATCTCCGTGCGCGGGGTGATCGACATCGACGGCAACCTGACCCGGGGAGACTGCACGTTCAGCGCCGAGGCTGCTGGGTTCACGCTGTCCGAGTTCACGGCGCGCGGGTTCGCCGAGATGCGCAGCGCGGTCGCGATGCGCGGCGCGACGGATCCGGCGTTGCGGGGCTATGCATCGGCACTCGAGGTGGCGAACGCGGATGTCTTCCATCGGCACTCGATCGATCTCGTCGCGCTCAGCACCACGGAGACGCTGGCGGGTCGGTTCGCAGCGCTGACCGCACCGGTGTTGTTCATCGCCGGTGTGCCCGGGGGGATCTGCGAGCACAGCCGGCTCGCCCTCGGCCGCGCGGGGGTGCCGTGGCTCGGCGTCGAGCCATCCGGGCACTGGCCCTACATCGATCAGGTCGATCTGTTCGCCGCGACGGTACGCGCCTTCGTGCGCGAGCTCGTCAGCTGAGCGGACCGGCGCTCACGC
>JAYVRN010000894.1:0-2996 GCA_043776275.1 Myxococcales bacterium | reverse complement strand
GCTTGATCTTGATGCTCGCCGAGCCGGCGACCACGTGGAGGTTGGTCGCGATCAGGCCGCTCTTGTCGAGGATGAAGCCGGTGCCGATCTTCTCGCCGGTCTTCTCGTCACCCGCCTCGATGCGGACGATCGCATCGGTCGATTGCTGCACGATGTCCTTCGCGGTCATCCGCATGCGCGGCCCGTTCGGCTTGGCCGCAGGACCGCAGGACGACGCGAGGACCACAAGCAGCAGAGGCAGGCTGCGCATCCTGGAAGTGTACCTTGCGCCTCGACGGCGCGCACGACTCGTCAGGGTGTGGGCGCAGGCGTCTGCGAGCTTCCACCAGAGCCATTGCCGACCGACGAGGTCTCCTTCTCGGTGGTCTTCAGGCGGATCGTCCGCAGCCCGGCCTCCCCGGCGGCCCGGAAGCCCTTCGGGTTGTGGTGCGGGTCGATACCCGACTGGACGCCCGCGTCGAGGTGCTTCTGATAGAGGCTCATGCGGATCTCCTCCCACGAGGGACACGCGGCGGTCTGGGCGTGGCAGGAGGCGAGGGCGCGGTTGGCGTAGTCGAGCGCAGGGATCACGTCGATCTTGTCGACGTAGGCGACCGATGCTGCGAGCAGGGCACGCCAGCCCGAGGGCGAGGCCTTCGCGCGCTCGGCGCCGTGCACGGCGACCTCCACAGCCCAGTCCTTGAAGGCGGCCTCGCCGAGGCGGCGGGCGAAGTCACTGGTGGCCGCGCCGTCGTCCGGATGTGCGATCGTGCGGGCCTCGGCGAGCGCGAGCGCGAACTGCGCCGAGTCATCCCCCTTGGCGGCGGCCTGCGCGTACATCTGACGAGCGGGGAGGACCACGATGCCGATCACGACGGTGGCGATCGCAAGATCGACCAGGCCCAGGAAGCGCGGCAGCTGCATGCGTCCTACGACACTACTCGTGGTGCTTCGGTTCCCGCCGCGTCGCAGCAAACATTCGACGTAGCATTTCGCCCCGCGACGTCCCGAGATGCCCCGGTGATCTCACCCTTACCTACTTGTGCAACCTGTGTCATCTCGCGGGCCTAGCTCGTGGATCGGCCGTTGCACACTCGGTCTCCACCTGGACCTGGACCCCATTCGGAGGATGTTCTAGATGCTGACCGCTATTTCGACCGCGTTTCATAAGGGTGGATGGGGCATGTGGCCCATCCTTTTCGTCTCGGTGCTCACGATCGCGACGATCGTCGAGCGCGCGGTCTATCTGTTCCGCGCATCGGTCGACAAGGACAAGCTCCTCGCGCTCCTCAAGAGCCAGGTGATGTCGGGCAACGTCCAGGGCGCCATCAAGGTGTGCTCCGGTAACCCGACCCCGATGACCCGCATCGTCCAGGCGGGCCTCATGAAGTTCAACAAGAGCGATGACGAGGTCCAGGCCGCCATGGACGAGGCCGCGCTCCGCGAGCTGCCGAAGATCAACGCCCGCACGCCCTACCTGGCGATGCTCGCGAACTTCGCCGTCATGTCCGGTCTGCTCGGCACCATCGCCGGCATGATCAAGTCGTTCGGCTCGGTCGGTAGCGATGAGGGTGGCAACAAGGCCACCGAGCTCGCCAACGGCATCGCCGAGGCGCTCAACTGCACCGCGTTCGGTATCGGCACGTCGCTCATCGGCCTGCTCGGGTTCTCGCTCCTCCAGGGCAAGACCACGCATGTCATCGACGACATCAATGAGGTGACCGTGCAGGTCGTCAACCTCGTGACGTCGCACCGCGCCCAGATGCAGCCCACTGGCTAGTTCGTTCTTCGCTCGTCAACGTCTAGCGAAGGAGGACCCCCATGGGTGCAGCAGTAGGAGCGGACGAAAAAGGAAGCGTCAACGTCGAGCTGAACATCATTCCGTTCATCGATCTGATGAGCTGCTTGACAGCCTTCCTTCTCGTCACCGCAGTCTGGGTCAACATTGCCCAGATCAATATTCAGCCGAAGGGCAAGACGCGCGACACCTCGAACGTCCAGAAGGACGACGAGACGGTCACGTTGTCGGTGCTCGTGCAGGCCGACCGCATCTGGGTCGGGCTGTCCCGCGTGAACGAGTTCCAGGAGATCCCGAAGAAGGGTGACGATCAGGACTGGGAGAAGTTCGAGACCACGCTCAAGGAGCACAAGGCCTCGGCATTCTTCGCGGACCGCTCGGACCTCGAGATCGCGGCAGAAAGCACGACCCAATCCGCCGTCCTCTACAAGGACGTCATTCACGCGATGGATCTCGCCGTCAAGGTCGGGTTCATCGACGTCGGTCTCTCTGACCCGGCGGGCCTCGCGGCCCGGCCTTCACTCTAGGAGGCGACGATGCCGGTACATGCAGCAGGACCTCGTACTTACAAGTCAGTCAAGTTCAAGCACCTCGTCAAGAAGTCGGGTTCGTCAGCGGGTAAGCGAAACAGCAATATTTCGCTGAACCTGGTGCCGTTCGTCGACATGATGACGATGCTCGTCTGCTTCCTTCTGATGGTGTTCTCGTCGACGGGTCAGTTGCTCCAGGCTCAGAAGGGCCTGGATCTGCCGATCGCGGAGTCGCGCGAGACGCTCCAGCAGGCTCCCGTCATCATCGTCACCAAGTCCGAGATCACGTATCAAGGACAGCTCGTGGCGACGGTCGAGAGCGCGCTTCGTGATGACTCTCCGACGTTCAAGATCGATGCGCTGTTCGAGCGCCTCGACGCGGCGTCGAAGAAGATCAAGGAAGACGTCGGCATGGGCAAGCTGCCCAAGGACCTGGCGAAGGCGTGCGACGATGCGAAGAACAACATCCGTCCGCAGCCGGGCAAGATCTGCCCCGACGGACTGGCGATCCTTCAGGCCGACGAGTCCACCGACGCGCGGCTGATCAACAAGATCGTCAACACGGCTAAGGCAGCGGGCTTTGACAACCTCTTGTTCGCCGTCAAGAACAAGTAGATAGGAACGCTCATGCAGATGCGGTTCGCGCTCGTCTTGCTGGCGGGGCTCGTCGGCCTCGCCGGCTGTCCCGA
>JAYVRN010000893.1:0-10168 GCA_043776275.1 Myxococcales bacterium | reverse complement strand
ACAAGGTCGTCCACGAGACCGCGGATCTGCTGTTCCACGTGATGGTCGGGCTCACCGCGCGGCGGATCCCGATCGAGCGCGTGTTCGCGGAGCTCGCGCGTCGGTTCGGGACCAGCGGGCACGTCGAGAAGGCGTCCCGGAAGTGAGCGAGCTGCTCGCGCCCGGGGGCGGGCTCGCGCAGGCGATTCCGCACTACGAAGATCGTGCCGAGCAGCGCACGATGGCCGCGGCCGTCGCCCGCGCCCTCGAGGATGCCCGGCCGCTGATCGTGGAAGCCGGCACCGGCACCGGCAAGACGCTCGCATATCTGATCCCCGCGCTGCTGTCGGGCAAGCGCGTGGTGGTGTCCACCGGCACACGGACATTGCAGGACCAGATCGCACGCCACGATGTCCCGTTGTTGCGCTCGATCCTCGGCAAGCCGTTTTCGGCAGTCGTGCTGAAGGGCGTGGCCAACTACATCTGCAAGCGCAGGCTCGCGGAGGCGGTGGCGCGTGGCGCAACGCCTGCTCGCGGCGCCAGCGGCGCCAGCGGCGCCAACGATGTCTCGCTCGCCGCGCTCGCGGACTGGGCCGAGCACTCGGAGACCGGCGATCGGGCCGAGGTCGAGTGGCTGGCCGAGGGCTCGCCGCTGTGGGCCGAGGTGACCACCACACCCGATGCGCGGATCGGCCCGCGCTGCCCGTACTTCGAGCGCTGCTTCATCACGCAGGCGCGTCGCCTCGCGGAGCAGGCCCAGCTGATCCTCGTCAACCATCACCTCTACTTCGCCGACCGAGCACTTCGCGCCGCCAGTCCCGGCGCCCGCGTGCTGCCCGATCATGATGCCGTGATCTTCGACGAGGCCCATCAGCTCGAGGACGTCGCGACCGAGCACTTCGGCGCGCGGATCTCCACGCACAAGATCGCCGAGCTCGTGCGCGATGCGCACCTCACGCTCGCGCGGATGGCGCTGTGGACCGGACGCGCTGGGGTCGACGTGATCGATACCGTCGAGCGCGCAGGGATCGGGCTGTTCTCGCAGCTGCGCAGCGCCCTGATCGCACCCGCGCAGGGCGAGCAGGATGGCGGCCGGGTCGTGATGCCCCCGGGCATGTTCGATCACCCCGACCGCCAGCAGGCGTGGTTCCGGCTCGACTCCGCTCTCGAGGAGCTCGCACGTGCTGCGGAGTCCGAGTCCGAGCCGCCGCCCGATCAGGAGGCCGAAGGAGACGCCGGGCATCGCGCCGCACTCGGCGGCCTGGCGCGACGCGCCCGCGGGCTTCGCGATGATCTGGCGACGATCGCGGAGCAGCGCCAGCGCAGTCACGTGTACTGGGGCGAGGCGCGCCCCACCGGCACGTACCTGAGCGCCTCGCCGATCGATGTCGCCGATCTCGTGCGCCGCCACATCATCACCGCCGGTCCCACGCCGGTGTTCACCTCGGCGACGTTGGCCGCGGGCGGCCAGCTCTCCTATACGCGCACGCGGCTCGGGCTCGATGACGCCGAGGAGCTGATCGTCGATTCGCCGTTCGACTACTCGCAGCAGGCGATGCTGTACGTCCCGCGAGATCTCCCGCCGGTCAACGATGGGTTCTCGCTGCTCACCGCCGAGCGCGTCCAGGAACTGCTCGCGATCACCGGCGGCCGCGCGTTCCTCCTGTTCACGAGCCACCGCGCCCTCCGCGAGGCGACGGCCCGCCTGGGTAAGCTCCCGTACCCTCGGCTGGTCCAGGGCGAGGCTCCTCGCGCGACGCTCGTGGATCGGTTCCGCTCCACACCCGGCGCAGTGCTCCTCGGGACCAGCTCGTTCTGGGAAGGCGTCGATGTCCCCGGAGACGCGCTGAGCCTCGTGATCATCGACAAGCTGCCGTTCTCGCCGCACACCGATCCGCTGGTCGCCGCACGCATGCAGGCGCGCGCCGAGCTCGGTGAGGATCCGTTCGCAACGATCCAGCTCCCGGCGGCAGCGATCGCGCTCAAGCAGGGCTTCGGGCGCTTGATCCGGCGACGCGACGATCGCGGGATCGTCGCGATCCTCGATGGCAGGATCGTCACCAAGACCTACGGCCGCGTGTTCCTCGACACGCTGCCCACCGGGCTGCCCCGGACCTCCTCGATCGAGCAAGTCCGGAGGTGGTGGATGACACCCGAGGTTTCGAGCTGAGCCCATGGGGAATGCGCTCGCGCTGGTCCTGCTTGGCTACTTCGCGGGTGCGATCCCGTTCGGCGTGATCCTCGCCCACCTGCGAGGCGTCAACATTCGCGAGCACGGCAGCGGCAACATCGGCGCGACCAACGTGACGCGCGTCCTTGGGCCTGCGCTCGGTGCGATCGTCCTCGTGCTCGATGCGGCCAAGGGCGCGCTCCCGACCTGGTACGCCTTGCATCACACCGCGGATCCGTGGCTCGTCGTCGCCACGGGCGGCGCAGCGATCGTCGGTCACTGCTTCTCTCCGTTCCTCGCGTTCACGGGCGGCAAGGGCGTGGCCACGGCGACCGGCGTGTTCCTCGTGCTCGCGCCGCCGCAGCTCGGCATCGCGATCGTCGTGTTCCTCGCGGTGCTCGCCTGGAAGCGCGTTCCGGCGCTCGGATCGCTCGCCGGGGTGGCGACCTTGTGCGTCCTCATGTGGCTGCGCGGGGACCGCTGGACGGCCGTGCTCGCGCTGGGGACCTTGATCCTGCTCGTCTACACGCACCGCTCGAACCTGGCCAAGCTCACCAGGTAGAGGCGAGGTGCTCGATGCGCTGCTCGTGGACGTTTGCGAGCCAGAACGCGAGCGGCTTCCCGAGCACGACGGCGTCCTCCCCGAGGAGGTCCGCGAGCGGCGCGAGGGCGAACCGGCGCTCGGTCATGCGCGGATGCGGGACCTCGAGCTCGGGCGTCCGGATCACGCGATCGCCCCAGACCAGCACGTCCAGATCGACGGTGCGCGGCCCCCAGCGCACCTCGCTCTCGCGATGCCGCCCGAGCAGCCGCTCGAGCTCGAGCAAGATCGCGATCAGCTCCGTGGGCTGGACGTCCGCGGCCACCAGCAGGACCGCGGTGTTGAAGAACGCCGGCTGCGCCGGACCGATCGGCGCGGTCCGGTACAGCGGCGCCGAGCGCACCGTCCCGAGCGCGGCCAGCGCCTCCCGCGCGAGCTGGAACCTCTCGCGGATCTCCGCCTCGGTCCCGACGTTGCCTCCGAGCCCGATGACGATCGTCACGAGCGAGCGATCACGGAGTTGCGCAGGATGCCGATGCCTTCGATCTCGATCTCGACGACATCGCCCGTGCTCAGGTTGCCGACTCCCGAGGGCGTGCCGGTGGAGATCACATCGCCCACCTCCAGCGTCATGTGCTGGCTGACGAACGCGATCAACGTCGGGACATCGAAGATCAGATCGGCGGTCGTGGAGTCCTGCTTGAGCGCGCCGTTGACCCGGGTCTGGATCCGCAGATTCGAAGGATCGAGCCCGGCTACGATCCGAGGTCCGAGCGGACAGAAGGTGTCGAACCCCTTGGCCCGGGTCCACTGGGTGTCCTTCCTCTGCAGATCGCGGACGGTCACGTCGTTGATGCAGGTGAAGCCGAGGACGTAGGCGAGCGATTGGTCACGGGAAATCCGGTGGGCGCGCTGGCCGATCACCACCCCCAGCTCCCCTTCGTAGTCGACCCGCTCGTACCCGGCGGGCCGCTCGATCGCCCCACCGTCAGGAAGAAGTGACGATCGAGGCTTCAAAAACATCAGGGGCTCCTCGGGAAGTCCCTTACCCATCTCGACGGCGTGAGCCCGGTAATTGACGCCGATGCCGATGATCTTGCTCGGAACCAGGTCGAATTGCTCGCGAGAACTTGCCCGCTCCACGGAGACCAGCATGGGAGGAAAGGTAGGACACCTCGGGAGAGCTGTCATTGATCCATAGCGTTACCCCCCGTACAATTTACCGGATGGGCCGGGCTCCAAATCCTGGAGCGCCACAGCGCGTAAGCGCTCATGTGGTGCCGAAGGCCCAAGCTTTCTCTGACGACGAGGAAGAGAAGACCACGATCGAATCCGGGTGGGAGGAAGAAGCCTCCACCACGGTCGAGCAAGGTGAGGTCGCCGAGAAGATCCGCGCCCTCGGGTTGGACGCGCAGCGGCGCAACAACATCACGAACGTCACCTCGACCAATGCCGGCCTGCAGGACGAGCTGACCGTCGATGATCAGCGGGCCAACGCCGCGATCTCGATGATCACGCCGATGTCTCAGGCGCGGCTCCTGATCACCGGTGGCAACGACAGTGGCGCGGAGCTCCTCGTCGCTCCTGGCAAGAGCTACACGATCGGGCGCTCCGTCGACAACGACTGCGTTCTCACGGATATCGCCGTGTCTCGCAAGCACTTCGATCTCCGGTACGAGGCCGGCTCGTGGGTGCTGGTGGATCGCGGCTCGGGCAACGGCACGCTGGTCAACAACAACATCGAAGACCAGCCGTTCATGCTCGCGAACGGCGACACGATCGAGATCGGCAACACGACCTTCCGGTTCGAGATCCCGAACGGCGTCCCGCGGATCGCCTCGAGCGTCGATGTCTCGATCGATACGCCGCAGCCCGAGGAGGAGGAGGAGGACGAGGACGAGCCGTCGACGGTCGCCGGCAAGCCGCTGCGCGCCGACGAGATCATGACCCCGTCGCAGATGCCGCCCCCAGCGTTCACGCGGCCGAAGACCTTGCCTCCCCCGGCACCACCGCTGCGTTCACGCAGCCCGTCCGCGGCACCGATGCCGATGCCGGTCCTCAACGCGTCGCTCGGCTACCCGCAGCCGATTCCGTCGGCCGCGACGACGATCCCCTCTCTCGGGCAAGGCAACTCAGCGCGTCCGATGGGCTCGCCGACGATGCTCGGCGATTCGATGGGGATGCCGATGCCCAACACGCTGCCGACGACGATCCCGGGTCAGGGACGGCCGCTGGCGCCCTCGCAGCTTCCGCCGCAGCAGTCCTACAACGGCGGCTATCCCTCGGCGGGCAACCACGCCCAGATGCTCGTCGTCGGCAATCACATCCCGCGGGATGCGACGTCGACCGCGCTCGTCCCACCAACTCCGTACAACGGCATGCCGGTACTGGCGCCACAGCCGGTGTACGCGCCACCCCAGATCTCGCGTCGCACGAAGATGATCCTCGCGGGCGCCGGGTTGACGCTGTTCGCCGCGATCGCCACGGTCGCGATCATCAAGGGATCCAGTGGTGGCGCTCCCACCAACGGCGGGCAGCCCGAGCCGGCCAAGACCGAGCCCGTCAAGACCGCACCGCCAGTCGGCAAGACGATCCAGCCGATCGATCCACCACCGCAGACCACCAAGGTCGATTCGCCGAAGAAGGATCCGCCCAAGGTCGACCCGCCCAAGACGATCGCGACCGTCGTTCCTCCCAAGGTCGACCCGCCCAAGAAGGATCCCCCCAAGGTCGACCCGCCCAAGGTCGATCCGCCCAAGACGATCGCGACCGTCATTCCCCCCATGGTCGATCCGCCCAAGAAGGATCCCCCCAAGGTCGACCCGCCCAAGGTCGACCCGCCCAAGACGATCGCGACCGTCGTTCCTCCCAAGGTCGATCCGCCCAAGAAGGACCCTCCGAAGAAAGATCCTCCGAAGAAGGATCCGCCCAAGAAGGACCCGCCCAAGAAGATCGTCAAGGCCGAGCCACCGCCCAAGAAGGACCCGCCTCCGAAGAAGGAGCCGGCGAAGAAGCGCGTCGGCGTCGATACCTCCGGGATCAAGGCGAAGGCCGAGGATCAGTTCAAGGCCAAGCGGTTCAGCGAGGCGGCGGCGACCCTCCGCGCCGCAGCGGCCAGCTCGGATCCTGAAGACGCGACGGATCTGAAGTCAGCGGCGGCTGTCTACGAGCAGTTCGCCCGCGCCTACAACGTCGCGATGGCGCCCGGCACGGCCGCCAAGGATGCCTATCCCGCGCTGAAGCGCGCCAAGATCTACGATCCGGAGGGCGTGTTCAGCTCGGAGATCCAGTCCAAGCTCGCGCAGGTCGCACCGAAGGCGGCAGGCTCGTTCATGGCTGCGAAGAACTACGCCGCGGCCAAGGAAGCCGTCGCGGCGGCCGAAGCGGCAGGCGGTAGCAACAGCACCACGCAGGCCGTCCGGGCCACGCTCGAGCAGACCGCCGGTGCGCTCTACAAGGAAGCGATGAGCGAGCTCGCGGCGGATCCCACCGGCGCCAAGGCCAAGCTCAAGCAGGTCCAGTCGATGGTGGACTCGAAGAGCTCCTGGTACCAGAAGGCCGGGAAGGCGCTCAGCGGCTCGGGCTAACGAGGTCCGCGATCACCTTCTCGAGGCGATCGAACTCGAACGGCTTGTCGATGTGTGCGTCCGCGCCATAGAGCGGAGACGTCAGCTCGTTGACCTGTGCACCGATCGCCGTGACCATCACGATCTTGATGCCCTGGGTGACGGGATCCTGCTTGAGCGCGCGCGCGACCTCCCAGCCTGACTTGCCGGGCATCATCACGTCGAGGAGGACGAGGTCCGGCTTCTCGCGCTTGGCGAGCTCGAGCGCGCGATGCCCGTCGTTGGCGGTGCTGACCTTGTACCCACGCTTGGTCAAGCGGGTGCTGAGCATCGACACGATCTCCGGATCGTCGTCGACCACCAGGATGTTCGCCGTGTGTTGCCCCTTGGTCATCCCTGCGACGCTACGCCCCGCGGCTTCCCATCGTCAAGGCAGGCCGTGATACCAAGCGTCCGTGCGCCGCTGGATCTGGGTCGCGATCGTGCTCGTGATCGGCGTCGCGGCGATTGTCATGGTCGGCGATGTCAGGCAGCTCGCTGAGCGCCTGGGCACGTTTCGCTGGTGGGCCTTCGCCGCCGCGCTCGGCCTCGCGCTGACCAACTACGCGATCCGCTTCCTGCGCTGGCAGCTCTACCTCGGACACCAGCGCGTGCGCGTGCCCGTGGGCTCGAGCGCGATCGTGTTCGGTGCCGGGCTCTCGCTCTCGATCACCCCCGCCAAGCTCGGCGAGCTCGTGAAGAGCTATCTGCTGCGCGAGCTCCACGACATCCCGCCGACCCAGACCGCACCGATCGTGGTCGCCGAGCGCGTCACGGATCTGATCGCGCTGGTGCTCGTCGCCGTCGTCGGGGTGGCGGTCTACGGCGTGCAAACGACGCTGATCCTCGCCGCGAGCGCGAGCATCTTGCTGGGGCTGGTCTTGCTCGCCTGGCCGCGCCCGACCCGCGCCCTGATCGACCTCGTCACCCGGCCGGCGTTCGCCCGCCGCTTCCGTGCGCCGCTCCAGGAGATCTATTCCGGGCTCGCATCGCTGTGCCGGCCGAAGCTGCTGATCATCGCGACCTTGATCGCGATCCCCGCGTGGGGAGCCGAGTGCATCGGGTTCGGCCTGATCGTGAATGCGTTCCCGGGCACCGAGGTCTCGATGGGGCTCGCCACGGTGATCTACGCGGCCACCTCGATCGCGGGAGCCCTCTCGTTCCTGCCCGGTGGGCTAGGTGTCACCGAAGGCGCGATGACCGTACTCTTGGTCAAGAGCGCCGCGCACATCGACCAGGCCACCGCCCTCGATGCCACGCTCCTGACCCGCCTCGCCACGCTGTGGTTCGCGGTGCTGCTCGGCCTCGTGCTGCTCGCGGTCGCGCGCGGTCGAATCGCACGCCGCGCCGCACAAGCGCCGCCGCCCTGAGTGGCTATACTCCAGGCATGTCGGTAGGCGTGGATTTTGACTTTGCGAAGTGGATCGCCGGTCGCCGCGGTTCGATGGAACAGTCCGCGCGGGAGGGAGCGGTTTACGCGTTCTCCGGCGAGCGAAAGTTCCGCCGTACCCTCGCGATGGCGCGTCCCGTGACGATGGCGCTCGAGGCCACCACGCGGCTGTGGCGCGACGTGGCCCGCAACGAGTTACTCGGGACGGCGGTCAAGGTCTCGGACCAGCAGTACCCGCGGGTCTACGAGGCAGCGAAGGCCGCGGGCGCCGCGCTCCATGTGCGGGTCCCGGTGGTGTTCGCCGCGCCCAACACGTCGATCAAGGTGAAGGTCCTCGGAACGGAGGACGCGCCACACCTGATCGTGAACCTCGAGCTCGCGGAGAAGCTCGACGACACCGAGCTGGTCGCCGCGATCGGCCACGAGCTCGGTCACATCCAGAACGGTCACATCCTGTACGCCACGGCGCTGCACTACCTGACCGGCTCGGCGGCGTTCTTCGTGCGCTGGGTGGTGCAGCCCGCGATCATGACGCTGCAGGCGTGGTCTCGTCGTGCGGAGATGACCTGCGATCGAGCCGCGCTGCTCGCGGTGCGCGATCTCGACAAGACGCTCGGCGCGATGGTCAAGCTCGAGCTCGGGCTCGACAAAGGCTCGGCGTTCAACGCCGAGGACTACCTGAAGGCCCCGCCGGACGTGAAGAAGGGTGTGGGCCGCTACGGCGAGCTGTTCCGTTCGCATCCCTACGTCCCCAAGCGGGTGCAGGCGCTCCGGCTGTTCGCGAGCTCGGCGCTCTATGCGAGCGTCACCGGGCAAGATCCCGCGGGCAAGCCCAGCCTGACCGATGTCGACAAGCAGGTCGCTGACCTCATCTCGGTGTTCTAGGAGCCACGCACCATGATCCTTCTCGAACATCACAAGTCAGCGAAGCGCGAGATCATCACCCGCTTCGAGCAGCTCGCCGAGATCGCCGAGGGCGTGGGCATGGTCACCCTCGCTCGCGACATCCGCACCACGCGGATCCCCAAGATCGAATCCGAGCGGTTCCACCTCGTCGTCCTCGGCGAATTCAATCACGGCAAGTCGACGTTCGTGAACTCGATGCTCGGCAGCGACATCCTGCCGACGGGCATCACGCCGACCACGGCCTCGATCAACCACGTGGTGTGGGCACAGCATCCCACCGCCCGCGTGATGCTGCTGTCGGGAGAGAGCCGGTATCTCGAGCCCAGCCAGCTGAAGGACTGGGTCACCGTCGCCGGCGGCCACGCCGCCGAGGTGTCGTATGTGGAGCTCGGCTATCCGAGCGACCTGCTGACGAACAACGTCGTGCTCGTCGACACCCCAGGCGTCAACGATCTCAACGAGCAGCGCGCGGAGGTCACGTACGGGTACGTGCCCCGGGCCGATGCCGTGGTGTTCCTCCTCGATGCGGGTCAGGCGCTGAAGGACAGCGAGCGCGAGTTCCTGCGGTCACGCGTGCTGGAGAACGCGCGGGACCGGCTGATCTTCGTGCTCGGCAAGATGGACATGCTGTCCTCCGACGAGAAGATCGCCGTCATCGACTATGTGAAGAAGAACCTCGCGCAGCTGATGCCGGATCCCGTGGTGTTCCCGCTCTCGGCGAGAGACTGGGCGAAGACCAAGGATCCCGCGAGCGGCATGCCGGAGCTCCTGGCGTACCTCGAGCGGTTCCTCGCACGCGATCGAGCGCAGGTCATCCTCGACAACGCGGCCGCCGATGCGGCGCGCACCGCCGCCTACGTCGAGAACAACCTCGGCGTCCGGATGCACAGCTACAGCCTCAACATCGAGGAGCTCGAGGAGCGGATCACGGCGGTCCGCGAGCAGCTGGACACCTCGAAGCGCAAGCTCGACGAGCTGCACATCCGGATCGACGCCGACGCTGAATCGATCAAGGCGCAGATCGGGCTCGATCTCGAGGCGTTCGCGAAGTCGTTCGTACAGGCGCTGCCCGCGCAGATCGATGCCGTCGATGCGAACGACGTGAAGGCGTACCTGCCGCAGTTCATTGAGGACAAGTTCAAGGAGTGGGCAGAGGTCGAGGGCGCGAAGCTCGCGGCGATGCTCGAGCACCTCGCCGAAGAGGTGATCTCGATCACCAACGAGAACGTGGCCGCTGCGGCCGCCACGCTCGCCGAGCGGCTCGGGCCCGAGGACACGCAGGTCGAGATCTCGGTCGATAGCTTCAAGTACGACGTCGGCATCTATGCGGTCGGCGCCCTCGGCACCACGGTGATGCTGTTCGTGAACGCGCTGGCGGGTGGCCTGCTCACGCTGGCCGCGCCGATCCTCGCGATCGTCCTCAAGTCGAAGATCGCCGGCGATATCCGCGTGCAGGCGAAGGAGAAGGTCCCGGCCGCGGTGCTCAACGCCGCGGAGGCGATGAAGCCGCACTTCGATCGCTGCATCGATGACTTCGCGAAGCGGCTCTCGGAGTTCGTCTCCAACGCCGGCAACAC
>JAYVRN010000892.1:0-10171 GCA_043776275.1 Myxococcales bacterium | reverse complement strand
TGCAGGCGGTTCTCGTACTGGTGGTTGAAGTTGATGTTGTGGCCCGCGACGATCGCCGCCACGCGATCGAAGTCGAACGCGCCCGCCATCGAGGCGTCCAGGTACGCGTCGAGCGCGAGGAGGATCGTCAGCTTCGTGGTCCAGGGCGCCTTTGAGATCAGCTTTCGTGCGGACCTCCAGACCTGCGGCGGCAGCTTGCCCTCGAGGCTCGCGACCTTGGCGGCGACCTCATACGTCGACAGGTCTGCGCCGACCTTCGAATAGCAGCGCGAGACGTCGATCGTCTTCCAGTTCGACAGCGCTGATGTGCCCGACAGGAGCTTGCCGAGGAATCCGTCGAGCGTGTCGCCGAGCGGAGTGTTGATCGCCATGCCGGTGATCACGATGCGTTCAGGCTTCGACAAAGTAGACCTCCATGACGGCGATGCAGCAGATCTCCCCGCCGACGAGCACCTGGCCGGCGCACACGCCGGTGAAGTCGTCGACGGCGAGGGACGTGGCGACGATCGAGAGCTCTGCGCCGGGGCGGATCGGCGCGAGGAATGCGGCGTGATGGATCTTGAGCGCCCGTACCGCCGTTGGCGTCTCATGATCGCGGCGCGGCAACGCGTACATGCACAGCCCGAGCTGGCCGATCGCTTCGAGCTGCAGTGCGCCCGGAAAGATGGGATCGCCGGGGAAGTGACCGCGGAACAAGGGGTCAGCGGGATCGAGACGATGCCAGCCAGCGATCGCGGCGCCGCTCGGGTCCACCGCCGTGATGCCCTCGACGAACAGGAACGGGTCGCGGTGCGGGAGCAGCTTCTCGATCGTCGCGGCTCCTAGCTCCACGCGATGTTCGACTGACGGCACGTAGAGCGGGCGCTTGCGGCCGCTGCGAACGATCGCCTCGATCTCATGCTGCATCGCGGAGCTCCGTGGTGAGGGCCGTGAGGTGCGCGGGCCACGCCTCGTTGCTGTCGGTCTTCGAGCGGCGTCCGGGCATCCAGTCCTTTCCGAACAGGTTGTGAAGCACCGTGCGGGGGCCGACCTCGACGAACCACGGGGCCGGTACGTGCGCCGCGATCGCGTCGACACTCGCCTTCCAGCGCACGGGATGATCGACATGCTTCGCGAGGCAGGTGCGGATGTACGCGGGGAGCGGCTGGGCGATGACCTCACCGTGCACGTTCGGGATGTAGGGTCGAAGCGGGGCCGCGAACGGGACGCGCTCGAGGAGCGCGGCGAGGCGAGCTGCGGTCGGTGCGAAGCACGGCGCGTGCATGGGGATGCGCGGCTCGATCGTCTTCGCATCGAAGTACTCGTCGCGTTCGAGATCGGCGAGCAGGCGCTCCACGGCGGAGCGTTCACCCGAGATCACGTGCTGGCGCGGCGAATTGTAGAGGCCGATCGCCACGCTGGTCCCCAGTTCCAGCCGGGCGATCGCTGCTTCGGTGATCGCCGCGTCGAGGGGGAACACCGAGGTCATCAGGCCGCCCGACGCCTCGTCGTAGAGCCGGCCGCGTGCGTCGACGAGCGACACGGCATCCGCGAACGCCAGCGCCCCGATGTGGACGAGGTGGTTGTACTCGCCGAGAGAGAGGCCGAGCGACCACGCCGGTGCGACACCGCGGTGCTCGAGCAGGCGAAGGTGGCAGTGGTTCGCGAGGAACACCCCGATCTGAACGTCCTGGTTGCGCGCGAACATCTCGTCGTTGTCCGCACGGAAGTGCCGGCGGAGATCGCGGCCGAGCAGGTCAGAGGCATCGCGGATGACGGCCGCGCAGAGGGGCTCGACGGCGAGCTTGTCCAGCATCTCGGGGTAGCGAGAGCTCTGCCCCGGGAACATCGCGATGGTCGTCATCGGCGCTCCTCGAACAGGAACGAGATGCCATCGGCGAACGTGTTGCCGCGGTCGACGGTGACGACCTGGCCGGTCATCGCGTCGAACATCCCACTGCACAGCGCGAACGCGGCGTTGCCGACCTCGGCGGGCGTCACGAACCAGGGCTCCCCGACGAGCCCGGCGAGGAAGCCGTAGAAGTCGGCGCCGAACGTATCGGCGAACGCCTCGGTCTTGACGCCGCGCGAGCGGACCACGTTGACGCGGACTCCTTCGTCGCGCAGCCGGTAGGCGAGGTAGCGCGCGAGCGTCTCGAGCGCAGCCTTGCCGCACGCGACGAAGTCGTAGGCCGGCGTGAACCGGTCCGGGCCGTCCGACGACATCGCGAGCACGTACGTGGGGTACGCACCCAGGACGCGCCGTGCCGTGAGGGTGTACTCCACGAGCGGCCACGCGGTTGCCCGCATCGACTTGGTGAACGCGCGCTCGGTAAGATCGTCCAGAGACTGGACCGTGACCGCTGCGGACGCGTTGCAGATCAGGGCGTCGAGGCGGCCACACTGCTCGCGGATCGCGGTGAACAGGCGCGTCGTGTCGTCGCTGCGCATGACATCGGCCTCGAACAGGACCGGCTCGGGAGCCTCGGCGCGGCGGAACAGCTCTCGCAGCTCCGCCACGTCGGCGGTGCCCCACTTGTAGGTCAGGACGGCCTGCGCGCCTTGCCGTGCGAACGCCAGTGCCGTCGCGAGGCCGATGCCGCGCGTGCCGCCGGTGACGAGGACGACGCGTCCGTCATACAGCCTCATGGCTTCCTCGCGATCGGTGGCAAGCTGTCGCGCTCTACGAATAGCCGGCTGAGGTTGTCGAAGATCGCGGCACCGCGATCGACGGTGATGACCTGGCCGCCGACGCCGTCCATCAGCCCGGAGCACAGCGCGAAGGCGGCCTCGGCGATCGCCTCGGGTGGCGTGAACAGACCCGGGGAGTGCTTCTCGATGAAGGGCTCGAACTCCGGGCCGAAGGTGTCCCGCAGGGAGTCCGTACTGGCGAACCGCGTGCGCAGCGCATTGACGCACGTGCCGTGCACGCGCAGCCGATGATGGAGGTACGTGCAGAGGGTCTCGAGCGCAGCCTTCGCGGCGGCCACGATGTCGTAGTTGGCGTGGTAGGTGTCAGCACCGCACGAGGACACCCCGAGCACGTAGCGCGGGTACGCGCCAAACCTTGCGTGCGCTGCGCGCGTGTACGCGACGATCGGGAACACCGAGTAGTCCATCGCCGTGGCGAGGCCGCGACGCGTGTACCCATCCAGGTCCGCGACCATCGGTGCGAACGCGACGTTCGAGACCAACACGTCGAGTGCCGTCGTGCGCGCTGCGATCGCCTCCATCACGGCCGTGGTGTCAGCGTCATGCGCGACGTCGGCGTCGAGCACTTCGACGGCGGAGGCTCCTGCGGCGGTCAGGTCGGTGCGCAGCTGATCCGCGTCCCCCGAGCCCCACTTCTGGGTCACGAACAGCTGCGCGCCGCGACCCGCGAACGCGAGTGCGATGGCGCGCCCGATGCCCTTGGTTCCTCCTGTGACGAGGACGGAGCGACCACGATAGTCAAACATCTGCGGGGTAGAGTCCGCCGCCGCCGGATGTGACAAAGAATCTGGTGACGATCTAGCGTGGGCGAGCGTGCGCCGCGATCCACGCCTCGACGTCGGCCAGCGCCACGAGCTTGGGAATCGGATCCTTGGAGAACCCGTCGCGTGCCGATGCGGCGAGCTCCAGCGCCTCGGTGGTCTTGCCCTCGCCCCAGCGCACCTGTGCCAAGGCGAACCGGGTGGGGGCCAGCCCGACAACGCCGAGGCTCGGCGTGACCTTCGGGGCGAGCGCCAGAGCCTGCTCGAGATGCTTCGCGGCCTCGCGCGGATGGGCGAGGCCGAGATGCGCGCGGCCGGCGATCGTGGTCGACCACACGGTCAGCAGCGACGGTGGCTGCGCGGCGTCGATGGCCCGCGCTCGTTCGACCTGAATGAGTGCTTCGCGGTATCGACCAAGACCTACCAACGCGTCGGCGACCCGACCGTGGGCCTGCACGAGCTCTGGAGCCTTGTCGCCCAGTGCCGCGAGAAGGATCGCCGCTGCGGTCTCGGCGGAGGTCAGCGCCCCCGGGAAGTCGCCGGTGATCTGGCGGAGGTCAGCGAGGGCGAGGTGGTATTCCGATAGGTGCGGATGCCCCGCGGGTAGCCCGGCTTCGCCGAGCGTCAATGCTTTCTCGAAGTGTGCCTTGGCCTCGTCGAGCTTGCCGATGCCTGCGAGTGCGGAGCCGAGGTTGAGATTCATGTCGGCTAGCGCGCTCGGTTCACGGCCCGCCGACTCGGTGATGCGGAGCGCGCGCTCCATGAAGGGTAACGACTCCGCCCAGCTCGCCGGCGACTCGGGGTTCGAGCGCTGGATCGAGCCGCCGAGGTTGGTCGCCGCGACCGCGACGTGGAAGTCGTTCGGGCCGTAGACCCGCTCCGCGAGGACGAGCATGCGGCGGTCTGTCTTGAGGCCCTCCTCGAGGTTGCCCTCCGCGTTGTAGAGAAGCGCGAGGTTCTGGACATGCTCGACCTCCATCTCAGGCCACGGTCGATGGAGCCGCTTGATGGCGGCTTCGGCCTGCAGTGCCAGCTGGTGTGCCTCCGGATACCGATGCAGCTCCAGGCCGACCACGCGTGTGAGTGAGGTCAGCGCGAGCGCGGCGGTCTTGTCGGAGCGCCCCTCCTCGGCGGCATAGAGTGACTTGCGGAACGCCGCCTCGGCCTGCGGGAACTGGCCGAGGCGCTCGTGGGCAGCAGCGAGGTGATACTCGATGTCCCCGACGAGCGGGGAGTAGCCGAGGGCGCGCACGTGCTCCTCGATCGAAAGCAGGAGGTCACGCGCGGCCTCCCACTGTCCGGTGAAGTTGAGGGCCTTGGCCTGCGCATCGACCGCCGAGAGCGCGGAGACCGCGGCGCGCGTCTGCGGGTTCTCCGCCGGCGGCGTCTCGGCCGTGAGCGCGGCGATGTCGCCGCAGACATCGACCGGCGTGAGCGCCAGCACCGCGGTGCGCGTGCGCTTGAGGGGCGTCCCCGGCGTGGTCAGGAGCGCGGTCAGCAGCTTGACCTCCTCGAGCCGGCGATCGAGGCAGATCATCCGCTGGTCGAGGATCTGCGGCGACTGCTCGCCACGCGCGTGCGTCTCGCAGGCCTCGCGGTGCATGCCAAGCCACGTCTGCTGATAGCCATCGAGCGCGTGCTCTACCTCCGGCCAGACCTTGCCGTACTCGCTCCTGGCGAGCGCGCTCTGGAGCGAGGCACGGACCCCCGGGTTCCACGCGGGCTGAAACCGTTCGGGACCACCGCCGCACTGATCCGAGGATGCGCCGGTGGTGGAGATCACCAGGGCCGCTCCGGCGGCGAGCGCCGTACCCGCGAGTGCGGCGTAGAGGAGGCGGGGAGAGCGACCGAGCGCGCCGAGCATCGCAGCGAGCGACGGCCACCGATCCACAGGTGTCTCGGCGAGGGCCCGGCGGAGCGCCCGGCGGATCCGGCGTGGCGGGCGTAGATCGCTCAGCGCCTCGGAGACCGAGGCCGCGAAAGCGTACTGATCCGCGCGCTCGTCGACCTCGCCGCCGGCGCGCTGCTCGGGTGACATGTACGCGGGCGTGCCGGCGGCGCTGCTGCCGGGGGATGCCGCCAGGCGCGCGTCGCCCGGCGGCTGATCCCCGGCAGCGCGCGCGAGACCGAGATCGGCGACGCGTACGCGACCGTCCTTGCCGACGAGGATGTTCTCGGGCTTGAAGTCGCGGTGGATCAGGCCGGCGGCATGCATCGCTGCGAGCCCCTCACCGGCGGCGAGGTAGAGCCGGAGCACGTCGCGCCATCCGCGCTTGTGATCCCGTGCCCAGGCGCGCGCGGTCTCGCCCTCGATGAGCTCCATGGCGATGAAGATCGCCTTCTCGTGCTGCCCGACCTCGTACACGGTGACGACGTTGGGATGCGACAGCTGGGCCATCGCCGTGGCTTCACGCAGCAAGCGGTCGGATCCGGAGCCGCGCGCGTGCACCTTGATGGCGACATCGCGCGCGAGCTGTTCGTCGCGCGCGCGATACACCACACCCATCCCGCCGGCGCCGAGCTGGGTGACGATCCGGAACCGTTCACCGAGGAGGGTGCCAGGGACCAGCAACGCGGTCGTCTCTACCATCGACGCCATCGCGTTCGTCGTGGTGCCCCAGGGCTCGCTTCCTTCCATTGGCGGCAATCCTAACAACGACACGGCTAGCCGGCGCGCATCCGTTCGCGAAAGCGTTCCTTCAGGCGCTCGAAGCGTTTTCTCAATGCCGCGGCGCTGCGCGTGAGCTGCGCCTGGGGCGGATCCTCGTCGTCACTGGTGACACGCGCGATCTCGATCCAATCGAGCTTTCGATCGAGGCGCAGGGTCAACAGCGCTCGGTCCTGGTCGTCGAGCTCGTCGCGCAGCTGGGCCAGACGATCGCGGTTGGCAGTGCGCAGGTACTCGGCCGTGGTCGTGCGCAGGCGCTGGGCGACGTCGTCGAGCTGAGCATCCAAGGGTACCTCGCGACGGCGATTGCGGCTTCGACGCGCTGTGGACCACTGGCGGCGAGCCACCGCGTAGCAGAACGTCCGCAGCGAGCATTCGCCGCGAAAGTTGCGAAGTCCGCGCCAGATCGAGGTGCAGCAATCAGCGTAGATGTCCTGGGCGGTGTCGTGGTCGTGCTCGAACGACATCAGATAGGCCGCGATCTCGGGCCCGTATGCGTTGATCACCCAGACCGCAGCGTCGGAGAACGCTCCACTTCGCCATAGCGCCAGCGCCTCGGACTCGTCCTTGGCTGCCACCCCGCGACGGTACCAGAACCTCGCCTACTTGAGCAGCGACGGCTCGTCGGGGTCATCAGTCACCCCGCGGGGCGCCTCGGTGGGGCGCGGGGGTGGCGCGACCGGCGCGACCACGACGGGGCTCGAAGGACGCGGCGGTTCGACGCGCGCGACGGGGAGCTGCGGCCTGCTCGTCCGCGGTGCGGGCTCGGGCTTCGCGAGCCGATGGAGATCGCGGCTGCGCTTGCTCGAGGCGTGCGCGCGGATCGCGCCGCGCGTGATCAGCGCGATGATCGATCCGCCGATCAGCACGAGCGAGGTGACGGTGGAGGCGCCCGCGAACGACAGCAGCGAGTACAGGCCGAGGCCACCGAGGCCGCTCGCGGCGAGTACAGGCGTGACCTCGCCGGTGGTCTCCTGCGCGCTGCGCCGCGTGCGCCGGCGTGACAGGCCGACACTGAGCGCGCCGAGGATCACCATCGGCAGGGCGACGATCGTGCACGCCAGCTCCACGGTGCGCGCCGTGCCGTGCGTGCTGGGGTGCGGGAAGATCAGCGTCGGCAGCAGGCCCTGCGAGGGCGCCTCGTCCACGCCGTGGATCGCGATCAGCGCGCGCACCTCGTCGTTGGAGAGCGCCTTGCCCGCGAGGCCGACCTCGCCATCGGGGCGACGCTTCCCGCAGTGCGGGCAGACCAGGGCAGCCGCGTTCATCGGCTGCCCGCAGCTGGGGCAGGGGACCGCGCTCAGATCAGCTCCGCGTCTTCGATCAGCACGGCCGCGGGGCCGAGGTACGGGCCACGACGGAGCGCGGTGGAGCTGCGGCGAGCGCGCGCGAGGGCAGCGACGAGATCGAGGCGGAGTGTGCCGCCGGAGAACGCCTGGCCGGTCTGGCGATCGATCGCGAGCCCGATCTCGAGGCTCGCGTCGCCGGTGTAGGGATCGATCGCGAGCGAACGCAACCGGCGAACCTCGATGGTGCGGCCCGTCGGTGGAGCATCGTTCCAGGTGCCGCGCGCGATCACGAGGTTGCGCACGCCGCCGTTCGGATCGACCTTGCGGCGGGCAGCCTCGCGTGCGGAGATCCCGAGGCCGGTGGCGATGCCGCGCTCGATCAACGCGAACCGGCGCACGGCGTCGCCCTCGTCGCCCACGGGGGCGGAGCGCGCTGCGAAGTCGAGCGCTCCATCGGAGGTGATGGTCAGCGGCTCGGCGATCTGATCGGCGCCCGGCGCGATCGCGGTGGACTGGCGATAGCGCGTGAGGCCCTGGCGCTCGGTCTCCGCGCTCGCATGATCGGCGAACACGGACCACACACCGAGGCCACCGCCGTGGAGCAGCGCCTCGGCGCCGAGGATCACCGCGCAGGGGCCGAGCACGGGCAAGCCGGCACCACCGATCAGGACGAGGTCGGCCGCGGCGCGGGCGATCGCATCATCGAGATCCAGATCTCCGCGCCGGCGCGCTTCCCGCGTGATCTCGAGGCTGTGGTCGCCGACCGAGATCAGGCCATCGGCGCGCAGGTTGGTGGCGGTCCACGCGGTCTGGAAACCGGATTCGGCCTGCACCGTGACGCGCTCTCGGAGCAGCTCGAGCGCGAGCTGCACCGACGCACCCGCGGGGCGCTTCGTCTTACCCGCGAGCTCCGCGGCGACCTCCGCGAGATCGGCGCGCTCGAGTGCAGGATCGAGGACGTTCACCTTCGCCGGCGCCGCCGCGGGCGTGGAGGTCCAGGCCGGGCCGATCGCCGCGCTGGCGAGGGAGATCGCTTGATCCACGAGGTCCCCCGCCTCGCCTTGCCGCGTACCGAGCTCGAGGTGTGCGGTGCCTCGGCCACGCGACACATCGTGGTGCACGATCAAGGTCCAGCGCGTGCGCAGTTCACTGCGGCGGAGGGCCCGATCCTCGCTGAGGCTCGCCACCTCTTGCGCGCGTTCGACCACCACCCAGTCCGCGACCTTGCGCGCGGTGAGCGCGGAGACCAGCGCGCGCCGTGAGATCACGTGATCCTCCGCCGCGCGCGCACGAGCGCACGCGAGCGCAGCCACGGCGCCTCGATCGATCGCCACAGCGGTTCGCCGCCGAGCTCCTCGCGGATCGCCGAAGTCCCCGCCTCCTCCGCGACGCCACTCACGCCCGCGAGCAGCGCCGCCAGATCGCCGACGACCTCGACGTCCGCGTACACGCGCCCCGTGAGGCCGCCGTTCTTGATCTCCTTCGCACGCGCCACCGCGACGACGATCCGATCGCTCGACGGATCGAACACCGCGCCGAGCTTGCCCTCGAGGAGCCAGCCCTCGCTGTACAGGCTCTGGCGCGTGCCGCTGCCTGGTAGGAGGCGCAGATGAGATGACGCGGGCCCGAGCGCGCCGACGTGGCCGGGCCGTCGGCCTCGCCCTGCTGCGAGCGAGAGCCTGGCCGCGACCGCGGCGCGATCTCCGAGCCGCCCGGCGACGCGCCCCTGATCGAGGAGCGTGACCGCGGCGGCGGGCTCGCCCTCGTCATCAAACGCGAAGCCGCCGTAGGCGCCTGGCGTGCGCGGATCGTCGACCAGGGTCAACGACGGCGCGGCGACCGCAGCGCCGAGGGCGAGGCGTCGGTTGACCTCGGGGCGCCGCGCGGCCGTGGCGGTGAGGAGGCCGCGCACGGCGGCATCGATGATCGACGCCGTGACGCTCGGTTCGAGCACCACCGTCTGCTCACCATCGGCGAAGGCGCCCGGCGTCATCAACAGCATCGCATTGGTGCTCGCGCCCGTGACCTCGTCCTCGGTGAGCTGCTGATCATCGACCTCGCCGATCCAGCCGCGCTCGACCTCACTGACGCTCGGCCGCGAACCATTCCAGGCGGCGCGCGTGGCTCGCTTGCGTACGCGCCGGACCTGCTGCTCGAGATCCATGCCAGGATCGATCGACCACACCGTGACGTCGTCGATGTCGATCATCGCCGCCGCGTAGACGATGCGGCTCGAGTTGCTCTTGTCGTTGCGCATGATCGCGCCCACCCGATTGCGCAGCGCATCGTCGGCGATCTGCATCGGCTCTCTGGGCGATCGTGGGGGCTGCGGGAACACCAGATCTACGGCGCGCACGGAGCCCGGCGCCAGCGCGCGCGCGGCGGCCTGGATGCCGGCCTGACTGAGCTCGTCGGTGACCTGCTCGCGCCACGTGCCGTCCTTGTCGCGCACGGTCAGCACCACACCATCGCGCCGCGAGCGCGCGACGCCGGTACCGAGGATGTCGATCGCGGCCGTGGTCCTGCGCCGGCTGACCGCGAGGGCATGGACCTGCGGATACACGGCGGCCAGCCGCGCCACCGCATCGCGCAGCCAGGCACGAACGTCGGAGCGGACCAGCGGTGCCACGCGGACCTGGCGCGCGGGCGCACCACAGCCGAATGCGAGCAGCAGCGAGGCCGAGCCGAGGCCGAGCCCCGCGAGCATCTCGCGCCGGTTCCAGGTCACCGCGCGAGCATGCCACGGCGCCACGGCGCGCGGG
>JAYVRN010000891.1:0-10174 GCA_043776275.1 Myxococcales bacterium | reverse complement strand
TGCCCGTCGAGATCGCGGGGCTGAACACGAAGGCCCCGGAGGTCAGGATGCCGCCGGAGAGGGTGTTGAACCGCATCCTGCCCACGCCACCACCACCGCCACCGCATCGGCTGTTCACGCCACCCGCGCCGCCGTTGGCCGCGTTGTCGTCGCCGCCGTCGCCGCCGTCGCCGCCCTTGTTCGGCCCACTCTGGCCACCGTTGCCGCCACTGGCCTTGGTCGTGGATAGCTGGGCCTTCTCACCGGCGGTGCCCGCGTTGCCACCACCACCGCCGCCGCCGTTGACCGCGAGCTTGCTGGCCATGAAATCGATCACGGGTGCCTCGATCAAGATCGTGCCACCCGCGCCGCCTCCACCACCGCACGCGGCGGCCGCCTTGCCGCCGCAGCCACCCGCGTGGATCCCGCCGGGCGCCGCGATCGTGATGCGCTTGTTGGCGACGAGCTGGAGGGCACCACCCCCGCCGCCGCCCTCGGCGCCGTTGCCGGCAGCGCCACCACCACCGCCACCGCCACCGACGAGCAGCGGGATCAGCTCGGTGCCGAACTTGCCGCCCTTGTTGTCGCCGATGATGCCGCTGCGACCGCCGTCGCCGCCGTTGCCACCGCCGCCACCCCCGGCGCAGTTGTTGTCGCTGCCGAAGCCGGCCCGGCCCTTCCCCGAGCCGAGACCGTCGCTGTTCTTGGCGCCGCCGCTACCGCCACCGGGTCCGCCCTTCACCGTGTCGCAGCTCCCCTGAAGGTCGAGCACGGCGGAGATCGACATGTCCGTGATCGAGACCAGGGCCGCGGCGTTGGTGCCGACGAACTGGAGCGCCGTCCCGGTCACGATCAGCCGCTTGAAGCGGAACACGCCGGTGTTGCCGCGGACGACGAAGTCGATCCCGTTCATCGGCCCTGGTCCCGCCGGGCGGATGCCGCCGCTGATCGCACCGGTCACCGTATCGATCGTCGTGCCGTTCGCCTCGATCGTGATGTCCTGCAGCATCGTGTTCGAATCGAGATCCGCCGCGGTGACGAACCCGCCGCTCGGCTGCAGCTTCGCGCAGTGCGCGCCACCGTTCATCGAGCAACCCCAGTCACAGTCGTAGTCGATCGGAAGCATCCCGACCGTCTCGCACTTGCGGAGCTTCGAGTTGCTGCCGATGCACTCCGCCATCAGCCCCGCACAGATCACCGCCTCCGGGATGTAGACATCCACGGACGAATCGATCGCCGGGTTACTCGCGCCGTTCTGCGTGGGCGCGGTGAAGCCGCACGCCGACACCACGGCAAGACAGGCCAGACAGCGCACGCATTCAGCGTATCACCGACGGTGGGGACGGTTTCAACTTGCACAACTTGCGACTCGGAAGCGCGCGAAATCATGTAACAGGCGTCGTCGATTCGCCTTGACCAGCGCCGACGCTTGTCCGGCTCGGTTGGCCTGGCCGGAGGTATGCTCGGCCGGGTGACCGCGTGGCTCGTGGTGTGTGCCCTCCTCTACGTGCCCGGGCTCGCGAATCTGGCCGTCAACGTCTGGGCGCGGCGGGTTCGTGATCGCCACGACTGGGAGATCGAAGACGATCTCCCCCAGACCGCAGGCCAATGGGTGGGAGAGCGGCTGGCGATGCTGGGGACCCACGCGATCGTGACGGACGACGAGGCGCCCACGAGCTCCAACGCGTACTACACGCACGTCAACCTCATCCAGCTCACGCACGAAGCGCACTTCAAGGCCGACCCTGTGTACTGGGCTGTGGCGGCGCACGAGCTCGGTCATGCGCACCTCCACCAGCGTCACCGGTTCGCGAGCTACCTGCTCGCCGTGGCGCGCCGGCTGAAGCAGATGATCACGGGCGTTGGGCTCGGGATGGCGATCGGCAACGTGCTGTATGCGCTGCCAGGGGTGACGCAGGCCGCGTTCGTACTGCTGGTGATCGCGGTGGTGCTCGATGCCGCGGAGCTCGTCGACGAGGCGTGGGCGAGCCGATGGGCATATCGCGAGCTCTCGACGAGCGCGCACCTCACGCCGCGGCATCTCGCGGCCGTCCGCGCGACGCTCGTCAGCTCGTACCTGACATATGTGGTCACGTTCCTCGCGCACGCGGCCTTGCTGCTGGCGTGGCCGCTGGTCGAGCAGATCACCGGGGGTGGGCTCCTCGCCGAGACCGCACCACTTGGTGGGTTCGAGCTCGTGATCGTCATCCTCGGACTCGTGTTCGGCCTTGGCTTCGCCGCCGTCCGCATCATCCACGCGCTCGCGCCCACGAGCACGCTGTGGAGGCTGGAGCAGGCACGGGGGATGACGTCGGCGATCGGGACGATCGCCTACGTGCTGCTGGTCTGCGCGATCGCCAGCCTCTGGAACGTTCGCGACGATCCGACCTGGGCGTGGTGCGTGATCCTCGCGATCGTGCCGATCGTGCCGATCCTCGTCGGCATCCTGGCCCTCCCGTTCGCCGCGCCGTTCGCGCTGCTCCGCCGCGCCTTGCTTCACCTCGAAGGTCCCGGCGTCGAGCGCAGCCAGGCGTACGAGCGCGCGCTGGCTGTCGGCCACGGCCTCATCAAGGCCGGCAACAGCGTGATCCGGAAGCTGATCATCGAGATCCGTGTTGATCCACGGCTCACGCATCGGCTCGCCGAGGTCATGCGGCTGCTCTACGTGCCGCTGTACGTGGTGTGGTTGGGGACCGCGTCTTAGGTCGTCGCCGCGGGTGGCGGCTTCACGAGGTAGTCGAAGTACGCGCTCGGATCCCCGGACTTGCCGTCCATCGCCGCGCGCGCGACGTTGAACATCTCCCGCGCGGTGACGTAGTGGAGGGAATCGCCGCGCGCTCGGGTCTGCGCCGCGAGGGCGGTGTGCAGCGCCCGGCCGCCATCGCCGAGCAGGGAATCGGCGGCCTTCTCGATCGCGCCGTGGGTGTGGACCTTGACGAACACCCACTCGGGTCGACCCTCGATGTGGATCTGTTGATCGAGCCAGGTCTTCACGCGCGCAGCGCTCGGTGGATCGTCGCCGGTGATCGCGCCGTTCTCGATCCGCATGCCGGTGCCCTTGCGCGCGAGGGCGAGCGGGCCGGTGATCATGAGGAGGCGATCGTCGTGGTGCGCACCGACCTTCGCGCGCTCGCCGTGCTCGTAGCAGCGCGCCTTCGTGAGGTCGCCGGTGGGCCAGTAGATCTGGTTGACCTTGTCGGGCTGACACGGATCGGGCGCTGAAGGGAACGTCAGGTCGACGTAGCAACCGAGCTGGTGGAGCATCGGCAGCTCGTCATCCACCCCGCACCACTTGCCGTCAGGGCGGCCGTTCGCGAGGCTCCAGTTGCCGTGGATGAACGCCCACTGGTAGCCGCCGCGCGCGTCGCGCGAGAGGTGTCCGTGCTGGGCGAACGTCGCGAGGTGCTCGGAGATCCGCGGCGCGAGAGACGCGGACGTATCCCCATCGTGGTGGAGATGGAACTCGACCTCCCCGAAGCCACCTCGCACGAGCCTGGTGAGCTGCTCGAGGAAGTGCGGGCGGTACTCCTCGCCAGGGAAGAACCAGCCGTGACGCGGCGGGCGGCCATCGACGTCACGAAACTCGCCGAGGGCGGGATAGCGCTCCGCCCAGGCGTCCACCCGCGCGATCCCCACCGGATCTGGAGCGCCGCCCCACAGGGGCTCGTAGTGGTCGCAGAGAGCGAACAGGACATGCCGCGGACCGCGCGGCTGTGGCGCCCGCGCACGGCGGATCAGGTGCCGACCGTAGTCACGCAGCCAGTAATGGAGGTTCTTTTTGCGGAGACGGCCGAGCACGGGCAGTGCATGGTAGTCCGAAACCTACGTGATGGATCTCTACGGCCCGCTACTCGAAAAGGCGCTGTTTCCGGCATTCGAAGCCGCGCGCGGTCGACCCACCGTGCCGCTGCTGCGCTACCTGCAAGGGACCGAACGCTGGTCACCCGATCAGCTGCGCGATCTCCAGGCGGGGTTTCTTCGTCGGCTGATCCGTCACGCGTACCTCCACACGGCGTACTACCGCGAGCTGCTCGATGATCGCGGCTTGCGGCCCGAGGACTTCGATTCAATCGAGGCCCTCGCACAGCTCCCGCTGCTCGATCGCGACACCGTGAGGACATCCTTCGATGCACGGACCTCCGGCGCGCCACCGCGCTGGGTGATCGAGAAGTCGACCAGCGGCACCACCGGCCAGCCCGTGGTGGTGAAGTACAACGCCGAGTCGCGGCACTGGCGCGATGCCACGCGCTGGCGCGGCTACGGCTGGGGGAGCTATCGCATCGGGATGCGCGCGATGCACTACTGGGGCGCGGGGCCGGCCTCGGGGAGCTGGGTCAAGCGCCAGAAGGTGATGATCGATCGCGTGCTGAAGCGCGATCTCTACGTCGATTGCACGCCGCGCGGCGAGAGCGCCCTCACCGAGGCGGTGGCGCAGCTGAGGAAGTTCCGCCCGCAGGTCATCGTCGCGTACTCGGCCGGCGCCGCGGCACTCGCGCGGTTCGTCAACGATCGCGGCCTGCGCGACTGGGACGACATCCCCGTGATCGTCGGCGCCGAGCGGCTGTGGCCTCACGAGCGCGAATCGATCGTGCAGGCATTCGGTCCCGCGTTCGAGACCTACGGCTGCCGCGAGGTGATGCTGATCGGTGCGGAGTGCGAGGCCCATGCGGGCATGCACACCTCGATGGAGACGATGATCGTCGAGCTGGTGGTCCGCGAACCCGATGGCCGCGTGCGAGCCGCGAAGCCTGGGGAGACCGGCGAGGTGGCGATCACCGACCTCCACAACCTCGCCTGCCCGATGGTCCGGTACATCACCGGAGACCTCGCGGTGGCACACGGATCCTCACCGTGCGCGTGTGGTCGCGGTCTCGAGCGGATCGGCCCGATCGAGGGTCGCGTGACCGACACGATGCACGATGGCGCCGGCAACCCGGTCAACGGTCTCGTGTTCAACATCCTGTTCGGCGTGCTGGCCCACGTCGCGCGGAAGTTCCAGGTCATCCAGCGGCTCGACGGCAGCATCGTCATGAAGGTCGTCCCCAACGGCGGCGATCAGCTCCCCGAGAAGGAGCACCGCGCGATCCACGAGTTCGCGGCGAAGTACCTGCCCGGCGCCGCGTTCTCGATCGCGTACGTGGACGAGATCCCGCTCACCGCGGCGGGAAAGCGCAAGGTCGTCGTCGTCGAGAAGCCAGCGGCGTAGCGGAGCGCTATGCTCGCCGCGTGCGGGTGCCGCTCGTCCTCGTGACTGGATTCCTCGGCAGCGGGAAGACCACGCTGGTCAACCGCCTCCTGGCGAGGCGCGCTGCCCGCGGCGATCAGACCAAGCTCGGGGTGATCGTCAACGAGCTCGGCGAGATCGGGATCGATGGGACCCTCCTCGGCGGCGAGACCGCGCGTCAGGTCGAGCTCCCAGGTGGCTGCGTGTGTTGCGTGCTCGGCGAAGAGCTCGATCAGACCTTGCTCGATCTCCTCGCCTCGACGCCCGGCCTGTCCGCGATCCTCCTCGAGACCACCGGCGTGGCGGAGCCCCTGCCCATCGCCTGGGCCCTCGCTCGCCCGACGCTCGCTCCACGCGTGCGGCTCGCCGCCGTGGTCACGCTGGTCGATGCGGCGAACCTTGCCGCGTCTCGCCAGCTGTCCGCCTCCGTCGATGCTCAGCTCGCCTACGCCGACGTGGTGCTCGTGACCAAGGCCGAGCTCGCGGGTGACCACGACACCGATGCCGCGATCGCCACGGTTTCTTCGATCGCACCACGCGCGTTGCTCCGCCGCGGCACCGCGGATGACCACGCCTCATGGCTCGAACAGCTGCTCGCCGATCCACCGCTCGGGGACCAACGTCCCCAGCCGGCCCACCCGGATGGCCAGGCAAGTAGCCATGTTCACGACGATAACTGTCGACATCCCGACAACGGACCTTCGTACACCGCACATGGAATCGACAGCGTTTCGGTGCTCGTACCGGAGGTCCTGGAGCTCGAGGAGCTCGAGGACCAACTGGCTGCATTGCCGGCCAACTACGTGAGGATCAAGGGGATCGTCAAGACTGTCGACGATCGCGCGGGGGATCGGCCCCCCGGATGGACGGCGATTCATCGGGTGGGTCCACGGGTCTCGAGCGAGCCGATTGAAGCCCAAGACCACGAGCAAGGTCGCGTTGTTGCCTTGGGTCCCGGGGTCGACGTGGAGGCCCTCGCGGCATGTCTCCGCGGATCTCGGCGATGAGTGGGCATCCGACTTGCTACCTACTGCGTACACCCTCCGATGCTGGCTCGCCTCCTCACCGCCTCGATCGTCCTCGCTGCCCTGGCCGCGTGTGGGCAGGAGCGCGTGACCGTGACCAAGGGCGATCCGAAGAGTGACTACAACGAGCACGGGCTCCAGGCCGCGGTCGATGAGTTCGTCACCAACGGTCGTTCGGCGCCGGCCTACGCAGATCTCGCAAAGCAGACGATGGCCCTGCGGCCCGGCATGGACCGCACGGTCGGGGACGAGGCCGAGCTGAAGCTCATCGTGCTCGCTCTCCAGCCGATCCAGGCCGCGCAGGCCAAGCCGATGGCCGAGCAGGTCGAGACCCTGGCGCTCACCGTGTGGCCGACGTTGCTCGCACCGCCGATCACCGCGGACGCGGTGTTGATCAAGCGCGATCCCAAGGCTGTGCTGCTGATGCCGCAGGCGGGCGAGGACGCCCATGCGTATCTCCAGCGCCTGTGTGGCGGCCCGCTCGCGAGTGACTGCAAGCAGATCGTCCCCGAGTATCAGGGCGAGGTGGTGGCCGCACTCGCGATGCATCGCGGCATGGAGCGCGTGCGCAACGCGGTCTCGAGCTGCGTGATGTGCGCGGCGGAGCCCGGCTGGCATGAAGCGGTGCGGACCTGGGAGGCTCTCGATCGCATCGCCGCGTCCACCGAGCACGATATCGAGCGTCGCGCCGATCCGGACAACTGGCCGATCGCGGGCAGCGCCGCCGAGACCGGCACGGCGATGGAAGATCCCACCGCGCTCTGGCGCGAGGCCGAGATCAACACGACCGGCGAGGTCGTGATCGGTGGGCAGAAGTACACCGGCGATGCGCGCGTCGAGGCGCTCCGCGATCTGCGCTCCGATAGCGACACGATCTCGCTCCACCTCCGCCCCGAGCTGTCCCTCGCGCAGGTCAAGGGCCTCGTCGCCGATGCGAAGAAGTCGGGCGCCACCAAGGTCGCGATCGTCGCGCGCGGCGCGCAGTACCCGTGGGAGCGCAAGGTCTACTGGCTGTCCGAGGCCGGCCAGACGCGCGTCAATCTCCGCCCGACCGATTCACTTCAGCTGCTGCTGCACACGATCGATCACGTGGCCGCGCCTGGCTCGATCGCGCGCGTCGACTGACACCGCACCTGGCGAGGACGGCAACGCGATGCTCACCGGCGGTGGCCATCGCGATGATGCTCATCTGCGGTGGCCATCGCGATGATGGTCATCGGCGGTGGCCATCGCGATGATGGTCACGGCGGCGTGTGGCACAGCGCCCGGTCGGCCTCGCGCATGACCAGGCGCGCGCCGGGCTCGAGGACGAACCACTGGCGGCCGTAGGGCTCGATCCCGATGAACCCCGCGGCATCGACCTTGTCGGTGATGTGCGGATGCGGCTGCCCCGCGACGAGCACCCCGACCTCCGCGCGGGTCCCGGCGAACTCCACGAACAGCGGGAGGTCGCGCCGGCAGTCTTGATTCTCGCTGCTCGGCTGCGTGATCTTCGCGTAGTGGTGGGCATACCCAACCCCGCGCCCCATCCGCGGGCCGATGCCAACGTCGATCGCCGAGGACGGGATCCAGCCGTGGATCACGAAGTCCGGATCGTCGAGAACGATGTGCGTGGCCGCGCCACGCTTGCTCACCATCAGGAGCATCGCGCTCGCCTGGATCGTCGCCACCGGCTTGCCGCCAGGTGTCGCGGAGAGGGCGGTGTCGCCCTTCAGGATGAGCTCGCCCGTGGTCTGGACCGGGATCGATGTTGGGAGCTTATAGTTCGCCTCCTCGATCGAGAGATCCTTGCAGGCGATCTCGGCGCGCGCGGTCGTCGGCTCCGAGAGCGCGGTCGAGACATCGAGGGAGATCGCGACGGCGCCGGCGCGATGCAGGCCGTCCCAGCTGACCTTGGCCCCGGGCCGCGGATACACGACCTTCGACAGCGCGACGGCGTGCGCGAGGTGCAACGTGGGCTCGTGAGACCACGCCTCGATCCGGATGCCGCCATCCTCGATCTTCGCGAACATCCCCGTGCCGGCCTGCGGCAACGAGAACGTCGTGTTCGCGCCGAGTACGGTCGCGAACGGGGCGGCATCGGCGGCGAAGCTCAGCGCGCCGTACCACTCGCCGCTGCGGAGCGAGCACGCCGGCGCGCCCGGGATCCGTGCGACCGCGCGATCGGCCAGCGGCGCAGGAGGCGGCGCCACGGGCACGGGCTCGGGCGATGCCTTCGCGACAGCGGGTGGCGTCACGGCCACCGGCGTCGGTTCCCGCTCCGGCGGTGGCGCGGGCTTCGGCGCCGCCCCGCCACATCCAGACGCCACAGCGATCGACCACACCACGTACCGCGCTTGCATCGGCCGAGGATATCGCATGTTCGGTGCGGCCCCGTGCGGCCCATGCGGCCCCGTGCGATGGCTCGGCGCTGGGGAGGGCCTACGCGCCGCCGTCGCCCTTGGCGTCCCGCTCGCGAGCGCCGAACGCGGACTTCGCATAGTCGCGGTTGAGCTCGGCCATCACGTCGCGCTTGATGTCCTTCGGGCACGCGGCTTCGCACTCGTAGTGGTTCGAGCAGTTGCCGAAGCCCGCGGCGTCCATCGCGGTGACCATCGCCTGCGTGCGGTGCGCCCGCTCGGGCTGGCCCTGCGGGAGGTGGTGGAGGTGGGCGAGCTTCGCGGCGACGAACAGCATCGCCGAGCCGTTCGGGCACGCGGCCACACAGGCGCCGCAGCCAATGCAGGCCGCCGCGTCCATCGCGCGATCGGCGTGCTCTTTCGCCACCAGGATGTCGTTGGCGTCGGCCGCCGAACCACAGTTCGCGGTGATGAACCCACCGGCCGCGATCACGCGATCGAATGCGGTGCGATCGACGCACAGATCCTTGAGCACGGGGAACGCCTCGGCGCGCCACGGCTCGATCCAGATCTCGTCGTTGTTCTTGAACCGGCGCATGTGCAGCTGGCACGCCGTGGTGGCGCGCTGGCCGCCGTGCGGGCGCCCGTTGATCATCAGCGAGCACGCGCCGCAGATGCCCTCGCGGCAATCGTGATCGAAGGCGATCGGCTCCTCGCCCTTGCTGACGAGCTGCTCGTTCAGGATGTCGAGCATCTCGAGGAACGAGGCGTGGGTGGAGACGTCCTTGACCTGGTAGGTGACCAGCTTGCCGGGCGTCTTGGCATCCGGCTGGCGCCAGACGTGGAGCGTGAGGTTCAGGTTCGACATCTACTTGTAGCTCCGGGTGGCGAGCTTGACGTTCTCGAACTCGAGCGGTTCGACGTTGCGGATCGGTTCCTTGCCCTCACCGGCGTACTCCCAGACGGCCGCGTGACAGAACTTGTCGTCGTCACGCTTCGCCTCACCCTCGAGCTGGTGCTCGGTGCGGAAGTGACCGCCGCAGCTCTCCTCGCGGACCAGCGCATCCTTCACGAGGAGCTCCGCGAACTCGAGGAAGTCGGCGACGCGGCCGGCCTTCTCGAGCGACTGGTTGAACGAGTCCTGCGAGCCGAGCACGGTGAGATCGGACCAGAACTCCTCCCGGAGCTTCGGGATCTTCTCGAGGGCCGCGGTCAGCGACTCCTGCGAGCGCGCCATGCCGCAGTTCTCCCACATCAGCTGGCCGAGCTCCTTGTGGAAGCTGTCGGCCGAGCGCTTGCCCTTGACGTTCATCAGCCGCGAGAGCTTCGAGCGGACCTGATCCTCGACGGTTGAGAACGCGGCCGAGGTCGGCGAGGCGAGGTCCTTGGCGGGCACGCCGGCGAGGTAGTTGCCGAGCGTGTACGGGATGATGAAGTACCCATCGGCGAGGCCCTGCATCAGCGCGGAGGCGCCGAGGCGGTTGGCGCCGTGATCGGAGAAGTTCGCCTCGCCGAGGCAGAACAGCCCGGGGATCGTCGTCTGCAGCTGGTAGTCGACCCACAGCCCGCCCATCGTGTAGTGGACGGCGGGGTAGATCCGCATCGGC
>JAYVRN010000890.1:0-10181 GCA_043776275.1 Myxococcales bacterium | reverse complement strand
ATCGATCATCGCGGCGGTGCGCAGCGGACTGGTGGGCTGCAGGAGACAGATCGCATCGTAGCGATCGCCCATCGCTTCGAGCGTGCGCACGGCGTGCTGGACCACGGGGAGGCTCGACGTGGTGTCGAGGGCGAGCTCGGCTGGCCGAAGGAACGGCACGTCGAGCCCCGCGGCGCGGGAGACCTGCGCGATCTCCTCGTCGTCGGTGGACACCACCGTGCGCGCGAGACGCGTCGCGCCTAGCGCCGCCTCCGCCGTCCACGCGATCAGCGGCTTGCCGCCGAGCAGGCGGATGTTCTTGCGCGGGACACCCTTGGACCCACCTCGCGCTGTGACGACGCCGAGGACGCGCATCCCGCTCAGACCCCGGACTGCGGCTCGGGCGTCTTCTCGGTATAGCCGTAGTACGAGTAGTAATAACCGCTGCGCGAGTCCGGTTCGATCGCGTTGACGATCACGCCGAAGATCGTCCCGTCGACGTCCTTGATCTGCTTCGCGGCGCGGCGGGCCTCCTCGCGGAGGGTCTTGCCGGCGCTGACCACCAGGATCACGCCATCGGCGCGCTTCGAGAGGATCACGGCATCGGTGACCACCTGCAGGGGTGGCGAATCGAGGATGATCCGATCGAACCGCTTCGCGAGCTCCGCGAGCACGGTCTCGAACCGGTGCGACATCAGCAGCTCGGCCGGGTTCGGCGGCAGCGGACCACACGGGAGCACGAACAGGTTCGGGATGTCGGTCGTCCGGATCACGGCGTCGTAGTCCTGGTCGCCGACGATCAAGTTCGACAGGCCGGTCTGGCGCGGCACGCCGAGGGACACGTGGAGCCGGGGGCGGCGCATGTCGGTGTCGACGAGCAGCACGCGCTGGCCGCTCTGGGCCATCGTGGTGCCGAGGTAGATCACGCTCGTGGTCTTGCCCTCGCGCGGGTTCGGACTGGAGACCACGATGGTCTTGATCTGCCGATCGGCGGCGGAGAACAGGATGTTGGTGCGGATCGAGCGGCAGCACTCGGCCACCCGCGAGGTGGGCTGCTTGTGCACGAACAGGTCGCGCGAGCTCTCGGTGGTGTCGGCGAGCTCGGCGGCCTCGAGGATCGGTATGATCCCGAGCACCGGGACCCCGGCGGCCTGCTGAGCATCCGCGGTGGACTTGATCGAGCGATCGAAGAACACGATCAGGAACACGAGGCCGAGGCCGAGGAACAGCGACAGGATCCCGGCGGCGGCGACGTTGACGCGCAGGCGCGGGGACACCGGGGTCGAGGGCACCAGCGCGGGATCGAGCGGACGAACGTTCGTGGAATCGAAGTTCTGGAACATCCGGTCGCTGAGCTCGCTGGTGGACAGGCGCGAGCGCAGGATGTTGTACCGATCCTCGTCGCTCTTCTTGCGTCGGAGCAGCTCGTTGTACGCGACGATCTTCGGGCCGAGCTCGAGCGCTTCCTTGGTGGCCTTGTCGACCTCGCGCTTGAGGGCGGTCTCGGTGGCGCTGGCCGCCGCGACCTGCTCCTCGAGACCCGCCAGCATGCGGCGCGCTTCGGTCTGGAGAGCCGAGTAGAGGTCGTCGATCTTCGCCTTCTGCATCTGATAGGCGAGGTTCTTTGGCCCGATCTCCTTCTCCATCTCGATGAACTTGTTGCGCTCCGTGTAGTACGTGGCGCGCAGGGTGTCGAACGAGCTGTTCTGGCCGAGCATGAGGATCGGCGACGACAGCACCTCCACGTCGGCGGCCTTGCGCATCCGATCGAGGAGCGCGCCGAGCTCGAGGCGCTTGGCGTGGGTCTCGTTGAGCTTGACCGTGTATGCGGTGATGCCGGACGACACGAGGGACTGCCGCTCCTCGATCGAGACGGCGAGCAGATCGTTCGCGCGCTGGAACTCGTAGAGCGCGGACTCCGAGGCGCGGAGCTTACCCTCGACCTCGTCGAACTCGGTGGACAGCGCGCCGGAGGCCTTCTTGGTGTCCGTGGAGACCAGGCCCTTCGAATAGTCGACGTAGGTCGAGACGTGATCGTTGGCGATCTCGGCGGCGAGCTCCGGGCTCGCGCTCCGCACGATCACGTACATGATCCGATTCTCGGCCGGGTACGTGACCGAGAGCATCCCGGTGAGCTTGAGCGTGGCGAGATCGATCAACGCCTCGAGCTTGCGCTCGCCCCGCTCTTCTTGAGACAGCAGCTTGTTGTAGAGCTGATGGGTCTCGACGCTCTGCCGGATCAACCGGTAGCTCGCGAGGACCTGCTTCTGCTGGGCGTAGTAGTCAGAGCCGCCGATGTTCGCGCGGCTGATCAGCTCCTGGCGCTGGCCGAGGAGATCCGGGAGCCGGGGCTCGATCTGCACCGAGGCATGGGCCTCGTACATCTTCGGCTGCCGCTTCGTGTAGATGACCGCCGCGGTGATCGCGAGGGCCATGATCGCGATCACGGCCCAGAAGTACTTTCGAAACCCGTCGATGTAGCGCGCGAAGTCGAAATCGAACAGCTGTTCGTCGGGCGCGGGCGAAGACGGTGGCTTGGGTGGGGAGTCCACGAAGTTCTCGAACGATTTCGATGCCGAAGCAGGTCCGGACGTTCATCCGGGGAGCGGGTTCTTGTAGCCGGAATCGCCCCGACATCCAAGCAAAGACAACACCATCGAGGAGTGCGTAAATGCGAAAGATCCCGAGTGCTTGGAGCTAGCCCGTGAGCTCGGTGACGGGCGGGGCGGCGGCCTCCGCGGCGCGCAGGAGGCGCCACACCACGACGCTCGACCACATCAGCTGGATCGCCTTGTGGACGACGATCGCGGCCGCCACGCCGACCATGCCCCATTGCTGGGCTCCCACGACCGCCGCGACGATCAGCACGAGCAGGCTCGCCGTATCGAACAGGAACAGCGTGCCCGGGCGACCGAGCGCGATCATCGAGCGCTGGATGGTCGTGCTGCACAGCTGGACGCCCATCGCGAGCAGGTACCAGCGGAACGCCGGCGCGACCGAGACGAACTCGGAGCCCGCGACCAGCTCGATCATCGGACGTGCGGCGATCGAGGCGACCAGCCAGATCACGAACGCGCCCGTCGCCGCGATCGAGACCGCGCGGACCAGCAGGCCGCGGAACGCCCGGTAGTCGTGGCGCGCCGCACAGCGCGCGAGCTCGGTGAACAGCACGAGCTCGAACGGAAAGTAGATCCGGCCGGGAATCGTCCCGAGCTGCTTGGTCACGCGGAACAGGCCGGCGGCCTCCTTGCCGAGCATCGAGCCGACGACGATCATGTCGAGCTCGTTCTGCGTGTTCCGGACCGTGAGCTGGGCGTTGGTCGAGACGAAGAACCGGACGATCCCCGGGAACGTGGTGCGCACGCCGGTGAGGTCGCTGCCGAGCCAGCCCGCGTAGCCCGCCTGCTTCGCCACCCAGGTCGCGGCGATCGTCGTGGCGATGTTGCTCGCGACCTCACCGATGATCAGCGCTGCCACGCAGCCCTCGAACGAGGCGCCGGCGGCGACGAACACCACGACCAGGCCGGTCATCGTGATCGCGGAGGCGCCCGCCACGATCGCCTGCACGCGATAGGCATCGCAGATCCGGAAGATCCCGTCAGAGGTCCCCGAGACCTTGGACACCAGGGTGATGCTGTAGAGCGCGCACAGCGCGGCCTCGTGAGACGACCAGCCGAACCGGCCCGGGATCGCGAACGCGAGGACGGCCACCACGAGCGCGCCGATCACCGCGGTCGAGGCGTCGATCAGGAACGACAGCTTGATGACGCGCTTGACGTCATCCGATCGATGCTCGGCGATCGCCTCGGTGCCGTACTTGATGATCGCCTGCCAGGTGTTGAAGTTGGCGTACGAGTCGACCAGCGTGACCACGGTGCGGATCACTGCGATCACACCGAACGGCCCCGGGCCGAGATAGCGGGTCAGGATCGCGAGGGTGACGAGCCCCGAGATCGCATTGACGAACTTCCCGAGCGCGGCCGGGACCCCGTACTTCGCGACCTTGCGAATCGTTCGGTCGCGAAACCAATCAGGGAGCCGCAAGCCGGCTACAGCGCGGCGCGCATGCCGACGAGCAACTCGTGTCGGACGAAGCCCGGATCGTCGACGATGCCATCGGTCATGTACGAGAAGCTCGTGCCCACGGCGGTCAGGTGATAGTTCACCGTCGCGGCGAGCCAGTTGCGGAAGTTGTACTGCATGCCGGCGACCAGCGAGAAGATCACGTCATCGCGGGTGGTGGCACCGCCGACGCCGGGGATGATCGTCCCCTCGTACCTGCGGAAGTGAACCTCGGGCTGAACGCTGATCTCGAACGGCGCGAACAGCTGGTGGACCCACAGCCGGATCACGTGATCGCGGTAGAAGTTCGCGTTGACCGAGTCCTCGTACGCGAGGTCATAGGTGAGGACGGCGCGGCCGAGCGGCGAGTACCGATAGCCGAACGAGGCGCCGGCGGTGACGCTGCCGTAGCTCGGGCCCGCGGAGTAGAAGCCGTTGGTGTACCCGGCCTGCAGGTTGAGCGAGGTCTTCGCCGTCAACAGCGTGGCGACGCCGCCGAGCGCGGTGAACGGATACGACGAGACCTTCATGCTCCCCGAACCGAGGCCCCCCTGGAAGCCTTGCGAGACATCGACGAAGAACTGGGTCTGCGGCAGCCAGCGGAAGGCGGGCCGCAGGCCGATGCGGTTCATCATGCGATCCGCGAAGTCCTGATTGCCGCGCTCGAACAGATCGACGGTGTTCAGGTAGTAGAGCTGACCGGAGAACTTGCTCGTGGTGGGCTGGTACTTCACCCGCAGCGCGAGGTTGTTCAGATCGCGGTTGGTGTTCGCATCGGTCTCGAAGTTCGCCGCGCGGATCAGGCGGCGGAACTCGTCGGAGAAGCCGAACGCCCACGTGCCCGCGGGATTGACCGTGCCCTTGATCGAAGCGCCGACGCCGAGGCCACCGGTGCCGCTGACGGCATCGTTGCCCGAGAGCATCTGATCGTACGAGAGGCGCAGATCCGTCCGGTACTCGAAGTCACCCTGCGGGGCCTCTTCACCCTCGGGGGTGACGGCATCGGGGTTCGCACCGGTTCGCAGGCGAGCATTGGTCAGCGAGCCCATGCCGATCTGCGCCATGATGCGCAGCACGCCGCTCGTGGCCGGCCCGTTGTTCTCGTAGAACACGTTGTTGATGACGCCGGTCTCGATCCCGATCACCGGGAGGAGCACGGTGCCTTCGCCGACCTTCCAGCCATTTCCCTCGACGCCGGAGATCGGCGCGACGGGCTGACCGGGATCGAAGGAGGCGATCGTCGACTCGTTGCCGGAAGGGACTTGCGCATGAGCCTCAATGGCTCCGCAGCAGATCAGCGCAGTCACAGCAAATAGTCGAGTCATTCCTGATTCCTAGAGGCAGAAGTCTATCGCACTGCCTGTGAGGGAAAGCAACATCAACAGACCTTGGTTAGTGGTTTATCCCACCCAGACGTTCATCGGTAAAAACCTGCTGTGTGATCAACCACATAGGCGAGATCTAACTCCGTGAGACCAGGGTGAAACGGGAGTGCGATCACATCCTGGGTGGCCGCCTCGGCCTGCGGGAAGGCTCCTGGCCGATACCCGAGATCCTCGAAGCATGGCTGGAGGTGCAGGGCCTCCGGGTAGTAGACCTGGGTCGGGATGTCTCGCGCCGCCAGGTAGGCGCGAAGCTCGTCCCGGCGCGGCACCCGGATCACGAACTGGTGATAGACGTGCCCCGGATCCTCGGGAGGGAGGCGGACCTCGGGTGGGAGCGGGGCCGCGGCGAGCAGCGCGCCATACCGGATCGCGAGCGCGCGGCGCTGCGCCGTTCGGGTCTGGAGCTGCCCGAGCTTGACGCGGAGCACGGCGGCCTGCAGCGCATCGAGCCGGAAGTTCCCGCCGATCGCGAGGTGGTGATACTTCGGCCGTGCACCGTGGGTGCGCAGCAGCGCGAGGCGATCGGCGAGAGCCGGATCATCGGTGAGCACCGCGCCCGCATCGCCGATCGCGCCGAGGTTCTTCGATGGAAAGAACGAGAGCGTCGCGGCGATCCCGCGGACCGGGCCACTCCCGATGCTCTGCGCCGCGTCCTCGACGATCGGGCACGGGGTCGCCGGGAGCGCGGCGGGATAGCCGAACAGGTTGACCGGGAGGATCGCCTTGGTCCGCGAGGTCACCGCGGCGAGGGCGGCAGCCGGATCGAGCGTCAGCGTGGAGTCGTCGACGTCCGCGAACACGCAGCGCGCACCGAGCCGCGCGATGCAGCCCGCGGTGGCGAAGAACGTGAACGGGGTGGTGACGACCTCGTCGCCGGGACCGATGCCGAGCGCCATCAGCGTCGCGAGCAACGCGTCGGTGCCGGAGCTGACCCCGATCGCGTGGCGGGCACCGACCTCTGCCGCGAGCTCGGCCTCGAACGCGGTGACCTCGGGGCCGCCGATGAACACGCCGCTGTCGAGCACGCGCCGGATCGCGGCATCGAGCTCCGGGCGGATCGCGGCGAGCTCGCTCGCGATGTCGAGGAGCTGGATCACCGCAGCTTCTCGAGCTGCGTGCATGCCTCGGCCTTGCCGAGCTTGCAGGCCTTCGCGAGATCGGCCTTGGCCTCGGCCTGCATGCCGGCGTGGCTCCGGAGGATGTAGCGGTTGATGTAGAACTGCGCGTTGTCGGGGAGCATCGCGATCGCGGCGTCGACATCATCGAGGCCCTTGCGATCGTTGGCGAGCTGATAGCGCGCGAGGCCGCGGCCCATCCACGCCCACGGATCCTTCGGTGACAGCTGCACGGCTCGCGTGCACTGCGAGATCGCGTCCTTGACGCCGGCCTCGGCGAGCACGGTGCACATGCGCGTGTTGCCGCGTCGATCATCGGGCGCGAGCGTCAAGGCATGGCGCACGCTCTCGATCGCTTCGGGGGCTGGCTGGAGCACGGAGAGATCGAGCCACGCGGTCACGTTCTGCGGCCGGAGCCGCACGATGCGCTCGAGGAGCGGCTTGGCTTCGGCGCGGTGATCCGCCGAGGAGTACACCTGCGCGAGCTCGGCCATCGCCTCGACGTCGGTGGGATCGCGACGGAGCGCCTCGATCAGATCCGGGTACGCATCGCGCGCGTGACCCTCGTGATCGCGCAGGATGCCGCGGTTGCGATACGCCTCGTGCCCATCGGGATCGAGCTCGATCGCCCTGGTCATGGCCGCCTCGGCATCGCGGGGCCGGCCGGCGCGCACCGAGACGTAGCCCTTCGCGCTCCACGCCGTGGCGTAGTCGGGGAAGTCGACGAGGACCTTGTCGAGCTTCGCGAGGCCCTCGGAGGTCTTGCCGGCGGCGATGTAGATCACCGCCTGCGAGAGCCGGTTCGTGCGATCCGGGTTCTTGGCGACATCCGCATCGATCTTCGCGATCGCCTGGGCGGGATCGGGCTCCTCGAGCCGCTCCTGCGGGACCAGGTGCTCGCCCGCCGGTGCCGCCATCTCGGTGATCCGGTTCGGTAGGTTGTTCGGGATCCCGACCTCGGCGAGGAGCACCAGGCCCGGGATCGGCGAGGGCCTGATGGGATCGAGGGCGCCGGCATCGACGCTGTTCGTGATCACCGGCGGGGAGACGTAGGCATCGATCTCGGTGCGGGCGTCGCTCTCGACCGGACTCCCGGCATCCCGCGTCACGGCGACGATCGGGGCGTCGGCCGGTTTGCCGCGATCGCGGAGCGCGAACCAGGTGGCACCCACGGCGAGAGCGGCGCCCGCCGCTGCGGCGAGAGCGATCGGCAGCACCGCGCGGCGCGGCGCGCGGAGGTCCAGCGGTGGGGCGGCCACGACCGATGCGACGGTGTCGCTGCGCTCGGCGGACGCACTCGTGGAGCCGGAGGAGCCGGAGGAGCCCGTGGAGCCAGTGGAGCCGGAGGAGCCGGAGGAGCCGGAGGAGCCGGTGGAGCCGGTGGAGAGATCCGCGCCGCGGCTCGATCTCGCTTCGGCCTCGTCGGCGAGCGAGAGCAGCTCGGGATCATGCGGCGCGTAGGCGAGGGCGCGATCGACGTGCGCCAGGGCCTGAAACGGGCGCGCCGCGGCGATCGCCTCGCGCGCGAGCCGCTTCTCTCGTCGCACCCGGAACGGCGACACGCGCCGGGCATAGTCCTGCGGTGCGAGGACGATCGCGGCACGCTCGCGGCCTCGGTCGCCGGGCTCCACCCAATCAATCGCTCCGACCAGCTCGGCGGCGAACACCTCGGCGGTGGGGCGCGACAGCGGAGCGCGATCGAGGCTCTGCGCGACGAGCCGGGTCAGCTCGGGTGCACAGCGCGGATCCACGGCATCGAGCGGAGCGTACGAACCGACGAGCGCCGCCGCCGCCTCCTCGGACGCCCGCGAGCGCGCGAACGGGCGCTTGCCGGCGATCATCTCGTAGAGCATCACACCGAGCGCCCACAGATCGGCCCCGGTCCCCACACCCGAGCCTTCGATCTGCTCGGGCGCCATGTACGGGACCGAGCCCACCGCGGTGCCCTCGGCGGTGTGGCGCGAGAGCTCTGGGCCCCATGCGAGGCCAAGATCGACGACGATCACGCGCCCGTCCGGCGTCACCATCACATTCTCGGGCTTGAGATCGCGGTGGACCAGGGATCGCGCATGGAGCGCCGCGACCGCCGAGGCCACCGGCTCGAGCAATAACATCGCCGCCTCGGGGCACAGCTTGCTCCCCGCGATCACGGCGCGCAGCGTGGTGCCTGGCACGAGTGGCATCACGAGGTACGGACCGAGCTCGTCGTCGAAGCCGTGGTCGAGCAGCGTGGACAGCGCGGGGTGATCGAGCTGGCGCAGGATCTCCACCTCGCGGCGGAACCGCGCGTGCGCCGCTCCGGGATCGAGATCCGCCGCGGGCCCGAGCAGCTTGACCGCGACGCTCGTCCCGCGCGGATCCTGCGCTCGGTACACCTGGCCGGCGCCGCCCTCTCCGAGCCGCTCGAACAGCTCGTAGTCCGCGACGCGGATCGAGGGAGCGGGCTGCATCGGCGCGGACGCTAGCACGGGCTCGTTCGCCGACGGCTTGCGATCACGGGGTGCCTGGGCAACAGTGCCGCGATGCACGTGGTCGTCACCGGAGCGGCCGGGTTCATCGGCTCGCACACGACCGAGCGGTTGATCGCCGCCGGCCACCGCGTCACCGGTCTCGATGCGTTCGACGCGTACCTCTACCCGGCGGAGCGCAAGCGCGCCAATGCCGCCATCCTGGCCGCACTGCCCGGATTTCGCCTCGTCACGGGCGACATCTGCGATCCGGCGGCGGTCGCCCAGGCGATCACGCCCGACGTCGATGCGGTCTGTCATCTCGCCGCGCTCGCCGGCGTGCGGCCCTCCCTCGCCGAGCCGCAGCGCTATCTCACCACCAACATCGTCGGCACCGGCGTGATCATCCAGCGGATGCGCGAGCTCGGCCTGCAGCGGCTGGTGTTCGGCTCGTCGTCGTCGGTGTACGGCGCGAAGGCGGGAGACCACGGCTCGATCAGCGCGTTTCGCGAGGACGACCCGTGCCTGACCCCGGCGTCACCGTACGCGGCGACCAAGCGGATGAACGAGCTGCAGCTCTCCGCGTATCGCGATCTGTTCGGGCTCGGCGTCTCGGCGCTGCGGTTCTTCACGGTGTTCGGCCCGCGTCAGCGTCCTGACATGGCGATCATGAAGTTCCTCGATGCGATCGCCGCCGGCCGCACGATCACGCTGTTCGGTGATGGCTCGTCGCGGCGCGACTACACCTTCGTCGACGACATCGTGTCCGGTGTGGTGGCGGCGATCGAGCGCGTGGTGCCCGGCCAGTACGAGCTGTACAACCTCGGCGGCACGCAGACGATCTCGCTCCGCGAACTGGTCGCGGTGATCGAGCGTGTGGTGGGGATCCCCGCGCGCTGCGACTGGCAGCCCGATCAACCCGGCGACGTTCCGATCACGTTCGCGAACATCGATCGCGCGCGTGCGGCGCTCGGGTACCAGCCCACCACCGGCGTCGAGGCCGGCATCGCGAAGCAGTGGGCGTGGCGCCAGGCGACGCCGGGCTACGCGCGCCCGATCCCGTAGTACGTGAACCCGAGTGCGCGCGCGGCGGCCATCGGCCACACGTTGCGCCCATCGATCAACACGTGGCTGCGCATCGTGGCCTTCAGGCGATCGAGATCCGGATCGCGGAGCTCGTGCCACTCGGTGAC
>JAYVRN010000889.1:0-10185 GCA_043776275.1 Myxococcales bacterium | reverse complement strand
AGCGCTTCGTCTCGCCCGACGATCTCGCCCTGATCGGGCGCCTGTGGGCCGAGGCACGCTGGGAGCTCCCCGCCCTCGCCACGCCCAACGTGGTGCTGGAGATGGGGCATGAGGCCCAGCTCGGTGCGCTGCTCGGGATCGCCGCGGCCGGTTCGCTCGTCGGTCCACTGCGGAGCAAGCTCGCGAAGCTCGCCCCCGGTGAGCGGATGGGTGCGTGGGTGATCGTCGGACTCGCGCTCGCGATCGCCATCCCGTGGCTCGCGGTGAGCAACCCGCAGGGCCTCGGCTTCCGCGTCCGGATCATCGCCTTCGTGCCGATGGCGCTATGCGCGGCGATCGTCGCGCGCGCGGCGATCGTCGTCCTGCCGTCGCGCTGGCATCACGAGGCGCTGCTCGCCGGCGTGGCCCTCATCGTCGTCCTCGCGATGCCGCGCGATCGTACGCAGGGCCGGATCCTCGCGCACCCCGCGATGGTCGCCGCGGTCGAGGGACTCGTCGGCCGGATCCCTGACGGCGGAATCGCGATCGTCCCCGAGCGTCACATCGCGTTCATGGTGACCTGGTACACGGGCGTCCCGTCCCGACAGCGCCCCGAGAGCGTGGCGCGCGCGCGACGCTGGCGCGTGATGCCACTCGCGTTCATCGGCGTCGGCACGCCGCTCGACGAGGCGCTGATGGCGGCGCGACGCGAACCGGGCCTCGTACCACCAGTCGGCACTCACCCCGGGCACCCCAACGGCCTGGTGCTGGTGGCCGAGCCGACGTGGGAGTGGATCGTGGCGCATCTGCCGCCGCCGGCGCAGGCCTACTTCACGCGCTGGCCCACCATCTGAGTCAGCACGCGCTGGAACTCTTCGAGGGTGACGTCGATGTACTCGACGACCCTGCCGTAGAGCATCGCGGTCGACACGCCACGCTCACCCCGCTCACCCCGCTCACCCCGCTCACCCCGCTCACCCCGCTCACCCCGCTCACCCCGCTCCTTCTGGGCGAGGTGGAGCTGCCACAGGATGATCCGCTGCAGACGAGTCAGCCCGTCGCGGGCATCCGGCAGCGACATGGTGGCGCGGTCAGTTGTCGTCGGACTTGACGACGCGCGCCGCGGGCAGGGCCTCGGCGGCGGACTCCTCGCGTCCCATCATCCGCTTGATCATCGGAGCGACCACGAACAGGCCGCCGGCGATCACGAGTGCGCCGATGATCAGGAACGGGAACAGGAACTGGAAGCCCCGAACCTCGGCGAACCCGGCGGCGCGACCCGCGAGGTAGTTGCCGATCGCGGTGCCGAGGAACCAGGTGCCCATCACCATGCCGGCGAGCCGCTGCGGTGCGAGCTTGGACATCGACGACAACCCGACGGGCGAGATGAACAGCTCCGCGCAGGTGTAGATGAAGTAGAGCGCCATCAGGTAGCCGCCGCTGACCTTCTGGGACTCCTGGATCACGGCCTTGCCGGCCTTGACCGCCTCCATGTACTCGAGGCTCGGCACCGTGGACAGCGTCGGCAGCATCACCACGAACGACAGCGCGACGAAGATCATGCCGATCCCGAACTTGAGGACGCTCGAGGGCTCCTTGCGCGCCTTGGCGAGCGCGACCCACATCGCCGCGAACAGCGGCGCGAGCGCCACGATGAACAGGCCGTTGACGCTCTGGTAGTAGCTGGCCTCGATCGTGATCCCGAGGAACTTGCGCTGCGTCAGGTCCTCGGCGAACACCGACAACGTGGTCGAGGCCTGCTCGAAGATGCCGAAGAACCCGATCGCTCCGATGAACAGCGGGATCATCGCGATCACGCGGCGCCGCTCACCGACGTCGCGCGCATTCTTGAAGAAGCCGTAGAACACGACGATCGCGCCGATCGCGAGGCCGATCCCGAAGATGTCGCCGATCCGGTCGGGTTCGATGTCGGTGCCCACGGCGAGCCCGACCAGGACCGCCGCGACGGTGACGAGCCCACCGATGATCAACTTCAGCCGCGTGACGTCGTTCGCCGCGACCTTCGGATCCTCGGGGATGTTCGGGTGCAGGCCCGATTCGCCGAGATCCCGCTGCTGCAGGAAGTACTGCACCAGGCCGCCGACCATGCCGATCGCGGCGGCGGCGAAGCCGAAGTGCCAGCACCACGTGGGATCGATGCCCTTGTCGACGAGGAACGCGCGGAAGTTCTCGTTCTGTGCGAGGTAGCCGCAGATGAACGGCGAGAGCGTCGCGCCGATGTTGATCCCCATGTAGTAGATCGTGAAGCCGGCGTCGCGGCGGATGTCGTCCTTCGAGTAGAGCTGCCCGACGATCGTCGAGATGTTCGGCTTGAGGAGCCCGGTGCCGATCGCGATCATCACGAGGCCCGGATAGAAGGTCTGCTCGATCGGCAGGGCGAGGAGGCCGTTGCCGACCGCGATCCCGATGCCGCCGATGGTCACAGCCTTGCGCTGGCCGAGGAACCGATCGGCGATCCAGCCGCCGGGGAGCGACAGCAGGTAGACGGAGGACAGGAACAGCGCCATCACGAGCCCGGCCTGCGCCTTGGTCATCCCCCGCCCGCCAACCGTCAGGCTGGCGATCATGTAGATCATGAGGAACGCGCGCATCCCGTAGTACGAGAAGCGCTCCCACATCTCGGTGAAGAACAACGTGCGGAGACCGATCGGGTGTCCGAAGAAGGCGCGGTCTCGGTCCTTGGCAGACATGGCGGCGGACCATATCCGAACCCCCGGCCCGATGGGAGGACGATGAGAGGACGAGACCAGGGTGCGACGCCCCCAGGTCGCAGCTGCGGTGCCAAGACAGGCCTCCGGTCGCAAGTGGCCAGGAGCCCGAGCTTGCAAACCTCTGGCAATTGGGAAAGATCCCGCACATGAGGAAGATCTCGTTCGCCCTCGGGGCGGTCGCCGCGGTGCTGATGCTCTCGGCCTGCAATCCCGAGACGCCACGCTTCGCGTTCAAGAGCGCGGAGCGCCGGGGCGTGCTGACGTCCAATGGCCTGCGCTTCGTCATCATGCCGGACTCGTCGACCGAGCTCGTCGAGGTCGACGTCCACTACGAGGTCGGGTCACGCGAGGATCCCGCAGGCAAGGCGGGGCTCGCGCACCTCGTCGAGCACCTGATGTTCCAGACCCGGCCCGACGGCCCGAACACCCCGCCGATCTTCCAGACCCTGCTCGACATGGCGACGTTCGTGAACGCGTTCACGAACTGGGACATGACGCACTACTGGACGACGGTCCGCGAGGAGAACCTCGACTCGATGCTGAAGATCGAGGCGATGCGGATGTTCTATGCTGCCGACGTCGCCGGGACGCCCGAGGTCCCCGCGTTCGGCTGCTCGACGGTGCCGGAGAGCGAGTTCGAGCGCGAGCGCGAGGTCGTGCGCAACGAGATCCGCGCCGGCTCGAGCGCCGAGGACTACATCGCCCAGCTCGTCGAGCAGACGATGTACCCGCAGGGTCACGCGTACGCGCGCATGATCGGCGGCGATGACGTTCAGATCGCGAGCGCCCAGCTCAAGGACGCCTGCACCTTCATGAAGTCGTACTACGCGCCCGAGCGCGCCACGCTGATCATCGCGGGCGGCGTCGACGTCGACAAGACCGTCGAGATGGTTCAGAAATGGTTCGGCAAGATCCCGAAGCGCGCAGCGACCCCGCGGGTCGAGGTCGCGCCGTTCGTGGTCAACCACCAGAAGATCGAGATCGAGGCCGACGTCGAGCGCCCGAGCGTGTGGATCGGCTGGGCGCTGCCCGCCGGCAATACCCCCGAGGGTGAGGCCGCGCGGTTCGGCATCTTCAGCGCGTTCGGTCGCATCGCGCAGAAGGGCCAGGAGTACGGCTTCGCGTACAAGGTCGAGCCGAACATCCTCGGCGGCGAGCTCGCGCCGCTGTTCATCGTGCGCATCGAGCTGAAGGGCATGGGCAAGCTCGACGAGGCGCTCGAGTTCGCGAAGAAGTCCGCGCAGCAAGCGTACCGAGGCTGGGACGAGGGCACCTATGCGGAGCTCGAGGAATCAAAGAACCGCGAGAAGGCGTCGTTCATCGCCGGGCTCGAGGCGCTCCCGAGCCGGACGCTGAAGATCGGCGAGATGGTCCAGCACGATCGCGAGATGGATTTCAACTCGACCGAGATGTACATGTTCCACGCGCTCAACAAGATCGACAAGTTCGACAACAGCCGCATCGGCTCGGCTGTCAAGAAGGCGCTCGACTGGGACAAGGCCGGCATCGTCGTCGTCAAGCCGAACGCGAACGCCCTCAAGGGTGACACGCGGTCGAAGGTGAAGTTCAAGGCGAACACCGATCAGGCGATCGTCAACGCCGCGGTCGACCCCGCCGAGGCCAAGCGCCCGCTCAAGGTCACCGCGGAGCTCAAGGGCCTGAACGCCGCGTCGCGGTTCACGCTCGGCAACGGCATGGACGTGGTGCTCCTGCCGATCAACGCGATGCCGCTGGTCACCGCGCAGATCATCCTCAAGAACACGGGCGACGCGGCCACGCCGGACAACCCGGCGCTCGCCTCGGCCGCCGCGAACTTCCTCCAGCGGGTGCCCGACATGGACCCGAACATGGCGTCAAACACCGACGTGTTCTCGCGCACCGGCATCGAGATCAACTGCGGCTCGAGCGATGACGCGATGTTCTGCGGCACGCACGGCGTGAACATCTATCTCGACGTCATGGTGAAGGGCATCGAGCGCATGCTCGTGGCCGGCGTCTACTCGCAGGAAGGCATCGAGCGCTGGCAGAAGCGCAACAAGGAGGACTGGAAGCTCCACTCCACGCAGGAGGAGAACGAGTACGTCCGCCAGGTGATGACGGCGATCTACGGCCCCGATCACCCATACACGAAGACCGCGATCCTCACGCCGGAGATGTCGGGCAAGATCCACAAGGACTCGCTCGACAGCTATCGCAACAAGCACTTCCGCGCGGGTAACGCGACCCTCATCCTCGTCGGCAGCTTCGATCCGAAGAAGGCCGAGAGCCTGGTCCGCAGCACGTTCGGCGGCATGAGCAAGGGCACGGTCGACAAGCCGGTGGATCCAACGCCGTACAAGCGGAACGGTCCGGTCTACGTCGGCGTCAAGAAGAGCAAGGAGGACCAGCAGCTCACCGTGACGATCGGCTACCCGGCTCCCGCCGGCGTCGATGGCCAGGAGGGTGCCCGTCGCGTGCTCAGCGAGATGATGAACATCCGCGCCGAGAACGTGCGGTTCAAGCGCGGCTCGACGTACGGCCTGTACTTCGCTCGCTCGGCCAAGATCGGCCCGAGCGCGTACATGATGCGCGGCGGCGCGGTGATCGGCGGCACCATGGACGCCGAGCGCGCCGGCGAATCGATCAAGGCGATCCGCGACGGCCTCGACGACATGCGCAAGGGTGACGCCGAGTTCGACGAGGACTTCGTGCGCGCGCGCCGCAAGCTGATCGGCAACATGCTCGGCGAGTCCACGGTCACGCAGGAGCTCGCGGGTCGGCTCGGCTTCATCGCTCAGCACAAGCTGCCGCCGAACTACTACAACACGCTGCTCCAGCAGATCGCGGCGGTGTCCCCGGCGCAGATTCGCGCGCTGATCAAGACCGAGCTCGATCCGGCGAACGAGGTCGTGGTCGCCCTCGGTGACAAGGCGCACCTCGACAAGGCGTTCGCCGAGGCCGGCATCAAGGACGTCAAGATCGTCGAGCCCGAGTACAAGTAGGCGCGCCCCGGAGTAGGCTCTCGCGGATGTTCTCGGTCCGCGAGGCCACCCCCGCCGACAAGCCCGAGATCATCTCGCTGATCGGCGAGATGATCCCCGGCGCCGATGTCACCGCGCGCTGGCGCTGGCTGTACGAGCGAGCCCCGTCGCGAGGCGCGAGAGTCAGTCCGGAGGGCGGCACGAACCCGGGTGGTCGGAGCGCCACGAACCCTGGTGGTCCGGGCGGCACGAACCCTGGTGGTCCGGGAACCGCGAGCCCGGGTGGTCCCGGCACCGCGAGCCCGGGTGGTTCCGGCACCGCGAGCCCGGGTGGTTCCGGCACCGCGAGTCCGGGTGGTTCCGGCACCGCGAGTCCGGGTGATTCCGGCACCGCGAGTCCGGGTGGTTCCGGCGGTACGAACCCTGGTGGTCCGGCGCTGACCTGGCTCGCGATCGCGCCGACTGGCGAGGTCGCCGGCTGCACCTCGTTCTTCCCGTTCCGGCTGTGGCTCGACGGTGCGCCCGTGCGCGCCGCGCTCGGTGGAGATGGCTACGTGCGCCCTGCATTCCGGCGGCGCGGCCTCGGCGGGCTGATGCACGATGCCTCGCGTCGCGACATGCAGAAGCACGCGATCGGCTGCATGTACGGCGCCCCGGGCGCGATGAACCTGACGCCGCTCAAGCACGGCGGCTCGCGCGAGGTGGGCCACGTCACCCGGTTCGTGCGCCCGCTGCGGATCGGTCCGTCACTCGTCGGCGCGTTGTCCTCGCGGCTCGGCCGCCCGCGGTTCGCCGCCGAGCTCCACGCCATGGCCCCGCTCGACTCGCGGGTCGACACCGTCTGGGAGGCCGCGAAGCACGACCTCCAACTCGCGGCCGTCCGCGATGCTGCGTTCTACACCTGGCGGTTCCGCGAGGCGCCCGCGCAGCGCGAGCCCGCGTACGTGATCGTCGACGGTCACACCCCGATCGGTGCCTGCTCACTCGAGTCGATGCGCGCCGGCGACGAGCTACACATCGTCGATCTCGTCGCGGTGCCAGGTGCGTGGCACACCTGCCTGCGCGCGATCGTCGCGCACGCGATCGCACACACCCGCGCCCGCATCGTCAGCATCAAGCTGTTCGCGCTCGACGGCCGTTCCCGCCAGATGTGGCGCTCGGGCTTCCTCGAGCGCGACTCGAAGCCCTTCCTCGTCATGATCCCCAAGGACGGGGACCGCCGCTTCGTCGATCCACAACGCTGGTTCTACTGCGGCGCGGACTCCGATCTCGATCGCCTCGAGTAGCCCATCGCGGCGCGCCTGCTCGCGCTCCCCCGCGCACGGCGCGCCCGTTCCCCCTCCACGGCGCGCCCGTTCCCCCGCTCCCGCCGCGCCTGTTCCCACTCTCCCTCCCTGCCCGTTCCCCTCTCCCCCTCGTGCCCGTCCCCACTCTCCACGGCGCGTCGGTTCCCTCTCTCCACGGCGCGCCCGTCCCCACTCTCCACGCCCCGCCCGTTCCCACTCGCCGCGGCGGGCGCGTTCGGCAAGCCCAGCAACGAGAGCAGCGACGCGCGAGGCGCGAGCAAGCCAGAGAGCGAGGCGCGAGCGAGTTGTCAGGCGTCAACGCGCGCCATGCCGTGGGCGCCCGCGTAGCGGGTGGGGTCGGCTCGGCGACCGTAACTATCGCGGCGGCCCCTTGCCCCGCGCGTACCTCGGCCCCGCTCGCGCATCCGTCGACGGTTCTTCGGCGGGCGGCGAGCAGACGCCCATCCGCGAAGCAGCCCACGGCACGGCGCGCGTGTTCGCGTTCTCACGGGGCGAGCGCCCCAGGAGCGCGAGCGTTCTCACCCAGCGAGCGCCCCAGGAGCGCGAGCGTTCTCACCCAGCAAGCGATCTCACGGAGCGAGCGCCCCAGGAGCGGGCGCCCCAGGGTCTACAGCAGATCCACGAACACCTCATCCCCGACCACCGTGACCGGATACCTGCGCAACGATAGCGTCCGGTCATGCGTACACATGCCGGTCGTCAGATCGAAGCCGTAGCCGTGCCCCTTGCACACCAGCTCCGTCCCCTCGAGGTAACCATCGGCGAGCGCCACATCTTCATGCGGGCAGACCCCCGGCACAGCGACCAGCTCGGCCTCGGCATACGTCACGATCACTGGCCACGTCACACCGGCGACGGTGAACGCGCGGAGCTCACCAGGGACCACGTCTGCGAGGCGGCACACCCGGACGCGCAACGCCATCAGCCCTTGCCTCGCTGGCGCGGGTCCAGGCGATCGCGCAGCCCATCGCCGAGGAGGTTCGCGCCGAGCACCACCCACATGATCGCGAGCCCGGGGACCAGCGCATAGACCTTCACCCAGTCGCCCTTCCACAGAAAGGTCCGCGCCTGGTCGAGCATCGAGCCCCACGTGTTGTCGACCTGTGGCCCGAGGCCGAGGAACGACAGCGCCGCCTCGATCAGGATGATCCCACCGAGGCCAAACGACATCTGCACGAGCGCCGGGCCCATGAGGTTCGGGATCAGGTGCTTGAAGATCACGCGCCGGTTCGAGGCCCCGAGCGCGACCGCGGCGGTGACGAACTCTCGCTCGCGCAGGGCGAGCACCTGCCCGCGGGCCACCCGTGCGTAGCCGACCCAGCCGTTCGCGGACAGCGCCAGGATCACCACGCCCACGCCCGGGTCGGCGACGGTGGCCACGATCGCGATGTTCATCAGGATGCCGGGGAACGCGAGGAGGATGTCGACGAACCGCATCAGGACCTCGTCGACCCAGCCGCGGAACCAGCCCGCGACCGTGCCGAGAGTGAGCCCGATCACCGACGTGATCGCGACGACGATCCCCGAGAGCGTGAGTGCCTTGCGCGCGCCGAACAACAGCTGACTCAGGGCATCGCGGCCGTTGGAATCGGTGCCGAGCCAGTGCGCGGACGAGGGCCCCTCGAACTTGTGGGCAAGATCGATCGCCTTGGAGCTGACGTCGTACGGTGCGATCCACGGGCCGGCGATCCCGAGCACCACGAAGGTCCCGAGCATCACGAGGCCGACCCACGCGCTCGGCGAGAGCTTCCGCGTTGTGGAGGCGACGGCCGTCATCCGCGACGGATCCTCGGGTCCGCGAAGCCATAGGCGAGATCGACGAGGATATTGACGAACACGTAGATCACCGCGATCACGAGCACGGTGCCCTGCACCACGGGATAGTTCCGCTCGCTGATCCCCTGGAGCAGCGTGTTGCCGAGCCCAGGGCGCGAGAACACGTTCTCGATCACGATCGCTCCGGACAGCATCGAGCCGAACTGCAGACCGATGACGGTGATCACGGGCAACAGCGCATTGCGCAGCGCGTGGACGAACAGCACGCGCCCCTCCGGCAAGCCCTTCGCGCGCGCCGTGCGCACGTAGTCCTCGCCGAGCACCTCCACCATCGACGAGCGGGTCATGCGCGCGAGCATCGCCATCAGATGCGTGCCCACCGCGAGCGCCGGGAGGACCAGCGCCGCCGGCCCGAGCTCGCCCGGGCCCGGCAACCAGCCGAGGGTGAGGAAGAACCAGAACAGGAGCAGCGGCGCGAACATCATCTGCGGCATCGCCACCATCGAGAGCGAGGCCGTGGTGGCGAGCGTGTCGATCCAGGTCCCGCGCTTGACCGCCGCGAGCACGCCGAGCGGGAGCGCGAGGATGATCGCCACCAGCATGCCGGCGATCGCCAGCCACAGCGTGTGCGGGAACACCTCGGCGATCCGGCCGGCGACGGTGCGCTTGTCGCCCGCGCCGCCGCTGCACTGACTGCCGAGCGTGCCGTCGACGATGTGGCCGAGGAACGTGACGAACTGCATCGGCAGCGACTTGTCGAGACCGAGGCACTTCTCGAGCGCCTGGCGCTGGCCCGGCGTGGCGTTGTCGCCCGCGAGGTGATCGATCGGATCGCCCGGCACGAGGTGCAGAAACGCGAACACCAGCACCGAGACGCCGAGGATCGTCAGCAGCCCCGAGCCGAACCGGCGGAGCAGGAACGAGCCGAGAGATCGATGCTCACCCGACGAGCGACCGCGCGCGAGCCGCAGCAGCGAGCGGAGGAGCCGGATCACCAGGGCGAGCGTACCCCAAGGGCCGGTGTTCGCTCTCGCAGCTCGCGGCGTATCAGATCGCCGCTGGAGCGCAGAACTTCGGCGAGCTCGAATCGATCGCCACGCCGGGTGCGAGCACCGGTTCGCCGCCGTGCTCGATCTGGAGCTCGAGGGTCCGGCACTCGTAGCCGTCGCGACAATCGCCGTTGTCGCCACAGGTGGCCATGCAGTAGCGCACCTCGGACGAGCGCGGCACGCAGTGGCCGCGGAGGGAGCACAGCTCGTCCAGCGAGCACTGATCCGGGGAGGTGCACTCGAGGTTCTCGAAGTTGCCGGTGAAGAACCGGATGCACGCCGCGCTGTCGGGGCAGGTGTCGTAGTCGCAGCCCTGGATCGTGCAGTACCCCTCCTTCGAGGAGATATCGCAGTACCGGGTGCCGTTCGGATCGCAGTCCGA
>JAYVRN010000888.1:0-3013 GCA_043776275.1 Myxococcales bacterium | reverse complement strand
ATCTTGACGTCGGCGGTCCGCGCCTCCGGCAGGGTGGCCCACAGGGTCCCGTTGGTCGGGTTCCAGGCGCGGCCGTCGAGATCGAGGTCGCACTTGATGAGCGCCAGATCGAGATCGCGCTGAAGCTTGCTGCGGCTCGGGCGCCCCGCGCACCACAGCTGCGGAGCATGGTCCGGCTCGCTGAACCGGCCGATCACGAACACGTCGTGGAGCCGACCGTCCTTGTCATGGATGACGTGATAGTTCGTGAGGATCGAGCCATCGGCGCCGACGATCACACCGGAGCCACCGCCGCGCGGCTTGATCCGGCCATCGACGAGATCGGCGGCGACCACCATCACGGTGGAGCCGAAGGCGCGGGCCACCGCGTTGGGATACGTGCGCTGCGACAGCACCCGGGTCTGCGGCACGAGTGGGAGACCGGTCTGCGTGGGGACGCGCAGGCTCGGGGCCACGACGTCCTCGACCCGCGTCAGCTCCGAGGGCGAGCCATAGATCGTGATCTGGTAGATCTGGTCGCGATCGATCGTGGCGTACTCGATCGCCGAATCGACGCGTGGGACATCGCCCTTCTGCGACACGTGGGCGTAGCGGAACGCGGTGCGCAGCCAATCGTGGCCCGCGATCGAACGCACGGCGCTCTCGTCGAGCGTGTACAGCTCGCCCCAGCGCGTGCGCCGATCGAGCTCGAGGCCGGTGACGATGTTGCTCCAGGCCGGCTTCTTGTCGATCAGCACCTCGAGCCGCGCGCTCGGATCGAGCGACGAGGTGAACACCACGTTGTAGATCGTGCTCGCCTTGGCCGGCTGCGTGGCCAGCTCGTGGACGATCCGGGGCGAGTACGCCGGCACGGGCTCGGGCTGGAGCCACGCCTTGGAGTGCTCGAACACGAGGCCACGCTCGGAGAACGTCGTCGTCGGCGGCGTGACCAGATCCTTGTGGACCCGGCCGGCGACGACGATGATCACGAACGCGAGCAGCAGCACGAAGATGTCGTGCCGGTGGTAGTGGGTCTTCAGCTCGGCGAGATCGGTGCGCGCCCGCTGGCGGAGGCGCTGGATCGCGGCGGCGGCGATCTGGACGGGATCGAACTCCTCCTCGGCTTCCTCGGTGGGCGTCGCGGACTCCTGCGGTGCGCCGGCAGGCGTCGGGATCGACTGCGAGGACGGCCGACCGCCGGGGTTGGTCGGCGCGCGGCCTGGCTGCGAAGGAGCACGGGTGCCCGGGACCGAACCTGGGCGCTCGGAGCCCGGTGTCTGCTGCTGCTGCTCGGACGCGGCCTGTGCCTCGGCCTGGGCGGCGGCATCGGTGGCCAGCGCGCGGAGGATCCGATCGCGCTGCATGCGAACGGTCACGGCGGGATCGCTCGACGAGGTCTCGGGGGGCGGGCCCTCGGCCGGCGGGACCGGGGCGAGATCGGCCCCCTCGGCGGCAGCGCGGCTGCGGGCGCGCGCGGCCTCGATCGCCGCACCCGCTGCGGCCGCGGCGACGATCGCCGCCCCTCCGGCGGACTCGATGTCGCCCACGATCTCGCCGACGATGCGCGCCGCCTCGAGCGCCGCAGCCTTCGGATCGGGCATCGAGACCTGCGGTGCGGACACCACGGCGACGGGCGGAGCGGCAGCCGGCACAGCGACCGGCAGCGGTGCATCGCCCGCTTCGAGCGGCCACTCGGGAGACGGCATCTGCTCGTCGAGCTTCACCGTCGACGCGCGCGGTGGGCGCTCCACGGCCTCGTCGACGGCGGCGACCTGTGGCGCCGGCGCGCTGACCTCGGCTGCGCTGACCTCGACTGCGCTGACCTCGGGCACGCTGGCCTCGGGCGCGCTGACCTCGGCCGCGCTGGCCTCGACCGCGCTGGCCTCGACCGCGCTGACCTCCGGCGCACGGGCCTCGGCGTCCGGATCGGGGGTGGCCCCGGCTGGCTTCGCCGCGTCGGGGCTCCCGGCGACGGGCGTCTTGCGCGATCGGCGCGGCTTCTTCGGCTTGTTGTCTCCCGTGGTCACGGCTGTCTCCGGAACGGAGAGGCCGCGAGGAGGCGCTGCGCCGCGAACCAGGTGATCGCGAACACGCCGCTCGCGAACAGCGCGGCATAGCCCACGGCGCGCCACGGGTGCTGCGCCATGCCCGTCGCATCGATCCACTTCTCGACGACGCTGAACCCACCATTGAGCCCGGCGGCACCGAGCAGGCCGAGCATCACGAGCAGGCCGCGCAGCGACGCGCGACGCTGTGAGAACTTGGCGCGGCCCATCACGTACCCGAGCGCCCCCGCGAACGATGCGTGGGCGAGGGTGGTGACCACGGCCTTGGCGGCCGCGTGCGAGAGATAGACCTGGTGGCCCTGGTCGGAGAGGCGGTGGTAGTTGACCCACACCGCATAGCCGGTGCCGCAGGCCATCATGTAGACGATGCCGTCCATCGGCTCGTCGAACTCGCGCGACACATAGATCGTGTAGCGAACGACCGCGTATTTGCACATCTCCTGGGCGAGGCCCGCGATCAGGACCGCGTAGAGCACGCGATCGAGGGAGAACGGATCGATCCCGTGCATCTCGAGCGCGGTGGGCGGCACCGCGGTGTACTGCACGAAGTCCGCGAGGGGCCCCGCGATCAAGGCGCCCAGGACGCAGACCCCGGCCACCAGCTGCTTGGGCTCCGGCTCGTGGCGGTCCATCAGGTAGAAGAAGCCCAGCCAGAACAGGGCGGGGATCCCGGCCATCAGCGCGGCCAGGACCGGCCCCAGATGGACCGCGTGGTGGATCCCCGCGACCAGCTCGATCAGCCAGGCGATCAGGACGAACCCCACGAGCCCTGCGATCAGCACGAACTTGCTGCCAACCAGGACCCGGGCTCGGCGGAGCGACCACCGCGGCCTACGCATTCCGAAATCTTACGCTGCCCGCGCCTGGCGCGCAGGTTCACAGCCTCCTAGAATCCGCCAAGCAGGTTCCATGGCCAAAAATCGAGGATCCGACGCGAAGTTGCTCACCATCCACGAGCTCGCGGTCTA
>JAYVRN010000887.1:0-3017 GCA_043776275.1 Myxococcales bacterium | reverse complement strand
CGGCCGATGCCCGCCCACCATCTGCTATAGACGGTAGGCATGAGTGAGAAGAGTCGCGTCGCGCTGATCTTCGGAGCCGCGGCCGTGCTCGCCGGCGGTGGGCTGTACTACTTCTTCAAGGTCTACCAGCCCAAGCAGGAGCACGGCGTCGCCGCGAAGGAGATCGAGGCCTGGGAAGATCGGCTCGGCCAGGTCCGGCTGTGCCTGCTGGGTCCCTCGCCCGCATCGGCGCGCTCCGGCGAGGCGCTCGCCGTGCGCGAGCTCGCGCCCGATGTGTGGGATCGCGCCTCGTGCACCAAGCTGATCGGCAAGCTGTCGCGCGGCGTCGCCGACGACACCGGCATGATCAAGGTCGAGCATGCCTGGATGACCGTGGATCGCGCGGCGGCGAAGGTCGCCACGGCGTTCGCGTCTCACGTCGATCCTGCGGGCGATGCCCCCGACAAGCGCAGCAAGGACTCGCCCCTCCCCGCCGCTCTCGACGAGCTCGACACCGCGCGCGCTCAGCTCCGCGAGGCCGCGAGCATGGATCCGCCGCCCGCGCTTGGCCCCACCGCGCTGCCACCTGCCGAGGTGATCCAGCTCGCCGATGGCAGCGACCCGGTGGGTTCGCTGACCGCGTGGCTGATCCCGTCCTCGGGCGGCACGCTCGGCTTCGGCTCGGTCAAGGGCAAGGGCGAGGTGCAGCTGACGCTCGTGGCGGGCGCGGCACCGAACATCGGCAAGCTCGGCGCGGGCGCCGTCCGTGCGGTGCCCGATCTCGCCTGGGGCGCGGCCGGGCTGCGCGCACAGGTCTCGATCGGGACGATCGACGTTCGCGGTGCGTTCGGCCAGATGGTGGATCTCCCCGTCGAGCTCGGCGCGCGCGTGGTCACCGCCGTCGGCAGCTTCGGCAACGGCCTCGTGGCCTACGCCGCGAGTAACCACCTCGTGATCGCCCGCTCCCAGAACGGGCCGTTCGCCGCCGACAAGCCGATCGAGGTCGGCCGCATGGCCTTCGCGATGGATCCGACCGGGCGCGGCCTCGTGGCGTGGACCGGCCCCACGGAGGACGGGCCGCTGCGGGGATTCATCGCGAAGGACGGTACGCCGCCGAAGATCGTCGAGCTCGGCGCGGGGTTCGCAGCGCAGGCCTGCCTCACCCCGACCCAGGCGTGGGTCGGCGGCGAGAATCAGTTCATCGCATTCGACGACGCGGGCGCCACCCCGCATGTCCTACCCGAGCACGAGCTCGTGGGATGCACGGCCGAGGGCGCCCTGCTCCACAAGTACGGCAGCACGCACTATGCGGTGTGCGCGGAGACCTGCCGGATCGCGGATCTCACGGGCCTGCGCCCCACCAGCGTCGCGACCGTCGCCGGTGGCAAGGTTCAAGCGATCCGCGCACGAGGTCGTGTGATCGGCGTGTGGACCGAGGGCAAGCCGCCGCGGTTCTTCGCGACCGAACAGGCCGTGACGCCGACCCTGGCGTACTCGAACGGCAGGGTGATCGACGTGCTGGGCGAGACCGAGGATCGCGCGGTGGTCGTGCGCCTGCCGCTGTGAGCGCGCCCCAGTAGGCTGCTGAACAACGCCGCGGAGCGGCGCTGTTCGGCCAGGCTGCTAGATCGTCCGCGCGAGCGCGCGGGTCTCGATCAGGTTGTCCTCGATCGAGCAGTAGGTCCAACCGCCGTAGCGCCCCACGGAGTGGATGCCGGCGAGTGCCAGCCCATCGCGCACGCGCTGAGTCTCCTCGAGCGACGCCTTCGTGATGTGGACGTACGCTGGATCGAGCACGACGTGGTGGTGCTCGAGCAGCCGGTGCCCGTCGATGATGCCCTCGCGCGCGAGGTCCGCGAGCACGCGCGCGCGCAGCGCATCGACATCGAACGCGGCCCCGTGCGGCGCCCCGATCTCGATGTACAGGCTCATCCGATCGGTCTCGATGATGTTGTCGTACCAGCCGACCCGATAGAACGAGACCGCGGGGTCGGGGAAGTACATCCAGTGGACGTTCCGCGGGCCCTTGCGATCGAACCCGAGGTTGAACACCAGCACCTGGTTCGAGGTGAACACGCTCGCGTCGTGCGCCATGCCGGTCATCCGCGCGAGTGCGGGGAGCGGCGCCGAGCTCACGATCTTGCCGAAGCCGATCCGTCGCTGCGGCGTCACCACCTCGCGCGCGCCCAGATCGATCTGGGTGACCGGCTCGCCGTAGCAGACGCTGTCCTTCGGGAGATCCGCGAGGAGCGCGTGGATGTACTGGATCGCGCCACCGGCCGGGTAGGTGAACGTGGCGTTGTACGCGCCGTCGCCGACAGCGTCCGCGGGCCGTGGCCGCATGTTCGCGATGATGTCGGCGATGTCGGCGTGCGGGAAGAACCTGCCCATCGCGTCCGGATCGAGCTTCTCGAGCGAGATCGCGTACAGCTTCTCGTTGTACGGGCGGAGGAACTTCTCGGTGATCGACACGCCGAGGCGCCGGTTGAGCAGCTCGCCAAACGACGCGGGGGGCGCCTCGCCGGTGGGCCGGAAGTAGAGATCCACGAGGCACTCGAGGAACTCCGCCCTCGGGAGCTGATGGATGTGCTTCTGGAACGGGAACTCGATGTCCTGGCCCGCGTAGCGGATCAGGCTCCGCTTCACGACCGTGCGGATCTCCTGGCCCGGCATCCGGGCGCGGAGCCAGGCCTCGATCTGGGGATCCTTGAAGTGGAAGAAGTGCCCCGAGTAGTCCCAGACGAAGCCACCCTGCACCACCGTCTTGCAGTAGCCACCGGGCTCGGTGTCCTTCTCGAGCACCAAAACCTTCGCGCCCGGGTGCAGCTCGCGATACCAGTTCGCGAACGACAGCCCCGACGCGCCGGCGCCGATCACCACGATGTCGGCGTGCTCGGTCACCGCAGGCGCGCCAGCTCGCCGGCGAAGATCCGCCGCGCGATCGCGAGCGCACAGCCGTACGTGCTCTCCATCCCGAAGTACGACAACGACTTCGACAGCAGGCTCTGACGACGCGAATATGGCGTATCCGACGCGTA
>JAYVRN010000886.1:0-10248 GCA_043776275.1 Myxococcales bacterium | reverse complement strand
CAGCAAGGACAGCAAGGACAGCAAGGACAGCAAGGACAGCAAGGACAGCAAGGACAGCAAGGACAGCAAGGACAGCAAGGACAGCAAGGACAGTGCGCGAGACAAGTGATCGGGCCCGGCCCAGGCCGATGCGCTTGTGGAACTACACGATGGTACGGCTGTCGGACGATCCAGGACTGACGTCGGTCGCCTAGTTGTCGATGCTATCTGGGCCCGGCGATGGCTACTGCATCGCCGTTTCGAGCGCGTCGATCGACTTGGTGAAGGCCGCCGAGTCGGTGTCGACCTTCGCCCTGGCTGCGTTCCACTGAGGGAGGGTCGCGTCTCGCAGCGTGGCGATGCTCGCCATCATCTTCGCCTCCGCCTTCTCGGCCTCGGCCACCAATGGACTGGTCACCTGCTGCTTCGCGGCCGACAGCTTGGAGTCTCTCTCCTTCAGTGCAGTGAACCGACGATCCAACGCGTCGAAGCTCGCCTGGAGCTGGATCTGCGTGGCGGCGTGGACCTTGACGGCTTCAACGTCTGCTGCGGCCTTCACGTCGATCGCCTTGGCTTCCTCGGCCCGTTTGGCTTGGAGGTCCTCGGTCGCCTTGTCATCGGCCGCGTGGTCGCTGGGCACGTCGGGCTCGTCGTTGGTCCCGTTCTGGGTGTGATCGGAGGTCGGTGCTGCTTCCTTCTCCTTCTTGGAGCTGCAGCCGAACGTGGTCGCGGAGAGGATGAGTACAAAGACCAATGAGCGCATCTGTCGCAATCCCTGCTGTGATGGGCGAAATCGCTCGCTTTGCTCGCGAGTCGACCCGCCCATCGATTGCTCAGCTGGCGATGCGAGGAGCGGGCCAACTCGTTCAGAAACGCGCGACGAGTGGCACCGTGGTATCGAAGTCAGATGACTCCGCAAGCAGAGGCTGCCTCGGAACGGAGCGATGCCCGTGCCCAGCGTCGCTGGCTCATCGGGCTCGGGATCACCGTGGTGTTCGGGATCTTCGGTGCGGTGATGGCCCTGCTGGCGTACACGAACAGTGCGACCGCGCAGCGCTCAGGTGGGCCGGCGCCCACCGCCACGCCGCCCGCGCAGACGGGCTCTCCAGCGCCCGACGAGCCCCGCGGTAAAGGGCATGGCAAGGACCACGGCCGAAACTGATGCTCAGAGCGAGAGGAAGACACTGACCGTTGCGCTCTGGTCGTTGGTGACGGCGATGTCGGGCTTCGCATCCCCGTTGAAGTCGGCGACCTCCACGGACCACGGCGAGTTGCCGGTCACGAGGAGTACGGGGGATCCGTAGGTACCGTCTCCGTTGTTCATGACCACGCCGATCGTGTTGCTGTTCAGGTTCGCGTGCACGATGTCCAGCCGCCCATCGCCATCGAGGTCGGCGAGCTTGAGTCCCCAGGGATAGCTCCCGGTCGCGTAATCGACCGCGGGCAGGAACGTGCCGTCTTGATTGCCGAGCAAGACCGAGAGCGTGTTGCCTTGCGAGTTGGTCGCGACGACATCGAGCTTGCCATCACCGTTGACGTCCCCGACCTCGGCGCGCTGTGGACCGTTGCCAGCACTCGCGAACAAGGGTGTCTGGAGCGTGCCCGTACCGGTTCCGAGCAGAACGATGACCTGACTCGCATCGGTCACGACGACGTCGAGCTTGCCGTCCGAGTTCAGATCACCAAGATCGATCGATCGTACGGAAGAGCCGCTCAAGTACGTCGTGGCCGCCTGAAAGGTGCCGTTGCCGTTGCCGAGCAAGATCGCGACGCTGCCGGAACCGGCCCCTCCATTGTTGCCAACTGCGAGATCGAGCTTGCCATCGCCGTCGAGGTCTCCGAGCTCGACACTCATGGGAACGGCGCCAGGGGCATAGGTCACGGGTGACGCAAGCGAGCCGTTGCCGTTGCCAAGCAGTACGGAGACCGTGTTGGATTGGTTCGCGACGACGACGTCGAGCTTGCCGTCCGCACTCAGGTCCCCGACCGCGACGTGTTCCGGCTGCGCGTTGGCTGCATATGCGGTCCTCGGCTGGAACGTCCCGTTGCCGTTCCCGAGGAGCACGGACACCTCCCCGTTCAGGTTCGTGAGCACGAGATCGCGCCGCCCGTCGCCGTTCAGATCCGCCGCGACGATCCCGCGAGGGTTCGTCCCGGCCGCATACGTGACCTGCGCGGCGAAGCCCAGGAACGGACTGAAGTCCACGGTTGTCTGCGCCACCGCCGAGTTGTTCGCGGTCGAAGGATCCGCCGTCGCGGCGCTGACGGTCACGGTATCGGTGATCGTCCCGGTCGTGATGGGTGCCGTTGTGGTGATCGTGAGCGGCGGTGCCGCTACTCCGGCGGCAACGCTCGCTCGTGTGCACGTGACCACTTGGCCCGAGACGGAGCATGACCACGCCCCCATTGCGCTGACGAACATTGCCCCCACCGGCAACGTGTTGGTAACGGCCACGGATGTCGCGGTGCTCGGCCCGAGGTTTGTGACACTCACCGAGTACGTAAGTGTTGCGCCCGCTACGACCGGGTCCGCCGAGTCGGTGATCGCGATCGACAGGTCGGCGTTCAGCGTCGTAACCGACACCACGTAGTCCTTTGTCGAGTTGTCGGCTGCGGTCACGCGATATGTCACGGGGTTCGTGAAGTCATTGGCGGTCACGCTGGTCACCTGCGTGGTGCTTCCCACCACCACGCTCGCGCCGGTCGTCGAGAACGCCGCCCGGAGCGCCGACACGCTCGTCCCGAACGGCACGTTCGCCGCAATCGTAGTGCCGGTGATCGTTGCGCTGACGTCGGCCGCGAGCGGGGAATTGTCCGCGGACAGGAACGCGAACGAGGTGATGTCCTTCGCTTGGTTCAGCGCGGCGACGACGACCACCGTGTAGTCCTTGGTCGAGTTGTCCGTCGCCCTGACCGAGTAGATCACGGGGCTCGTGAAGTCGTTGACGGTCACCCCACTCTGCTGCCTCGTCGCAGCCACCGCGACGGTTCCGCCGGTTGCCGAGAAGGACGCGTTCAGAGCCGTGACGTCGGTTCCCAACGGGACCGTCGCCGAGATGCTGGTTTCCGTGATCGTCGCAGTGACGTCCGCCATGAGGCCCGGGTTGTTCTCGGCCAGAAACGCGAATGTGGTCATGGCCGGGGGAGGCCGGGGATTGTTGTCCACGAGCCAGTCGCATCCCGACGCGAATGCGCAGCAGATCATGCAAACCACCGCGCGGGTCATGAGACAGCTTCGCACGCGCACGGGGTGTGGCGCCGGATTCATGGTGCGGGCCGCTCGTGCAGACACCCTCGGGGACCAGGTGTAGAAATGCAACTGGCAAGAGCCGGCAGGAGCTGCGGCGCCAGCCCCACCGACGCCGAGCTCGATGCCGCGAGCCACCGCGTGTTTCTTCAGTCGTCCCGTGCGGCGGTGATACGCTGGATCGATGGTGCGCGTCCTCTGGGTGGTAGCGGTGCTCTCGATCACGAACGGCTGCAGCGAGGATCGCTGCTTCGGTGTGGTGAAGTCCGAGTGCTCGGGGCAGAACATCGTCCACAAGGAGGGCTGCGAGGACGATCTCGGCTTCCACACCGAGCACGTCTCGTACGACTACTGCCAGTTCGCGTGCGCGCCGCCCGGCTTCTGTGCGCTGTCGTCGAGCCCCGATCCGCACTGCGCGAGCGCCGGCGCCGATCACAAGGTCTGCGACGGCGCGACGCTCGCCAGCTGTCGCGATGCGTATCTGATCGCGAACGAGAGCTGCGCGGCAGCCTGCGTCAGCGGCGCGACCGGCGAGTTCTGCGCACTCTCCGACATGCCCGATCCGCTGTGCAACAGCTCGAGCCCCGACATCTGCGACGCGAACCTAGACGAGACGTGTCGCGATGGCTTCGTCATCTCGAGCACCGACTGCGCGGCCAAGTTCTGCGTGGTCAGCGAGATGGTCAGTCAGTGCGCCCTGTCCCCGGATCCGGATCCGCGCTGCCCGGCGACCGGCAGCTCGCAGCTGTGCACCGGCGGCGACTTCGTGACCTGCGCGCACGGCTACGCCACCGCCACGGAGAACTGCGACTGCGCCGGTGCTTGTTCGAAGCTCGAAGACTGTAACGACGCGACGCTGTCAGCGGCCGACTACGCGGCGTGTCGCGTGAACTGCTCGAGCAGCGACATCACCGACCTGACCTGCGTCTACCGCGCAGGGAGCTGCGGCGCGATGGACGCGTGCGAGCGGACGCCCGCGTGGGTGAAGAAGTAGGCCGCGGACCTGGCGTGGATGCGCGAGCTTGTCGATCTCGTCGCCGGGTGACCGCGCCGAGCGCTACTTCCTGCCGCGCGGCTGCCCGAACGTGGCGTCGACCTTCTCGGTCTTGCCGTTGCGAGAGCCCCGACCGGGGTTGCTTCACGCGCCTGTGCTGACGAAGTCGAGGAGGATGGTGGCTGTCCGAGATCTGTCCGAAACGCCGGAGCGCTCGGAGCGCGCGGAGCGTGTCCGAGATCGGTCCGACGCGGAGGGAGCAGTGCGCCCACCACGTTCCGGTCGAGCAACCCCGGTCGGCGCTCCGGGGGCTCCGAGCAACCCCGGTCGGGGCTCCGGCCGGGCTCCGAGGCTCCGGGGCTCCGACGGACGCCCCGCTTGACGAGGGGGCGACCTGGCCGCACACTGAGTATCGGATAAACCGATACTCAGATGCAACCGCGCCCAACCATTGAAGCCTTCGACCGCTACCTGCTCGGGCTCGGGCAGCATTTCGACGGTGTTGTCATCGGCGGTTCCGCGCTCGGGCTCATGGGGATCATCCAGCGCCCGACGCGGGACTTCGACATCCTCGTACCCGAGCTACCACCAGCCATCGCCTCGGCTGCGCGTGACTTCGCAAAGGTGCAGCGTGAGGCAGGCATCGAGCTGTTCGACGACTGGCTCAACAACGGGCCGATGCAGCTCGGCTCCATCCTGCCGCTCGGCTGGCGTGAACGTGTGCAGCGCATCTTCGTGGGACAAGCGCTCACGCTCAGCACGCTCGGCAGGCCCGATCTGCTCAAGAGCAAGCTGTTTGCGCTCTGCGATCGCGGTACCGATCTCCCTGACTGCATCGCGCTCGCACCGACGGCAATGGAGCTCGGCGAATGCCTGCCGTGGCTCGAGGTGCAGGACGGCAACGCGATGTGGCCCGCGCATGTACGTGCGACGGTCGCGGATCTCGCGCAGAGGTTGGGTCATGGCGTTTAGCAGAATGACTCGCTGTGAGCCGACGCCGGCGTCCGACGAACTGACGGCGCGGATGGTGGGCATCGGCCTGAGCTTCGCCGCGTCACCCCACGTCGATGCGGACATCGAAGGTACGCTGGTGCATGCCTCGACAGCAGGAATGGTCGACGGAGACCTCCGCGTACTCGCGGTTCTCACGACGTGGCTCGGCGTGCATCACATGCACGTCAACGCCGACCGGCTCGTGCGTCTCGTCGGTGCGCAAACCTCCGCGCGGGTGCATGCGTACTGGGCGAGCATCGCGACATGGCAGGAGAAGGATCGTCGCCTCGCCCGGCTCGCCGCCATCTACAACGGCGCGCCAGTCGAGCTGCTGCCAACGGGCACCGCGTTTCAGATCAAGCGACACGGTGAAGACGAGCGCTTCGTCGACTCATGTCTCCGTGCTCCCAAGGGGACCTTGCGCGACCGACCGCAGGATGTGCTCAGTCCCGAGGTGCTCGTTCGTCGCCATGCGGGATACCGCAACCGGGTTCTGATGGGCCCGTCGTTTCGCGCCGACGTATGGACCGTGCTCGAGAAGGAGCCCAGGCTCACTGTGGCCGAGGTCGCGCGGCGTGCGGCGTGTTCGTTTGCCACCGCGTGGCAGACGGTGCAGGACTTCCGCCTGTTGTACGGGGCAGGCGGTCCGGCTCTGCGCCGCGCGCAGCGTCGGTGATCTCGTGGAAGTGAATCCTGGAGGGACTCAGCGGCGTGTCCGGGGCGTGTCCGAAGCGCTGCAGAGTTCGGAGCGTGGATCGCCGCGCGCTACTTCCTGCCGCGCGGCTGCCCGAACGTGGCGTCGACCTTCTCGGTCTTGCCGCTGCGCACGAACGTGATCGTCGTCGCGGTGCCGGGCTTCGCGGTCTCGAGCACGTACATCAGGTCGTTGACGTTCGCGATCTCGGTGGTGCCGATCTGCACGATCAGATCGCCGCCCTTGAGGCCGGCCTTTGCCGCCGCGCCGTCGGGGATCACGTCGGTGAGCAGCACACCCTTGGGTAGGCTTGGGTCCTCGCTGTACGACGGTACCGTGCCGAGGGAGGCGCCGCGGCGGCGGACGTCGCCGGTGCCCATCGGCTCGGGCGGCGCCTTCACGTAGGTCAGCGTCTTGGTGTTCGCGGTGGCGAGGGCCACATCGGTCGCGATCATCGCGATCCGCGCGCCGCCGGCGGCGTTGATCTTCACGGAATCGTCGGTGGCGGTGTGATAGTCGAGATGGTTCCCCGAGAACAGGAACAGCACAGGCGCGCCCGCCACGTAGAACGGCATGTGGTCCGAGGGGCCGTAGCCCGAGCCGCTGATCGTACAGTCCACGCGCGCGGCCTTGCAGGCGGGGCCCACGAGGTCCTTCCACTCCTTGGCCGAATCGCCGCCGTTGACGTGCAGCTGGTTCATTCGCATGCGGCCCACCATGTCGAGGTTGATCATGGCGAACACCGGCTCCTTGGTCGGTGGGGTCTTCGTGTACTGGAACGAGCCGAGATCGCCCATCTCCTCGCCGGAGAACGCGACGATGTAGACATCGCGCTGGAGCTCGGCCTTCTTCGTGGACAGCGCACGCGCGACCTCGAGCACGCCGGCGACCCCGGAGGCGTTGTCGTCCGCGCCGTTGTGGACCGCCTTGACGGTGGGATCGAGCGCGCTCGTGCCGCCGCCCATGCCGAGGTGATCGACGTGCGCGCCGACCACGATCACGCCGGGGAGCTTCTGCGCGGCACCCGCGCGGATCACGCCGACGACGTTCGAGGTCTTGGTGCGCACGGGCTCGAGGGCGACCGTGACCTTCACGCTGTGTGAGCCCTTGTCGAGCCCGGCCGCGGCCTTGCGCGTGATCACGACGATCGGGATCGCGGACTCGCTCTCCGCCGCCGCCAGCTTGGGCAGCGGTGCCTCCTCCTGCTTGAGATCTCCATCGTCCACCACGAGCAGCGCCTTCGCGCCGAGGTTCTTCGCGGTGAACGCCTTGTGGCGTAGATCGCCGAGGCGCGAGGCCGCGGCGGCATCGAGCTTGGCATCGGGCGGGGTGAACCGGTGGACGAGGACGATCTTGCCCTTCACCGACTTGCCCCTGAAGTCGTCGAGCTTCGCGTCCTTGTCCGAGATGCCCCAGCCCGCTGCCACGATCTGGCCGCTCGCGGTGCCATTGCCGCTCGACGCCATCGGGCCGAAGTCTTCGGCGGCGACCACCTTGCCATCGAGCGAGAGCGCCGTGGTCGGGCCGCGCTTGACCTCGGTGATGACCTCGAACGGCATCCGCCAGGCGCCACTCGCGCCGGGCTCCACGCCATAGGTCGCGAGCTGCTTCTCGAACAGCGCCTCGGAGTCCTCGAGGCCCTGGGTGCCGATGCCACGGCCCTCACGCGCGTCGTCCGCGAGGTAGGCGACCACTGCGGCGAACCGATCGGCCGCCTCGGTCTCGGGCGCGGCGACGGGCTTGTCGGTCTCCACCCAGTCCGCGAGGAACACGTTGGTGTCCTTCGCGCCGGCGGGCGTGCCGGTCATCCGATAGGCATCGCCGACCACGTCCCGCCGGTTGGACGAGAACGACAGCTGCTTGCCGTCCGGCGAGAACACCGGGAAGCCATCGAAGCCGCCGCTGAACGTGATCCGCTCGAGGTGCGAGCCATCGATCTCGATCGAGAACAGATCGAACTCCGCGCTGCGCGGGTTCAGGTAGTTCGAGGCGAAGATGATCTTCTTCCCATCGGGGAAGAAGTACGGCCCGAACGAGGCGCCCGGGAGGTACGTGACCTGCCGCGCATCGGAGCCATCGGCGTTCGCGACGTAGAGGTCCATCTTCGTCGGCTTGACGAGCTTCTGCAGCAGCAGCGCCTTGTACTCCTCGAGGTCCTTGCCGGCCGGGCGCGAGGAGCGCCACACGATCTTCGAGCAGTCCGCGGAGAAGAACGCTCCGCCGTCGTACCCGGGCGCAGAGGTCAGCTGCTTGAGGTTCTTGCCGTCGGCGTCCATCCGCCACAGATCGAGATCACCCGAGCGCATCGAGGTGAAGATGATGCTGCCGTCGACGGGGCACACGGTGGCCTCGGCGTCGTAGCCCTTCTCGTTGGTCAGCTTGCGGAGGTTCGAGCCGTCGGGGTTGGCCTTGTAGATGTCGAACTCGAACAGGCCCCACAGGTAGCCCTTGGTCATGTCGGGCGGCGTGGGGCACTCCGGCGAGTCCTCGTGCGTCGAGGCGTAGACGATCTCCTGATCGCCCTTCAGGAAGTAGCTGCAGGTGGTGCGGCCCTTGCCCGTCGACACCAGCTTGCTGCTGTTGTCCTTGAGGTTCATCACCTCGATCTGGTCGCACTTGTACGGTGCGTGGTTGGTCTGCAGGATCAGCCGGTCGCCTCCGAACGCCCAGTACGCCTCGGCGTTGTCGCCTCCGAACGTCAGCTGGTGGAGGTTCTTCAGGTGCACCTCCTCGGGGAGTGCGAGTTCTTTGGTCTCGGGCTTGGCGGTCACGGGCGGCGCCGGCTTCTTGGCGGCCTCAGGGGGGCAGCACGCGGTGAGCACGAGCGAGGCAGCGACCGAGGCAGCGACCGAGGCAACGGAGGACGAGATGAGGCAGAGCGCACCCTTCATGGTCCGCGAGAGTAACACCAGGCTATAGTGCCGCCGTGCTGTCCGTTGCCGATGCCACGCGCACCGTGCTCGAACGTGTGCCGAGGCTGGCTTCCGAGCAGGTCGCCCTCGCGCACGCTCGTGGCCGGATCCTCGCGAACGAGATCGTCTCGGCGCGGGCACTGCCGAGCTTCGACAACTCGGCGATGGATGGCTATGCCGCGCGCTCGTCCGAGCTGCCCGGGACGTTCCCCGTGGGTGGCGTGATCGCTGCGGGCGCCCCGCACACCGCGCCGATCGCCGAGCGGACCGCGATGCGGATCTTCACGGGCGCGCCGATGCCGCCCGAGCTCGATACCGTGGTGATCCAGGAGGACGCCACGCTCGACGGTGAACAGGTCACGCTGCCGGGCGCACCACCGGGCGACAACGTGCGCCGGCTCGGCGAGGACATCGCGATCGGTGAGGCGGTGATCGCCGCCGGGACGCGCCTCACGGCCTGGCACCTCGGTGTGCTCGCCGCGCTCGGGGTCACGGCGGTCACGGTGGCGCGTGCGCCGCGCGTGGCGTTGATCGCCACCGGCGACGAGCTGGTCGAGATCGACACCGCGCCGGGGCCCGGGCAGCTCGTCGATTCCTCGGCGCACGCGCTGGTGGCGCTGGTCGAGGAGGCCGGTGGGACCGCGCATCGCGTGGGCATCGCGCGGGATGACGTCAGCGCGCTGGCCGATCTGATCGCCGCGGCGCTCGGATACGACGCGGTGATCACCACCGGCGGCGTCTCCGTCGGAGATCGCGATCACGTCCGCGCGGCGCTCGCCTCGGTCGGGGTCGAGCTCGAGCTGTACAAGGTGGCGATGAAGCCGGGCAAGCCGTTCTCGTTCGGCCTGCGCCAGGACGAGCGCCGCACCCCGGTGTTCGGTCTCCCGGGCAACCCGGTGTCCACCGTGGTCGCGTTCGAGCTGTTCATCCGCCCGGCGCTGCTCGCCATGCAGGGCGCCACGGTCGTCGGTCGGCCGCGCGCACCGGTGCAGCTCGTCCGCGGCTACCGCAAGCAAGCTGGTCGCGCACACTTCATCCGCGCGAACGTCGTGCGTAACGGCGATCACCTGATCGCGCACCCACACCCGAAGCAGGGCTCCGCGATGTTGTCGTCTCTCGTCACCTGTAACGCCCTCGTCGAGCTGCCGGCCGACGCGACTGAACTGCTCCCCGGCACGAGTGCCAGCGCACTCCTTCTCGAGGCTGTATGAGCGAGTTGTTCTCCGTCACCGCTACCGAGGCTGGCCGCGCCGACAAGGAGCTGGCGCGCCACTTCCCCGAGGCCGGCCGCCGCCAGCTCGCCGAGCTGTTCGATGAGGGCTGCGTGCGCGTCAAAGGCAAGCGCGCGAAGAAGGGCGATCGCGTGGAGATCGGCGATCTGATCGAGCTGACCCGCTCGCCGGTCACCGGCGAGGCGTTCCGCCCGGTC
>JAYVRN010000885.1:0-3019 GCA_043776275.1 Myxococcales bacterium | reverse complement strand
GGCAGGTGATGTCGGCGTTCTGCTACTCGCACGATTGGAAGAACCTTCCGTCGTGGTTCGATGCCACCGAGGTCAAGGCCGCGATGGCCACCGTGGTGAAGGATCGCTCGGCCAGCTGGCAGGCGCGCGCGGCCGCGGTGGAATCGATCGTCGGCCTCGGAGCGTCCAAGGCCGAGCTGAAGGCCCTCGAGGCCGGGTCCTCCCCCGCCGACAGCTCCGACAAGCTCGTCCTCGCGAAGCTCGACAGCGCACTCGCGCAGTAGATCGCGCACGGGGCCGAGCGATTCGGTTTATGATGCCGGCCGAGTGAAGCGCTCCACGCTCATCCCTCCGATCGCGGAGATGACGCTCCCGCCGGCCACCCACGCGATCCGCCGCGTGCTCGACGAGCGCGCCGTGCGGATGGTCTATCAGCCCGTCGTCGATCTGCGCACCCACAAGATCTTCGCGTACGAGGCGCTGGTGCGCTCCAAGGCGCCCGAGTTCGCCTCGCCACCCGATCTGTTCAACGCCGCCGTGGAGCACTCGTGCACCGGCGAGCTCGGCCGGATGCTGCGCGAGATGTCCCTCGACGGATGCCCGGACTTCCCGCTGTTCATCAACATCCACCCCGCCGAGCTCAACGAGCGGTACATCGTCCAGCCGAACGATCCGATCTTCCAGCACGACCACGACGTCTACCTCGAGATCACCGAAGGCGTCCCGCTCTCGCACTTCCACCTGTGCCAGACCATCCTCAGCGAGGTCCGCGATCGCGGCGTCTACCTCGTCGTCGACGATCTCGGTGCCGGATATTCGAACCTCAAGTACATCGCCGATCTCCAGCCCCGCGTCGTGAAGCTCGATCGCGGCTTGATCGCCGGTCTCACGCAGGACTCGCGCCTGTTCAAGCTGGTGTCCGCGATCGTCGTGCTGTGCAACCAGCTCGATGCCGTGGTGGTCGCAGAAGGCATCGAGACCGTCGAGGAGCTGGAGGCCGTGATCGCCTCGGGCGCGAAGTTCGGCCAGGGCTATCTGCTCGCCCGTCCCGCGTTCCCGCTCCCTCCGGTCACGTGGCCCGAGGAGCTCGGCGGGAACGACGGCCACCACGACCGCCGGCGCAAGGACAAGGTGACGCTCAAGCCCCGCACCACCACGCGCTCGCGCCGCCGCTGACCCGGAACGACCCTGCAACGGATCCTGAAATTCAGGTTCCCGGTGCCGTGTCCCGATTCCCGATTCGTCCTCGGTTCTTAGAACTGGCTGAGCACCGCGAACGAGAAGAACCTCCCGCCGACGTCGAGGTGGCCGAGCGACGCTTGCGACATCTCGAGCTGGATCGTGCTCGAATCGTTGGCCTCCGCCGGAGCCAGCTCGATCGCCGACGTCAGCGTGTAGCCGAGCTCGAGGCGGACACCGAGGTTCCACGACTCGCCCGTATGCGCGAACAGGTCGACCGAGGTCGCCACCGTGGTGGTGCCGCCCCAACCACTATCGGTCAGCTCTCGATTGCCCTCGGCGAGCTTGAGCGACGCGTACGCCGTGCCGAGATCCACGCGCGCGCCGAGCACCACGTGATCGAGCAGCGCATACCGCGCCCGCCCACCGGCGGTGAATGACATCGTGTCGATCTCGGTCGTCAGCGTGGAGAACATCGTGCCCTCCGCCGTTCCGTACGTGTAGTTGCCCGTCACCCAGGTTTGCAGCCGGGGCAACAGGCCGAGATCGAGCCGCCGCGCATAGCCGAACGTCCCGCCGCCGAGGCTGTCAGAGGTCACGGCGTTCGCGGAGGATGCGCGCATCGCGCGGGTATATCCGCCGGTCGTGACCTCGTTGCGGACCTCGGCGAACACCGGAGCTGCCGTGGCGAGCACGAGAGAGAGAGCGAGGAGAGCGCGCATGATCAGGGCTCCGAATCGAGGAGGTTGATGGTCAAGAAGCCGGCGAGGACGATCGCCTCGTCGCGCGTGGCCGAGGTCGACGGGATGATCGTCGCGTGGCCCAGCGGGTCGCCGTGGTCGACGAAGATCTTGCCGTTCTGCGTGGACAGCACCCGGGTCGGCGGATCGTCGAGCCGGAAGTCCGTCGGATGGAGGTTGTCGAGCGCCACGAAGCCAACGCGCGAGATGCTCGGGGTCGCCCCGATCAGATGCATGCCGTCAGGTGAGAAGTCATAGGTGTCGAGCTTGCCGAGCCCGAGCATCGGCGAGGTGGACTCGGTGTCCATGTCGAGGAGACCGAGCACCGTACGGTTGTCGTCGTGGACCAGCATCGCGAGATCTCGGCCCGGCACGGGGACGACGTCCGACACCGACTTGTCGAGGGAGATCGGGCGCAGGCCCACCTGCTGGAGCGGATCGGTGATGTTCTCGAGATCGAGCACGAACACGCGCTTGGTCTTCGCGGCGATCGAGGCGAACAGCGCCTTGTGCGGGGGCACGTCGCCACCCGTCGGGAACAGGATGATCCGATCGATCGCGTCGGCCACCGGCACCGAGCGGAACTGCGCGGTGTCCGCATCGATCACGACGATCTCCTTGGTGTTCGGCGTGGCTGCGAGGATGAACCGTTTCCCGGCAGCGTCATCGTAGACCGCGATGTCCGTCGGGCCGCCGCCGGCGCCGAGCTCGGCGAGCACCGGGCGGAAGTCGTTGCCGGTGGGCGTGGATGGCGCCGCTGGCTCGAGGATCACCTGGAGCACGTCGCGCGCGTTGTCGCTGCGCACGTAGGCGCTCGCGGTGCGCGGGGCGAACACCACCTCTTTCGGCACCACGGGCGCCCCACCAAGATCGAGGCGGACCGAGATCTCGCGGCGATCAGGGTGAGAGACGTCGAGGATCGTGAGGTTGTTCGAGGACAGGATGAAGCCGAACGTCCGCGGGCCGGAGGTCCCCGGCACCACCATCGGCGGCGACAGCGTGATGCCCTCGGGCACCGAGCCGAACGAGCGGATGGTCTTGAGCGTGGGGTTGGTGTCGCTCGGCGGCTGCGTCAGATCGATCACCGCCATCTCGTTCGGGTTGCGGAAGAAGCCCGCGGC
>JAYVRN010000884.1:0-10269 GCA_043776275.1 Myxococcales bacterium | reverse complement strand
CGTACGTGTAGCGATACTCGTCATCGATCGAGAAGGCGAGCCCGGCCCACCCTGGCGCGGCCCACACAGCGGGATCCGGGCTGCACGTGCCGCCCTGCTCACAGCACGAGGGCCGCGGCGTGGGCGGCGCACCCGGCGGTAGCTTGCCGTTCGCGAGGTAGCTGAGCGAGACCTTCTCCGCGAGGTAGCCAAGGAGATCCTCGGCCTCCTGCGCCTGGCTCTTCGCGGTGCATGCACGCTTCGCGGCCGGGCACGTCGCGATCGCGCACAGCGCCGCGAGCAGGAGCACGTACCGGACACGGCGCCACCACATGACGCCGCACCCTAGTCCCGATCGACCCGACGTGCAAAGGCTTCGACGATGCGGGCGGTGGCCCGGGGCGCCTCGAGCTGGGGCGCGTGACCGACGCCGCGCATCACCACGAGCTCGGCACGGGGCAGGGCGAGCACGAGATCCTCGGCGACCCGCTTCGAGATGATCCGATCCTGCTCGCCGTGGATCACGAGCGATCGCTGCGCGATCCCACCGACCTCGCGCGGCACGCCATCCTCGGCCCCCGCGAGCACGAACCCGCGGAACAGCTTGTGGAGCGTGGTCGCCCTGCGGACGCGCTCCATGATCACGTGACGGATCACTGCCTTTCCGACCGGCGGAGGGCGCTCGAGTGCGATCGCCATGAACTTGTCCACGTCCTCCTCGCGCGGGATCAGCGGGTTGTCTCCATCGATCCAGGTGCGCGCGGGACCGTCGTGGATGTCGCGTCCGACCGAGGCCACCAGCACGAGCCCCGCGACGCGATCTGGGTACGAAGCCGCGAGCCGCAAGGCGACCCCGCCGCCCATCGAGTTGCCGCACACGATCGCGCGATCGACGCCGGCATGATCGAGCACGCGTAGCACGGCCTCCGCGTGATGACGGATGCTCGCCTGGGACTCGGCGACATCGGCCGAAGCGCCATGCCCCGGGAGATCGATCAAGTCCACGCCCCGCGAGCGCGCGATCAGCGCGGACATCAATAGCCAGGTCTCCTTGTCGCCGCCGAACCCGTGGATGCAGGCGTACGGATAACCGCGGCGACCCGCGCGGTGGGCGTACGCGACGCCATCGGTGGTCCGCGCCCGGCGCACGCCCGCCGCGAGCGAGACCGTGCGCTCGAGGGCGCGGAGCTGCAGGCCGCCCATCGCGACCTCGAGATCATTGCGCCATGTGGTCACGGCGGTCCGAGCCTTCCCCACGCAGGGACCGCATCGAGCACGCGGAGCACGTTGGCGCCGAGGATCTTCTCGAGCACCCGCGGCGGCACGCCTCGACGCGACAGGGCGACGGTGAGGTTCGGCATCGCCGCCACGTCCTCGAGACCCTCGGGCGGCACCACGAAGCCGTCGAAGTCCGAGCCGAGGGCGGGCACGTCCTCGCCGGCGACGTCGATCACGTGCAGCAGGTGGTCGACCACGCTGTCGATCGAGGCGGAGCCGAGGTACTTGCGCGCGAAGATGATGCCGACGCAGCCGCCCTTGTCGGCGAGGGCGCGGATCTGCTCGTCGTCGATGTTGCGCCAGTGCTCGTGCACGCCGAGGACGCCCGTGTGCGAGACCATCGGCGGCACGGTGGCGAGGGCCAGCGCATCGAAGTAGCCCTTGCGGTTGATGTGCGCGAGATCGACGATCACACCGCAGCGCTCGCACTCGCGGACCACGTCCTCGCCGAACCCCGTCAAGCCTTCGGTCGCATCGGAGCCGCGGCCCTTCGCCGGCCTGCCGATCGCGTTCTTCGAGAAGTGGAGCAGGCCGAGGTAGCGTACGCCGCGTCGCGAGAACGCCTCGATCGTCTCGAGATCGCCCTCGAGCGCCTGGCCTCCTTCGATCCCGCCGAGCGCGGCGATCTTGCCCGCGGCCTTCGCGGCGCGGACCTCGGCGCCCGTGCGCGTCCACGCCAGCTCGCTGGGGTGCTTCGCCATCGCGTCGTCGAGCGCGTCGAGCTGTCGGGTGACCGAGCGGGCGCAGCCGCGCTCGGGGTATGGCGTGGTCCAGAAGCTGAAGAACTGGCCGGCCACGCCGCCGTCGCGTAGCCGCGGGAGATCGACGTGGCCGAACACGTTGACCGCCCTGGGCATCGGGCGCTCGTGGCGCGCGGCGAGGTCGTAGCCGAGCTTGTCCATCAGCTTGGCGGTGTCCGCGTGGAGATCGAGGACGTGGACCTCGGCGTGGAGTGCCCGCGCCTCGTCGAGGGTGAGGCTCATGACATCAGGGTAGCGCGACAGAGTAGAGTCACGCATGCGCTTCATGGCGGTGTTCGTGGGGGTCGGCTTCGTGATGTTCGGTGGAGCGGCCGGCTGCAAGAGCGAGCCGAGCGGGGGAGCGAGCCTTGGGACGGGCGCGGCCGCAGGCGCCGCCCTCCCAGCGGCCGCCCGCGCGCCCTCGGCGTCCCACGATTTCGTCGCGCTGCTGGTGGCACAGCATGGCCCCGCCCTGGTCGGCCCGTTCGCGGCGCTCGAGCTGGCGCCCGAGCTGACGATCGGCGATGCGCGACGGAGGGCGCCTGCACTGTTCGATCCGGCCAACGTGATGAAGGCACTCGACTGGTTCGAGTACAAAGGCAGCGACTATCCAGGCGTCAGCTTGCGCACGGAGCGGTTCGGTCAGATCGACTCCGACCCGGACACCTGGCTGGTGGGCCGGCTGCGGGCGGTGATCGGCGACTCCGCGCTCGAGGGCAAGTTGACCCAGGCGTGGGGCGCCCCCCGCAAGGCCGGAACGCGGTCGCTGTGGTTCGCTCCGGCGGCGCACCTGCGCTGCTCCCTCGAGCTGGCCGACGGTCGCGACGCGCCGACGGACGCGATGGTGCTCGATTGCGACAGGTACCTGCCTCTGGCCGAGCTGATCGGGACAGACAAGGTGCTGTTCGGCTTCGAGGGCAAGGTGCCCGTGCTCGGTGCACAGCCGGGAGAGCTCGCGCGGCGGTTCGGTCGGCGAATGTTCGACGAGGGCGCGCGGATCATGCTGCCGCCGACCGAGCTCGCATTGCGCTCAACCGACGTGCAGATCGGGGACATGGAGGCGCCAGAGCGCGTCACGTTCATGATCATCAAGATCGACGACCCGCCCGCGGCGGCGGCGCTGCTCCAAGCGAAGTTCGGCGCACCGCGCGAGGACGCGAACCTCGGTCGAGTCTACCGCGCGCGGCCGCGGGTCGTGCTGGATAGCTTCGGGCTCACGGTCGGCATCCCGCCGGGAGAGTGACGGCCTAGCGGCGCATGCGATCGCGGGCGACCTCGAGAACGGCGAGGGCGCTGTCGACCCGATTGAACGGCGGCATGACGTACGCGCCGGCGACGCGCTGCTTGACCGCGCCGAGCGCCTCCTGGGCGATCTTGATGCCCTCGGCGCGCGCGGCGGGACCGCCGCCGACCTTGGCCATGCGTTCGCGGTACTCGCCGGGGATCGCCATGCCCGGCACCTCGTTGTGGAGGAACTCGGCATTGCGGTGCGAGGCGAGCGGCAGGATCCCGACCATGACGGGGAGGCCGAGCGGCGCGACCTCGTCGAGGAACCGCTCGAGCGTGCGCGGGTCGTACACCGGCTGCGTCATGATCAGCTCGGCGCCCGCGAGCTTCTTGTCCTCGAGGCGGCGCAGCTCGCGGTCTCGGTCATGCGCCGCGGGTTCCGCGCCGGTGGCGAGCACGAACGACGTGGGCTCGCACTCCTTGCCCGCGGGATCGACGCCGGCATTGAGCCCGGCCGCGATCCGGAGGAGGCCCACCGAGTCCACATCGTAGACCGGCGTGGAGAACGGGTAGTCGCCCATCTTCGGTGGGTCGCCCGTGATGATCACGAGGTTGCGGAGGCCCAGGCCCTGCGCACCGAGGAGATGGGAGATCAGGCCGAGGAAGCTACGATCGCGCGCGCAGACGTGGAGGATCGGCTCCACGGGCGTTTCGGCCGCGAGGCGCGCGCACACAGCGACGTTGGCCATCCGCGCGGAGGCGCGTGGACCATCGGCGATGTTGACCACGTCCACGCCACCCGCGATCAGATCCGCGACCTGTTGCTTGGTCTTGGTCAGGTCGCTGCCCGCGGGCGCGGTGAGCTCGACGGAGACGACGAACTCGCGGCGCGCGAGGCGCGCACCGAGCTTGCTGCGCTCCGCGAGCGGGACCTTGGCGATCGGGGTGGTCACCGGCGAGGCGGTGGAGATCGAGACGCCGGCGCCGGGTGCGCGCTCGGCACGGGCATCGATGTTCTCTCCGCGCAGCATCCGGACCGCCCCCAGCATCGCGCGCGTGTGCTCCGGCGTCGTCCCGCAGCAACCACCGACCAGGCGCACCCCGCTCTTCAACATGCGGCGGGCGAACACGCCGAAGTGCTCGGGGTTGGCGACGTACAGCGTGCGGCCCTCGACGGAGGCGGGGAGGCCGGCGTTCGGCTGTGCGATCACGGGACGGCCGCGGCCCACCATGCCGACGGTGACCTGGTACAGCTCGGCGGGACCGATGCCGCAGTTGGCGCCGATCACGTGGGCGCCCGCGGCGATCAGGCGATCGGCGATCTCCGCCGGGCCGAGCCCGCCCTCGGCCTTGCCCTGCGCATCGAACACCATCATCGCGATCACCGGCACGCGCGGGCCGCGTTCCTTGGCGACCTCGATCGCGGTCTCGAGCTCGAGGATCGAGCCGAACGTCTCGAGCATGATCGCGTCCGCGCCGGCGAGCACCAGTGTGTCGATCTGTTCGGCGAGCGCGAACCGGGCGAGCCGCCGCTCGGACGCGCTCGCGATCCCGAACCGCACGCCGGTGGGGCCGACGGCACCCGCGACGTAGGCACGGTCGCCGGCGGCCGATCGGGCGAGGTCCACAGCAGCGCGATTGATCGCGGCGGCCTGATCCGCGAGGCCGTGACGGGCGAGCGAGATCCGGTTCGAACCGAACGTGTTGGTCTCGATCAGCTCGGCACCGGCGGCGACGTAGTCCGCGTGGACGCGGCGGATCAGCTCCGGCTGGGCGAGGTTGAGCTCGTCGTAGCTGCGGGTGTGGAGCACGCCGCGCTCGTAGAGCAGGGATCCCATCGCGCCGTCGAGGAGGAGCGGGCCTGCCGCGATCGCCTCGGCGAGCGTGGGGCGAACCGCGAGCGCCGGTACGGATTGCCGCTGGGTGGTCACGACCGGAACTCTCGACCGGGCAGGCCGAGCCCACCGAGCTGCCGACGGACCTCGCGCAGCGCCTCGCCGCGCCCGACCTGAGCGAGGTGGCCACCCTCGAACCACCGCGCTTCGACGCCCCAGTGCTTCGCGAGCGCCTCGGCCTGATCCGGTGGCGTGATCCGGTCTCCCTTGCCCGCGATCACCGCGAGCCGCTCTGGCGGCAGGCGGACGGGGCGGGTGAGTGGAGCGTGGACGGCGAACGCGTCTGCGAGCAGGTCCTCGGTGATGCCCGCCTTCGCCGCACGGATCCGCTGCGCGCTGTGCTCGCCGTGGCTCCAGAACAGCCGCGACATCGACACCGCGGGGATCATCGCCACCGCGAACTCGAGGCCGCCCGGCTCATCGGGGCCGGCGACACTCGCCCACAGCGACGTGGTGTATCCGCCCAGGGACATCCCCATCGCACCGACGGCACCTGCGCCGCGCGATCGCAGAAACATCGCGAGCGCGCGGAGATCGTGGATCGCCTGACCGAAGCCCTCGTTGGTGCGCATCGGGTTCCCGCTCGGCCAGGAGGGGGACAGCCTTGCGCCGGACCTACCGAGCGCCGTGCCGGGTGCGCGATCGCCGTGGAACGGCAGCACGAACGCTGCGACATCGAAGCCATGGCGCAGCCAGTACGGCACCACGAACGCTCGCGAGGTGACCCAGTGATTCCCGCCGCCCCAGCCGTGAAGGAGGACGATGGTCGGCCGGCCACGACCCGAGGTCCACCACCGCGCGTGCGCGGTCAGGTTCTCGGCCGCACGTAGATGGAGATCCCGCGCTGCAGGGAGGAACGGCTGGTACTCCGAGGGGTACGCGAGATCGACGACATGGGTGCCGAGCGGCCCTTCTCCCTGGGGCGTGACCGTGATCGTCGGCGCAGCGGGGGTGGCAAAGAACGGGCTCGGGGCGCCAAGCGTGCCATCGCTGTAGGCACGGGCGAGGTCGACGAGGTCGGTGCGTGCGTCCTTCGGATCGATCCGAGGCGTCCGCGGCGCCATCCGGCGCTCCATGAACCGGACCGCACTCCGATCGAGCGCAGCTGTGGCCCGGGTGAGGAGGGTACGGGAAGGTCCGGAACGCACGGGAATGACCGTACCACCCATCCGCGGGGGCTCAAACCCGCCCGATCGGCCGTAGACTGGACGAGGATGGCGCCCGACCACCGTCGACCCGAAACGGGTGATCCGACCAGGATCGATCATCCGGGGGAGCCTCCCACGGAGGTCGATGCGCAAGCGACCGTGGTGGAGCGGCCGCAGCCGACCCAGGCACCGACGCCCGTGTCCCGGTCGGAAGGGGCGTCCCAGCTCCCCTCGTTCACGATCACCACGGCCGCGCAGGCGCTCGAGAACGAGGAGGTCCAGCGCACGCGGGTGTTCATCCGGCTCGGCTGGCTGGCGAGCCTGTGCGGGCTGGGGGCGATCCCCGTCGTCGACAGCCCGCGATGGATGGTGACCGCCCTGATCATCGCGCTGGGGATCGGGATGCTGGTGAGCTTTTACTATCACCAGGCGTTTCGCGATCCGCGCCGGTTCGGCCCGCGGCCGCTGTTCGTGCTCGGCGTGATGTCCACGATCAACACGCACGTCGCGATCCTGTTCTTCGGAGCGTTCACGCTCGCGCCGATCCTGATCGTGATGGGGTTGCACTTCATCGGCCGCAGCGACCTGCCCGCGCGCCGCGCGGTGTGGGTCACGTCGGCGGCCTGCCACGCGACGATCGCCCTGCTCTTGATCTCGGGTCTGGTCGAAGACCCTGGGATCTTCGCCACCGCGCGCCCGCTGACCACGGTGCACTACCTGTTCGGCGCGCTCTACGTGCAGGCGGTGTACGGCCTCGCCTACGTCACCGGCAAGAGCCAGCGGTTGGTCTCGCTCCGCTCGATCGAGCAGCTCCAGCGCGCGACCCGCGTGGCGTCGCAACGCGCGGCGCTGCTCGACGAGCTCCGCGTCGATCTCGCTCGCGCGCAGCAGGCCGGGGCAGGGAGGCTGACCGATCAGACACTCGGCGGCTACAAGCTCGGGGCCGTGATCGGACGCGGCGCGTACGGTGAGGTCTACGAGGCCAGCGGCGCCGAGCCCGCGGCGATCAAGGTCCTGCACTTCGAGCACGGCGCTGATCCGATGGTGCTCGCGCGGTTCCTCCGCGAGGCGCTCGCGACGGCGGCGGTCGCCTCCCCGCACGTGGTCCGCGTCCTCGCGACCAGCGCGCCCGATGCGCCGACGCCGTTCCTCGCGATGGAGCGGCTCCACGGTGTCACCCTCGCGGACCTGCTGCGCCGGGTCGGCAAGCTCGGGATCGAAGAGGCGGTCGCCCTGGTCGAGCAGGTCGGGGCCGGCCTCGATGCGGCCCGGGTCGCCAGGGTGGTCCATCGCGATCTCAAGCCGCAGAACCTGATGGTGGTCGGGACGACCTGGAAGATCATGGATTTCGGGGTCGCCTCCCTCGTCGATCAAGGCAACACGCTGACCGCGGGAGGCATCGTCGGGACGCCGCAGTTCATGGCGCCCGAGCAGGCGCGAAGCGAGAGGGTCGATCATCGCACCGACCTGCACGCCCTCGGTGCGATCGCCTACCGGGCGTTGACCGGTCGGAACGCGTACGGCGGCGCGGACGTCCCGGCGATCCTGTACGCCGTGGTGCACACGATGCCGCTGCGACCCTCGGCCCTCGTGCCTGTGCACCCCGATGTGGATCGGTGGGCGGCGATCGCGCTCGCCAAGGATCCGGCGGCCCGGTTCGGCTCCGGCGGCGAGCTCGCGGATGCATTCGCCCTCGCGGTCCGCGGTGAGCTAGCGCCCTCGGATCGTGCTCGCGGTGACGCGGTGATCTGGCGGACGCCGTGGCAGGAGCTCACGTGAGGTCGGTCGCGTTTGGCGGCGCGTTCTTCGCCTGGCCTTACCACGCCGGCGTCGCGGCCTATCTCCAGGAGCGTGACGCCCTCCCGGCGACCGCTCGGGTGATCGGGACATCGTCCGGAGCCGTGGTCGCGACCATGCTCGCCTGCGGGATCGACATCGCGGGAGCGGGGCTCGCACTCGGGCTCCGCGCCGACCGCGACGGGCTCGGCGGTCGCGCCACGCCGTTCCTGCGGCCGCGCGCGTTCCTGGCGCCGCACATCGACGAGATGGATCGCGCACTCCCCGCGGACGCGCACGTCCGGGCCACGCATCGGCTGGTGATCACGATGCGACGCGTGCCCTCGCTCCGACAGTTCCAGGTCTCCGAGTTCCAGACCCGCGCGGACCTCCTCGATGCACTCGCTGGCGCCGTCGCGGTGCCGGGCTTGACCGTGGCCGTGTTCCATCGCAGCGCCCGGTTCGGTCCCTGCCTCGACGGTGGACCTGGGGTTCCCGACGATGAGCGTCCGGGGGCGACCACGCTGCGCGTCGGCGTGTTCCAGCGTGGGCGGTACGACATCCGCCCGCGTCCCGCACTCGCGCGCGAGTTGCTGTTCGGCGTCCCCGCGGACACGGCGCGGCGCGCGCTGTTCGAGCGGGGGCGCGCGGATGCGGCGCGGCATCACGGAGGTGCGCGGTGACGTCACGCCCGGGTGCGTCGGGGTCCGCGCTCGGATCGATGACGCGCGCGCGCAGTGGCATCGTCGCCACGCCGACGGCCGGCCTGACCACCGCGGCGGACGCGCTGCGCGACGAGGAGGTGGAGCGGACCCGACGCTTCATCCGGATCGGCTGGCTGGTGGCGGCGTTTGCGATCGCCGCGGTGATCTTGATGCCGGGCGATCCGGATCTCGCACGCCTCTTGATCGGCGCGATCGGGGTGACGGCCGCGGCGTCGGTGGTGGTCGAGCGGGTCCTTGCCCGGGCCACCACGATCAAGGGCACGCTGATGACGGCGCTGGCGCTGTGCTGCGTCGCCTGCGGGGCGCTCGCGATCCTCTATAGCGGCTACTGCGCCGGTGCTCCGCTGATGGTGGTGCTCGGGATCTACTTCTTCTGTCGCACGGAGCGTCGGTCGGCCGCGGTCCTCGTCTACGTCGCCGCCGCTGGCGCTCATGCGGTGGTGGCCGTCCTCGTGATGACGGGGACCATCGACGATCCGGGATTTGCCCCGCTCAAGCCTACCGTGACGCTCCAGGCTCAGCTCGCGGGGCACCTGTGCGCGCAGTTCGGGTACGCGATGGCGTTCTGGCTCGCGCGCTCCACCCGCGCGGCCTCGCTCCACGCTCTCGAAGAGCTGCAACGGGCCACGCGCCTCGCGGCAGCGCGGGCCGCCCAGCTCGACGAGCTCCGCGATGATCTCGATCGCGCCCTCAAGGTCGGCGGTCGCGGTCGCTTCACTGGCACCGTGGTAGGCAGCTGGGAGCTCGGTATCGTGCTCGGTCGCGGCGGGATGGGGGAGGTCTACGAGGCGACCCACGTCGACGACCAGCGCCTCGCGGCGGTGAAGCTGCTGCGCCGCGAGCTGATGCTCGATCGCGCCCACGTCGAGCGCTTCCTGCGCGAGGTCCGGGCCGCGAGCGCCCTGAACTCACCGCACGTCGTGCAGGTCTACGAGGCCTCGAGCCCCGAGGACCTGGTCTCGTTCCTCGCGATGGAGCGACTGCGCGGCGACACCCTCGGTGCGATCCTCCGTGGTGGAGGCACGCTGGATCGGATGGGGGTCGTCGAGCTGATCGACCAGCTCGCGGGCGTGCTCGAGCTCGCGCGGCTCACCGGCATGGTCCATCGCGATCTCAAGCCGCACAACGTGTTCCGCACCGAGGACCGCACCTGGAAGCTGCTGGACTTCGGCGTCGCGGTGCTCGCCGACAGCTCTGGCACGCTGACCCAAGGTGGCGTGATCGGTACGCCGGGCTACATGGCGCCGGAGCAGGCGAGAGGCGAGGCCGTCGATCACCGCGCGGATCTCTATGCGCTCGGCGCGATCGCCTATCGCTGCCTGACCGGGCGCGTGCCCTTCTCCGGGAGCGACATGGCCGCGGTGCTGTACGCGATGGTCCACGATGCGCCCGTCCGGCCCAGTGCGCTCGCCGCGCTCCCTCTCGACGTCGACCGCGTGCTCGCGATCGCGCTGGCCAAGCGCAAGGGCGATCGGTTCGGTCGGGCCGCCGAGCTGGCGGA
>JAYVRN010000883.1:0-3027 GCA_043776275.1 Myxococcales bacterium | reverse complement strand
GATCGCGAGTCACAACAAAGGCCTAGCGCACTCGATGGTATCCGACATGTAGGAAACTTGGCCACTACCCCTGGCGCCCGTTAGCCTTTCGGAATGGGTTCTCCTCGACGGGCGCGTCGCACGCCTTCGCTGGTCTCCGCGACCGACGTTCGCATCGTCACACCACCGCCCCGCAAGCCGATGGCGATGGCGCGGCGGGTCTCGCTGTTCGCGCGCGAGGTCACGGTCACGCTCGCGCCGGTCGCCGTGGATCTGATCCACAACGCCGCGCGCCTGCTCACTGAAGGCGAGATGACCGGCGATCTGTACGCGGGCTCGACCATGATGACGATCGATCTCGCACGCACGATCGATCGGATCAGCGATAGCCCCGATGCCACCACCGCCCAGCGCGTGGCGTTTCTCTACGCCGCCGACGAGCGCTGCCGCGCCTACGCACGGCGGATCGCCCTCGGTGAGGCCCGCAAGAAGGCGGGCTGCGATCTCTCGGTGCCCAGCGTGGACGTCGAGAGCCGCGCCAAGGGACCCGAGCTTCACCTGAGCATCAACGTCGAAGCGCAGCGGAGAAATGCATGATCGAAACCAACGCGAAGCGGAGGGCAGGATGATCGAGCTGTACAGCATCCGTGATGTGGCCCGGATCCTCGCCGTCCAGGAGGCGCGCCTGCGCTACTGGATGCAGACCGGCTTCGTCGGCCCGACCGTCCGCAAGGGCGGCCGGTTCTACTACACGTTCTGTGATCTCCTGGCGGTCAAGGCCGCCAAGGACCTGATGGCCACGGGCATGCCGCTCCAGAAGGTGCGCAAGAACGTCGATGCGCTGAAGAAGGCGCTCCCCGACGACACCCACCCGTCGACGCGGCTCCGCGTGTGCTGTGACGGCGAGACCATCGTCGCCTTGCACCACGACGTGGCGTTCGAGCCGATCGGTGGCCAGGTCGTGATGGCGTTCAACGTCCCGAGCTTCGGCGAGCACGTCGCGCAGGTGCTCTCGATGCCGCGCGTCGATCCGAACGCCGTCCGCGAGTCCACCTCCGATGGCGCCCCCACCGAGGTCTCCGACAACCCGACCGAAGCCAACTGTGGCGCGACCGCGTATCGGTGCTTCATCGAGGCGTGCGCGGCCGAGGATGCGGGCGAGTCCGAGTCCGCCGAGCACCTGTTCCGTCAGGCGATCGATCTCGAGCCGAACATGGCCGCCGCGCTGACCAACCTCGGCAACCTCGTCTATCGCCAGGGCGAGCTCGAGGAGGCGCGCAAGCTGTACGACCGCGCCCTCGAGCACGATCCGACGCAGCCCGAGGCCCGCTACAACCTCGCCAACCTTCTCGAGGACATGGGCGAGACCGATCTCGCGATCGCCGAGCTGCGCAAGGTCTGCGCCGCCGCGCCCGAGTTCGCGGACGCGCACTACAACCTCGGCATCATGCTCGCCCAGGTCGGCGGCACGGCCCAGGCCAAGCAGCACCTCGAGCGCTACCTCGAGCTCGACACGGGCAGCGACTGGGCTGGCCACGCGCGCACGTTCCTCGACCAGATCGCCGCATAATCGGGGACAAGATGTCCACCGACGCGGAGCCCGTGGACCCCGTCGAGGCCGCGATCCGAGCCCGGTTCGACGCCGGCGATCTCGACGGCGCGATCGCCCAGGCGCTCGAGGCCTACGCCGACGAGCTGTTCGGCTTCCTGATCGGGCTCGCACGCGAGCGCACCCAGGCCGAAGACGCGTTCAGCGCCGCCTGCGAGCGGATCTGGCGCGGCCTGCCGAAGTTCCGCTGGGACTCCACGTTCCGGGTCTGGGCCTATCGGATCGCGCGCAACGAGTTCCTGCGCAGCACGCGCGAGGTCACCAAGGCGCGCAAGCACACCCCGATCTCCGAGATCGCCTCGGTCCGCGCCGCGGTGGATCGCGTGCGCAGCTCGACGCCGATCTACGAGCGCACCGAGGTCAAGGACCGGTTCGCCAAGCTCCGCGCGGAGCTCGATCCCGAGGACCACATGCTGCTCGGCCTGCGGATCGATCGGAAGCTGCCGTGGACCGACATCGCGAAGATCCTCTCGAACAACGACGACGAGCCGACCACGCGCGAAGTCGCCGCGCTGCGAAAACGTTACGAGCGGTTGAAGGCGAAGCTGCGCGCGCTGGTCAAGGACGCCTGAGCAAACCACGCTCGCCTCGCCCCCGCCGAACACTCGCCTCGACGGGCTCGCGTCGGCCCCGACGCCGAGGTCGAACACCGGCGCTGGAGATCACCGGTGCGATGGTCACTCCGGGAGCCACTTCGGACGCGCGTGCTGTTGAGGCGCGACCTCCGTCGAGGGTGGCGGCTCGAGCTCCTTCGGATCGGTACAGTCCTGCGGTTGGAGCTGCGGCGGCACATTGTGTGTCTGCTGGTGCTCGTTGTCGACGCCGTGTTCGAGCTCGTGTTGCTTGACGTTGGCCTTCGCGTCCGCCATTTCTTGCTTCTTCGCTTCGATCTTCGCTTTCGCTGCCGCGGCCATCGCGGCGGCGACCGGCTTGAACTTCTTCACCTTCTTCGACGACCCGAGATCGAGCGGCAGGAACGTCAGCTTGGTGTCCGTCCCTTCCGTGCTCGTCGCGCCGGTCGCAAAGTCGTACGTCGCCACGCACGTCGCGCTCGCCTTCGCGATGTCGAGGCTACCGACCTCGTGCTCCCACAGCTCGCCGCTGGTGACGACGGCGTTGTAGCCAACCACGATCGCCCCCGTGGCGGTGATGTCCGCCTGGGGTTCCACCGTGAGCTTGACGGAGCCCGTCGCCACGGGCGGGCCGTTCCCATTGTCCTTGAGCGTGACCGTTCCGCTCACTCTCACGGCTGTCGACGTGCTTGCGGCGAGCTCCAACCTTCCGCCCGCATGCAGGTTCGCGAGCGGCACACCCGCATAGACCGACGGCATCACCGTTCCGGCCGCCTTCAGGCCGACCGACCCCGAGCCACTGATGGTCGCGGTCAGGACCCCGTCCTTGGGCGCCGCCCCGTTCGCGCTCACGCTCGCATTCGCAGA
>JAYVRN010000882.1:0-10306 GCA_043776275.1 Myxococcales bacterium | reverse complement strand
GACGGTCGAAGTTCGGCCGCGAGAGGACCGCTATGCCACGCCTGGCTCATGGGATCCGTTTGTTCGCAGTGCTCGCCGCGATCGTCGCCAGCACGAGGTCCGTCCACGCGCAGCCCGCGGGGAACCTTCCGATCGATACGTTCCGGCCCGCGATCGACTCGCGCGGCTATCTGACGATCAATGCGTCGCAACCCCTCGGGCACACGGAGCTGTCGTTCGGGCTTGGCTCGCTGTCGTGGGGCCATCGCCTGCTCGCGTTCGAGAACGGTGCCGCTACGTACTCGGTCGACAACGTGATCACCGCGACCTTGATCGCCGCCTTCGGGTTCAAGGCCGGACCTCTCGAGCTGGAGCTCGGCGGCTCGCTGCCCCTCGCGATCCTCTCGGGTGATCGCGGCCCCGACAACCTCGGCGTCGCGAGCGATCCCAACGATGACGTTCGGTACAAGGTGGATGGTCAGGGCCTCGGCAACGCCGGCATCCACCTGAAGACGCGGTTCCTCAAGACCAGCCGCCCTCCACACGTGGGCCTCGGCCTGATCGCGAGCCTCTATCTGCCGACGGCTACCAAGGATCGCTTCCTCGGCGAGGCCAAGCTGACCCCGCAGCTGATGGGCATCCTCGACAAGGAGTTCGGTCGGCGCGGCCGGCTGCGGATCGCCCTCAACGCCGGTATCCGCGTCCGGTCGACCACCTCGTTCACGGATCTCGGCGCGGGCGGTGCGATGGCGACCAACGGCACGATCACGGCATCCGCCGAATTGCCGGTGGGCCTCGGCATCGCCTATGCGATCTCGCCACAGAAGTTCGATGTGGTCGCCGAGGTGTTCGGTGCGGTGCCGCTCGGATCTCACGAGGACTATCAGCCGGCCGAGGCGATCGGCGGCATCAAGCTCTACCTCGCGCGCAACTCGTTCCTCTCGCTCGGTGCGGGGCGCGGCCTCATGCCTTCCAAGGGCGGCAACCCCGACGTCCGCGCGTTCATCGGTATCGTGTTCGAGCCGAGCCTCGGCGACAAGGATGGCGATGGGCTCAAGGATGATGTCGACAAGTGCCCGCTCGAGCCCGAGGACTTCGATGGCTTCGAGGACGAAGATGGCTGCCCGGAGCCCGACAACGATCGCGATCAGATCCTCGACGAGGACGACAAGTGTCCCAACATCCCGGAGAACCGCGATGGGTTCCAGGACGAGGACGGTTGCCCAGACGATCACGTGAACGATCGCGACGGTGATCGGATCAACGACAACGTCGACAAGTGCCCCGACGATCCCGAGGACTACGACTCGTTCGAGGACGAGGACGGCTGCCCCGATCCCGACAACGATCACGACAAGATCCTCGACATCGACGATCTCTGCCCGAACGATCCCGAGGACTACGACGGGTTCGAGGACGAGGACGGCTGCCCGGACCTCGACAACGACAAGGATCGCATCCTCGACAAGGACGACAAGTGCCCGAACGAGCCCGAGACCTACAACAACGTCGATGATCAGGACGGCTGCCCGGATCGCGGGATCACCACGCTCACCGGGAGCACCATCGTCACGCTCGATCCGATCCAGTTCGAGTTCAACCGGGCCGTGATCAAGCCGGCCAGCTATCCGGTTCTCGATGCGGTGATCGCCACGATGAACGGCAACCCCGACATCGCGTTGATCGAGGTTCAGGGTCACACCGATGAGCGCGGTGACGATGCATACAACCTCGAGCTCTCCGACAAGCGCGCCGCCGCTGTGGTGGCGTACCTGACCACGCACGGGACCAAGCTCGAGCCTCAGAAGCCCGTGGCGGAGAGCCGCTTGACCTCGCAGGGTTACGGCGAGACACAGCCGGTCGACAAACGCCACAACGAGGCGGCGTGGGCGACGAACCGCCGGGTAGCGTTCATCATCCTCAAGCGCGACACGGACTGAGCGACGAAGGCCCCCGTGTGGGACTCACCACGCACGGCACCGTCGCCATCACCATGGGGCTCGGCCCGTCAGGCACAGTTCACTGGTGTCGCCGAAGCCTGCAGGGCGACGTTCGTGAGCCTGGATCGCAGGTCACTTTGGCAGCAGCACGGTGTCGATCACGTGGATCACGCCGTTGGATGCTTCGATGTCTGCCTTGATCACCTTCGCTCCGTTGATGGTGACGGCGCCGCCCTTGGCCTTGATCGAGAGGCTCTTGCCATTGACCGTCTTCGCGGTCGTAAGCTTGGCCGCGTCGGCGCCCATCACCTTCGCGGAGACCACGTGGTAGGTGAGGATCGCGGTCAGCTTCGCCTTGTCCTTGAGCAGTGCTTCGACCGTGCCCTTCGGTAGCTTCGCGAACGCCTCGTCGGTCGGCGCGAACACCGTGAACGGGCCCTTACCCTTGAGCGTCTCGACGAGGCCGGCCTCGGTGAGCGCCGCGGCGAGCGTCTTGAAAGTTCCTGCGGCGATCGCGGTGTCGACAATGTCGGCCTTGGCGGGCTTGGCCGCCTCGGCCTTCACGTCGGGCTTGGAGTCCGCGAGTGCCACGGGCGCGGCGACGAAACAGACGGCGATTGCAAACAGTGTGGATCGAATCATGTTGCCTGCTGGGACGTCCAGCGATCGGCTCTCGTTACATCATGGCGATAGGCGCGGCTGTCTCGCGGCTCCGATGCGGCGCGAGTCGGCGACTGCCTGCTTCACGGCGTACCGATCGCGCGCACCTTTTCGAGCCCGACTCGTTCGACTCTCCCACGCGTGGCCCCTAAGCTACGCGCCGTGGCCGAGCAGCTCGACGCGAAGTGGCACGTACCTCACAGCTTCGATGTCACGGAGCGTGCCGTCACGCTGCCGCCGCCAGCAGCGCGGCTGCCAACAGCTCCGATGCTCGGCATCCTGTCGGCGCGTGCACTCGAGGACCAGGCGACGGGAACCGGGCTGTTCGCACTCGTCGCGTGGCAGGCGATCGCCGGCGCGAGTGTCATCGCGGCGCAGACCCTCGACCAGCTCGCGCACACCTCGGACCTGTCGGGAATCGAACTCTTGATCCTCGGACATGCGTATGTCGCAACAGGTGCTGGCGACGGCGCGGCGTTCGAGGTCGCTCAGCGAGCCCGCAAGATCCTCAAACAACCGGTGACCCCGCAATCGATCGACGCGAGCTTGCTGCTCGGCGTGACGGCGTTGCCCTACGGCGCCGAGCGTGTCCGGACCCTCCTGGACATGCTCGAACCCGAGCTGGCGCAGGGAACCGACGAGCATTTCGCCGTCCACGCCCTGATCCGCGCGGCCGCAGACCCGAGCCCGGCGCTCCTGGACGATGCGCACACCAGACTCGCCACCCTCGATGATGCCTTCGGCCTCGCCCAGTGCGCACTCGTCGCGCATGCGCACGAGCTCGCGACGACAAGACGTCCCGCCTTGCTCCGTGGCTACCTCGAACACGCGATCTACCGCTACGAGAGCGACGGTCGGGCCGAGTGGGCCGCGCGAACGATCACGCACGCGCTCGTCCCGCTCCTCGTCGACGAGATCAAGGTTCCGGAGGCCGAGGTCACCGAGCTGCTGGCACGTGCGGCCAGCCTCGCGGTCCAGGCGCGCGCTCAGATCGCCTTGAAGTCCGTATTCCGCACCGCATCGAAGCTCGGCTACGCCGCCTCGGTCAACACGCTCAACGAGTTCGATCCGCCGTCGTTCGCACGGCGCGCCGCGGATGCGCCGCTGCCGGCCGAGGAAGCACCGAAGACGAAGAAGTCGCCCGTGAAGAAGACCAAGAAGAAGCCGGCGGCCTGACATCGGCCGCTGACTGACAGTCTGCTGCGGGCTTCAAGCTTGCGCGCACGGGCGCCTGTGGGCATCGAGCCGCGAGCGCGTCTCGCCCTTCGCGACGTTAGGTACGAGCGAGGCGAGCAGGATCCCGAGCCACGAAGGCTGGTCGGCACGATTGCCGTCCGATGCTCATTGGCGCTGACCACCGTGCCGCTGACGATGGTGGCGCAGGTGGTGACGCCGTCCTCCGAGCAGGACGTTGACGATGTCGCGAAGGTCCGACTGTATGCCCGGCGCACTCTCGACGCGGGTGACCGCGACGCGCGAAGCCAGCTCAGCATTCGTCGCCGGATGTCGCGGGCTCACCGTATAGTCGTGGCATGAGCAAGGTGATGGTCGCAGTCGTCCTGGCGGCGTGTGGCAGCGGTGGCGGCGCCAAGACCGAGACCGCGCCGACGCCGGTCGCGACGCCAGTTGCGGCGCCACTCGCACCGCCCGAGCCAGCGCCCTCTGCGCTCGCGAAGGACGATGCCGTGCTCGAGGCGGTGCTGCTCCACGAGATCGAGCAGGCCGCACCGAAGCCCGACGAGGCACTGTGCTTGCGCGTCCGTGACGCGGCCGGGAAACTGCTCGACGCGAGCGCTCCGCTGCTCGACGCGATCGCGCAGCGCTATCCCAAGGCCATCCCGGCGTCGAGGTGCAGCGGCGGCGGGCCGACGCCGGTGACCGTCCAGGGCGGTGGCGCGGGAATCTCGTTCGACGTCGGCCCCGTGAAGTGGGCCGGCAATACGGCGCTCGCCGAAGGCGGCGGCGGCAGTCGCGGCGGCATGCACATGGTGCACGAGGTCGAATATCGCGTCGAGGCAGACGGCGCGGGCTGGAAGGTCGTGTCCGAGCGCGTGGTCCGCCAGATGTAACCAAGGCCCCACGCTGCCCGAACCTCACGCGAGACGTGCCCGCTCGTGGAGGCGCGTCACGAACTCCGAGATCACGGCCGGATCGTAGACCTTGAACCTCCGCCGACCACGACTCGCGAACCGCAGCTCGATGGTGAACGTCTGGATCACCGTGACCTGGGTCAGCTCGCCGAGCGGGATCACCTGCGCGCGAGTCGAGAACAGCCGCGGCAATCCGATCTCCGTGGTCGTCAAGGTCACCCGACGGCGTCGCATGCACCACCACGAGGCGCCCAGCCAGAACATCGCGCATGGGATCGCGTACGTGATCAGCCCGGCCTGACCGACGCCATCGAGCAACATGACCTGCACGGGGATCGACAGCAACACCGGGATCCCCATCCACGCGAGCACCACGACGAACGTCGGCGTGGTGGTCGCCAGAAACGACAGGTTCGCGGTGTGGCGCCCCGGCTCGATCGCGTCGAGCAGCGTCTCGGCGTCTGCCGCGGACGCGAACTCCAGGGCGATCGGTCGTCGGCCACGCAGCTCGATCGTGGTGAGCCCACCGCTCGTCGTCGACAGCACCTGATCGATCGATGACCTCGCGACGAGCAAGCGACCATCCACATGCACACCTGCGATGTCGACCGAGACGTTCGCGGTCCGGCGCGAGCGGGACAGGCCGATGGAGGCCAGCGTCAGGTACGCGACCACGAACACGAGCCGGGCGATCCAGAACACCGTCGCCTGGGAGTCCTTCGGCAGGACCATCACCACCCCGAAGATCAGCCCCAGGCCGAGGAAGCCCAGCGGAAGGACCCAGCGATGGAGCCGGTGGGGTTCGAGGATCGCCACCTGCACGATGTTCGCGACGATCGTAGCTCGCCGCGTGGTACAGCGTGGCCATGTTCGTCGCGATGAATCAGTTCCGGGTGAACTCCGACCGCGCGGTCGAGTTCGAGCAGGCGTGGCGCCAGCGCGACTCGTTCCTCGACGGCGTCCCCGGCTTCCTCCAGTTCCACCTGCTGAAGGGCGGCACCGAGCCCGATGGCATCCAGCTCTACGCTTCGCACACGATGTGGGCCGACGAGGCGGCGTTCCGGGCATGGGTCGCGAGCGACGCGTTCCGCAAGGCGCACGCGCAGGGCAGCCTGTCCGGCATCATCGCCGGGCCGCCGAAGCTCTCCGGGTGGACGTCGCTCGATCTCGGCCGCTGACCTCGACGCGCGCCCACTCCCGCGGAAGATCGCCGCCCCGACTGCGCTAAGATCGCCGCCGCAATGCGATTCGCCACGGTGGTCACCGTCACCGTCACCGTCACGCTCGGTCTCGTCGCGCACGTCGCGTACGCCGCGCCGAAGGCGGAGGTCGTCCCTGCCGCGTCGTTCGAGGAGCCCAAGGCGCTCGAAGCGTTTCGCACCGCGCTCGCCGCGCAGCAGGCGGGGACCGCGGCGCACCCGCTGCGGATCTCGTACTTCGGCGATTCGCTCACCGCCGACGATCAGATCACGCACGCGCTGCGCGAGAAGCTCGATGCGTTGCTCGGCGACGGTGGCCCCGGCTTCGTGTGGGCCGTCCCACCGCATCCCTACTGCCAGCACCGCGCGATCACCCGCATGAGCAGCGGCACCTGGCGGGTGCACGGCGTGTCCACCGTACAACCCACCGATCACCTGCTCGGCCTGGGTGGGAGCGCGGAGACCGACGGCGGTGGCTCGATCCGGCTGGTCGCCAAGGCCAACGTGACCAGCATCGACCTCCACTATCTCGCGCAGCCGCGCGGTGGCGAGCTCGCGGTGTTCGCCGACGGCAAGGAGGTCGCAACCGTCCAGACCGCCGCCGAGAAGAAGCAGGCCGCGTTCGCCCAGCTCGCGATCCCTGATGGTGCGCGCAAGTTCGAGCTGCGCGCGCAGGGCAAGGTCCGGCTGTTCGGCGCCTCGCTCGAGAACGCGAAGGGCGCGGTGGTGGACAACCTCGGCGTGGTCAACGCCACGGCGAAGCAGCTCGCGAACCACAACCTGCCGGAGCACTGGCAGAAGCAGCTCGCGCACCGCGGCTCCGATCTCGTGGTGATCATGCTCGGCACCAACGAGGCCGAGTGGCTCCCGGCGCGCGGTAGTGCGATGGAAGAGCACGAGAAGCTGTTCGGCGATCTGCTGACCAGCGTGCGCACCGCCAACCCGAACGCCTCGTGCCTCGTGGTCTCGCCACTCGATCAGCTCGACTACCGGGTCGAGGCGATGCCGCCGCGCGAGTCGATCCCCGCGATGGTCGCGGCCCAGCACCGCGCCGCGACGGCGGCAGGCTGTGCGTTCTGGGACACCTACGCGTGGATGGGCGGCAAGGGCGCGTCGCGCACCTGGTACAAGCGCGGACTCGTGGTGAAGGACTTCCAGCATCCGACGACGAACGGCGCGAACCGGATCGCGGGCGCGCTGTACGCCGGCCTCGTCGGCCGCTGACGCTGAACCGTGGCGCGCTCGACGTGAGTATGCGAACGACCGTGACTGTTCGCGGGTCTGCCGTTGGGCGGCTACGGCTTGGTCACAGGGCTGCTGTCGAGGGTCACCGCACCATTCTGTGCGAGCGCACGGCCAAGGAGCGTCGCGCCCGTCTGGAGCGAGACCGACGCCAGCGCCATGATGTTGCCCATCATCACCGCCCCGGTGCGGAGCGTCGCCGAGCTGCCGACGGCCCAGTAGACATTTGCAGCATTACCGCCGTTGATGATGGTGACCGTGCGGTTGTTCCCGACCGTCAGCTCCGAGGCCATCGAGAAGATCCACACCGCGTTCGGATCTCCCTGTGCGTCGAGCACGAGGTTGGCCGAGAGGATCGAGAAGTCCGACGTCGATTTGTAGAGGCCCGGCACCAGCGTCGTCCCGCCCAGGTCACCGACCACGCTCGTGAGGCAGTCCGTGCGGCCCTGAGCATCGGTGTAAGCGAGCGCGAGGTCCCCCTGCGCCGTCATCGCGGGCGTGGTGCCCGCGAACATCGTGCCGGTCAAGATGCCCGGCGGGAACCCGACGATGGCCGTACCCGCCCAGACGCCGAGGTCACCGTTCACAGCGGTGGCACCGGTGTTCGTGACGGTCATCGCCGCGAGGACCGCGAACGCGCTCGAGGTCCCGAGGACGGGGGCCGGCAGGATGCAGCCGGTCATCATCCCGACGGTGAACGTCCAGGTATGGTTCATCGCGAGCGGGACACCGTTCACGTCCTGGGCGCCCGTGGTGATCGTCGCCGTGTAGGTACCGGGGGCGAGATCGACCGCCGGGTCGAACGTGGCGGTGTTGGTCAGGTTGTCGTACGTGACCGTGCCGACGAGCGGCAGCGCGCCCAGCGACAACGTGAACGTCAGGTCGTTGATCGTCAGCATGTTCATCGGCCCGCTGAAGGTCGCGGTCGGACTGACGTTCATCAGCACGTTCATCGCGTTCGGCAGTGGCGTCGTCATCGTCACGGTTGGCGCGAGCATGTTCATGCCCACGGTGAACATCCAGGTGTACGGCGCGGCGAGCGCGAGGCCGTTCGTATCCTCCGCGCCGATCGTGATCGTCGCGGTGTAGATGCCCGGGGAGAGATCGACCGTAGGGTCGAACGTCGCGGTGTTGGTCAGTGCGTCATACGTGACCACACCGGCGACCGGCGTCAGGCCCTGCGCGACCGTGAACGTCGTCGCGTTGATGGTCAGCGGGTTCATCGCGCGGCTGAACGTCGCCGTGGGGCTGATGTCGATCGCGACATTCAGGGCATTCGGCAGCGGCGCCGTCAGGGTCACCGTCGGTGGCAGCGCCACGGTGCCGGTGGTGAACATCCAGGTGTAGGGCGCGGCGAGCGCGAGCCCGCCGGTGTCCTGCGCGCCCGTGGTGATCATCGCGGTGTAGACGAGACCCGTCGTCAGGTCGACCGCCGGGTTGAACGTCGCGGTGTTGGTCAGGGCGTCGTAGGTGACCACGCCGGTGATCGGCGTCGCACCCTGCGACAGCGTGAACGTCGTCGGGTTGATCGTCGTCGCGTTCATGGCACGACTGAACGTCGCCGTCGGGCTAACACCGAGGGTCACGTTCGTCGCATCGGGCGCGGGCGTGGTCAAGGTCACCGTCGGCGGGAGCGCGTTGCTCGCGGCCGTGAACATCCAGATGTGGTCCGCCGCGAGTGCGAGCCCGCGGCTGCTCGGTCTCGTGCTCGGCGTCCTCGCGATGCTCGCTGGCGTGTTGGTCTTCCTCGCTCCACGCGCCGGCTGACGTGGAGCCGGCCGATCGAGAACGTCACGCACGAGCGCGCGCGTGGATCGCCGGTGATCCTCAGGGATTGACGGCGCGCATGTTCGCGTTCGATTGCGCGGTGGCGAGCTGGATCCGGACGCGCACCGGACGATTGCTGCTGTCGACGTCGAGATAGATCGGGAACACGCCGTCGCCCCAGCTCGTGAAGAACAGCAGCATGCGCGAGCTGCCGAGATCGATCTCGCCGGCGCCCTTCGGGTTCGCGCGGGCGGCTGCGAGCGCGTGGAAGTGGTGCGAGTGCGGGCGGAGGTCGGTGGCGAGCAGGAGCTTGTGCTGCGCCTTGAGGCGCTCGGCCTCGAGGAGCTTGGCCTCCGCATCGACCACCGTCAGGTTCGACCAGCCATAGCCCTCGCGGGTCCGTGGGGCGCGCATCGCCTTCGCGAGCTTGGCCTCGTCGCGGCCCCAGAACATGACATCGGCGAGGCCATCGAGGCTGTCGTCGTGCTGCCATTGATCGAGCGAGGCATGGTCGACGCAGACCAGGCGCGCGAAGTCCACGCCGGCCTCGCCGAGCTTCTTCGATGTGTGGACCACGCCGTCGCTGAGCTTTACCGCGACGTGATCCCAGCAGTCCCCGAACCGACCGGTGCCGACGCGCGTTCCGATCACGGGCAGCTCACGATCCGCAGGGACGTCCGCCTTCACGATCGCGGGCTCGAGCGCTGGGCGAGGGAGGAACCCGAACAGCCCGATGTCGAAGATCCCGAGCTTGCCCGACGGGCAGGTGATCACGCCCAGCACCTCGTTCGCCGGCGTGGCGGCCGTGGCGACCTTCGCCTTCGCGACGGGCTTGGCCTTCGCGACGGGCTTGGTCTTCGCGGCGGTCTTCGGCTTCGGCTTCGCGACGACCTTCGGCTTCGCGGTCGCCTTGGCCTTCGCCACGGGCTTGGCCTTCGCGACGGGCTTGGCCTTCGTCGCGACCTTGCTCCGAAACGCAGAACGCGGCGCTTTCGCACCGCGTCCAGCTGCCTGCTTTGTCTTCCCCTGGTTCCCGGCGGCCATGCCCCCGAGCTTACGCCTACTGCAGATCGCCCTTCAGCATCACGAAGCCGTCATCGGAGCCGATCGACATGTTCCGCATCTGGATGCCGGCGACCGCGGGGAGCGGGATGTTGACGAGGAGCTTCGAGACCGCTTCGATCTGGGCGCCGAGGCAGGCCGCGGTCGCCGCCTCGAGGTCCTTGTCCTCGAGCCGGGTCGCGTTCCCGATGTCGTCCATCATGGTGACCTTCGCGGTCGGCTTGCCGAGCTGGAGCGCGACGCCGAAGCCGTTGGAGGCCGGGACGACCTTGAGCTCGATCGCGGCGTTGATGGCGGCCTTGGCGACCGGCGTGCCGTGGTCGGTGAACGTGGCGATCATGTCGCCGAGGATGACCTTGAGCTGACC
>JAYVRN010000881.1:0-10314 GCA_043776275.1 Myxococcales bacterium | reverse complement strand
GCCTGATCGGCTTCGTGTGGTTCATGCTGATCTTCGGCGTCGAGTACCTGCTCCTGAGCGCGCTGCACGGCACCACGGCGATGATCGTCGGCATCACGGTGTTCGGCGTGATGTTCGCGCTCTACGCGGCGTTCTCCACGTTCATCCGCATGGCGTATTACACGTGCTTGTACCTGTGGGCGGTGGACGTCGAGAAGCTCGGCCAGTCCGCGCCCGCCCCGCTGCCCCTCGCGATCGCGCTCGGCCACACCACGGTCGGTCGCGACCGCGCGGCCTGAGCTCGGTCCCGCTAAGGGATCAGCTCGGCGCCCACCTGCGCGAGCAGCTCGTTGACCGCCTTGCGCGCGATGTTGCGCGGGATCACCGCGCGGAACCCGCCGGAGCGCACGTTCATCTCCGCGGGTAGCAGCATCAGCGCCATGATCCGCGCGAACAGCGGGTTGTGTACCCACGCCTGGAGCTCGATCTGATCACCCTCCTGTGTGAACTGCGCGCGCATCGGTGCCGTCCATAGCCCGCTGCCCTTCTGGAACAGCTTCACGGTGCCGGTCTGCGGCGCGCGCGGGAGGTACTTGTGCTTCTGCGCCCACGCCGCGATCACCGGCCATGGATCTCCCTTGACCGTGAACGTCACGACGCTGCGACGCGCGGGATCCACGGAAACGGCGGGAACGAGCGCTTGCTCCATGGGCGGACTCTACACGTCCGGCCGCATCCGAGCTGCGGACACGCGTCCGTCCTCCGGCCGTACTCCGGACACCGGCGTCGAACAATCGTGCACTTGCGTGGGCACGAGATCTGCTTCGTCGCTCGGCGCAAAGGAGCTACAGTGATGAACGAGCACGACGACATGACGACCCCAGTGACCCGCGGCGAGCTTCGTCATGAGCTTCGAGAGACCCTCGAGATCTGGACCGGTGCGATCTTCGCCCGCATGGATGCGATGGCCGCCGACCTGCGGCAGGCGATGGTCGCGATGGAAGAGCGGTTCCGGCAATCCATGGGTGCGATGGAGGGGCGGTTCCGGCAATCCATGGGTGCGATGGAGGGGAGCTTCCAGAAGTCCATGGGTGTGATGGAGGGGAGGCTCCAGCGATCCATGGGTGCGATGGAGGGCCGGCTCACGGTGGAGCTGCAGCGCCACACCTCGGCGAGCGCCGAAGACCTCCGCGGCAGCGTCGGCGCAATCGACGACAAGTACCGCGATCTCCCCGACCGCGTGACCAAGCTCGAGGCCGCCGCATTCACGCCAACGTCACCTCCTCGCCGCGCGCGCAGGCGGAAAGCCGGCTGAGCTACTTCGGCGGCAAGCGGATCTGCACGAGCGGTGGTGCCACGCCCACGTCGTCGCGCCACTCTGCCGGCTGCTTCGCGTCGAAGTCGTCCCACACGCGCTTGTCCTGCCGGCAGTCATACGTGCGGCAGATCGAGGGGCGCTTGTCGTAGCAACCACAGCGGTGCGTGGTCTTCTCCGAGTAGACGCAGTAGCCATCCTCGGCACGCCGACGCAGCTCGTAGGGCCGGGTGTACTCCCAGCGCAGCCCGTCATCGAGATCCTTGAAATCGAGCGCCACCTGCAGGCGGCAGCATCGCGCCTTACACAGGTGCATCAACGATGCGCAGTCGATCTGCGGCGAGGTGACCGCGTACTTGTCGACATCGGGCCCGAGGTTGATGAGGGTCTCGGTGCGGCGCTCGTCGCGAATCTTCGTCAGCTGCGCCTCGGCCTCGACGCCGACCGCCTTCTCGTGGAGGACCTCGGCGCGATGCAGGACCTTGACGGCGGCGAGCACGAGCGCCTCGAGCCGCTCGAGGCCGATCTTGGTCTGCATCTCCATGCGATGCACCTGACGCAGGCCTTCCTCGAGCTCTGCGACCGTCGCGAGGGGCTCGGCGCCATCGGTCTTGCGCTCCGTCATTCCCACATCCTACCGGAATCTCGATCTCGCTCCGCACGGCCGTGACCAGACCGCACGCACGGGGCATTTCGACCCGCCGACGGTGAGCCGCTGAAATCCGGCGACGCGCCGTTGCGAGCCCAGGGCTGCTGCGGCACCGTGGAGCCCGTTCTCAACCAGGAGGCAGTCATGTCCAAGTTCCAGACCGCGATCATCACCGCTCTCGTCGCTCTCCCCCTCGGCGTGTTCGCCGGCGGCGCCCTCAAGGGCCACCCGAACATGCAGGCCGCCAACAAGGCGCTCGACGTCGCCTGGACCAAGATCACCGCCGCGCAGGTCGCGAACGAGTTCGACCTCGGTGGCCACGCCGCCAAGGCGAAGGACGCGATCAAGGTCGCGCAGGACGAGCTGAAGCTCGCCGCCGAGACCGCGAACGAGAAGAAGCCCACCAAGTAGCCGCACCGGTCACTCGCAGAGGGCGAGCCGATCGATCGAGGTCGCCTTCGCGATACAGGCGGTCTGCACGCCATTGTTGGCCGCGATGCAGGTCTCGACGCAGGCGGCGAGCCCGGCCTCGACCTGCTCCGCGAACAGCGCGGCCTGCTTGGTTCGCTCCGCCGCCTGGTCGCTCGCGGGCAACGCGGCGATGGAGGGATCCGCACGCGCCCAGAACCTGAGCGTCGCGAAGTTCCGGCACGCGTGGCCGCAGCTCGCCTCGTTGATCGCCGGAGCTGCCAGCTCGGTCACGGCAGCGTCCCAGCGGGCGCAGTCGAAGGTCTTGAGCTCGTCCTTGGTGGTGCCGAGCAGCTTGCCGTCCCGCTTGATCTGCTTGGTCGCGGTCATGCCGATGTCGGTCAGCTCGTCGTCGGAATCGACCGTGATCCCCGTGTTCGGGATCTCGGCTGTGGACGACCAGGAGGTCCAGCGCCACGGATCTCCGACCAGCGTGCCGGAGCCCTGGAAAGCCTTGGCAGCCTCGGTCATCGTGAAGTGATCGCCCTCGACGGCCATCACGACGTGGAACCGGTTCGCGCCATGGGCGCCGCCATCGTCGTGGTGCACGTCCTCGACGATCTGGTGCGCAGCAGGATCCACGGTGCGCCGCGCGAGCGTTCGCGCCGTCTGCCCCATGCCGATCGACATCCCGGCGTAACACACCGTACTCGCCGGAGGCGGCGCGATCGGTGGCGCGATCGGATGGGCCGCGCCGGAGCACGAGGTACAGGCAGCGAGCGCGAGGACGACGAGCTTCACGGAGCGTGCTGGCACGGACGCACGATCCGACCTGAGGTGGAGTGGATGCAAGCGCTCCCAGCGCGTAGATCTTGTGGGCAGCTGCAGTAAACTCTACGGATGCGCCTCACCGGGCTGACCGTCCGCGCGCTCGAGGAGGTCCTCGACAGCCGGACCCGCGCGCTGGCCGCCGCGAAGTGGATCTACGGCGCTCGGACGTGGAGCCAGGAGCTGCCGGCGACCGTCCCGGGGGTGGCCGCCGCCGCGTGGCAGACCCTGCGCGCCCGCTGCACGGTGACCGACGTACGCATCGCCGAACAGGCCACGGCGAGCGACGGGACGATCAAGTTCCTGATGGCCGTCGAGGGTGGTGCGGTCGAAGCCGTGATGATCCCGACCGCGCGGCGCTCGACGATCTGCGTGTCGAGCCAGATCGGCTGCACGCGCAGCTGTACGTTCTGTGCCACCGCCACCCTCGGGTTCGGTCGCAACCTGCGCGCCGATGAGATCGTCGCTCAGTTCCTGATCGCTCGCGCCACGGCCCCTGCGCACAGCCCCGCAAAGAACGTGGTGTTCATGGGGATGGGCGAGCCGATGGACAACCTCGACGAGGTGTTGACCGCCGTCGAGATCCTCACCCAGTCACCGGCGCCACAGCTCGGCCAGACCCAGGTCACCGTCTCGACCTCGGGCGTGCTGCCCGGCATGAAGCGGTTCCTCACCGAGGCGCGGTGCAGCCTCGCGCTCTCGCTCAACGGCAGTACGGATGCACAGCGCCTCGCCCTGATGCCTCAGACCAAGACCTGGCCGATCGAGGCGCTGCTCGGCGTGTTGCGGGACGACCGAGCGCACCACCCCAACCGCGTCCACTTCATCGAGTACGTGATGTTCGATGGCGTCAACGACACCGATGCCGATGCATCGCGCGTCGTCGAGCTGCTGCGTGGCGTGAACGCGCGCCTCAACCTGATCCCGCACAACGCGATCGCGGGGAGCTCGCTGCGTGCCTCGGCGCGGGACCGCCTCGAGGGCTTCCATCGGGTGACGGCCGCCGGCGGCCTGCGCACGATGATCCGGTGGCCGCGCGGCCAGGACATCGCGGCGGCGTGCGGGCAGCTCGCGCAGATCCGGGTCTGACGTCCACGGGCGGACGTCGCCACGTGGCTGGCGAGCATGCGGGCCCGCTGCACCGGAGGTGACCGGCGCTCTTCGCGTGGCTGTGGTTCGACGACGCGCCGCGCGCGCCGTACTGAACGCGTTTGCTGCCGCGCGAGATTTTCATTGCGCGGATGTGCGGAGACCGTATTGTGAAATTCGTGTCGACCGGAGCGCACGCTGACGTGCTGTCATCGCAGCGGCCGGTCATTGCCATGGAGATCACGATGCGACTGCACGCCAAGCAAGAGACCGAGCCCATCTTCACCACTCTTGATCGCTACCGCGCCGAGCTGCTCGAGCACCCGTTGCTCGTCGCTGCCCGGGACGGACAGATCGAGAGGACGACGCTCATCCGGTTCGCTTACTACCAGTACTCCGACAGCATCACGTGGATCCCGATGCTGGCGCAGATGAAGTCGAAGGCCCTGCGGTCGCGACGCCTGCGCACAGCCATCGAAGACAACATCGCGCACGAGGCCGGTCTCGGGGGCACCTCGCACGTCACGCTGGCCGTGGCGCTGATGCGCAGCCTGCACGTGACGAGCCTTCACGAGCTCCCGACCGAGGCCTTCGGGCGCACGGCGGAGCTGTGGCTCTCCGATGCGTTCGCGGCCATGTCGGAGCCCGCGCTCGCCGGCTGGCTCCTGACCGCCGAGACCCTCGTGCCCGAGATGTTCGCGGTGATGGCGCCCTGCTTCGCCGGGATCGCCGACACGACTTACTTCACCCAGCACATCGCGGTCGACAGCGATGAACACGCCGCCTGGATGGCGGAGGCTGTCGACGAGGTCGTCGAGCTCTACGGCCCCACCTGCGTGCCGCTCGTCCTCGAGGGCATGGCAGATGCGTGGGCCGAAACTCTCGAAGATCCGAACGAGCTGTGGGGTGTGCGATGAAGATCGCGATCACCTACAACGAGCGGCGTACCGACGCCGAAGGCGAGGCCGAGTTCGACACGCGCGATGCGATCGCCACGATCGCGCGCATGGTCGCCGGGCTCGGACACGTCGTGGTGCCGGTGGACGTCACCGGCTCGATCCCACGGCTGGTCGTGGAGCTCGGCAGGCTCGCGCCCGACGTCGTGTTCAACTTCGCTGAAGGCGAACGCGGCGCGTTCCGGGAGGCGTTCTACCCCGCGCTGTTCGAGCAGCTCGGCCTGGCACACACCGGCAGCGAGGCGAGTGCGCTCGCGGTCTGTCTCGACAAGGCGCTCGCCAAGCGTGTCGTCGCGGGCGCACGGGTCCGCGTCCCGCGCGGTCAGCTGATCCGCCAAGCGACCGATCCGCTCCGGGACCTTCAGGGACCGCTGATCGTCAAGCCGAACCTCGAGGGCTCGAGCAAGGGCATCACGGCCGCGAGCGTGGTGCGCGACCCGACACAGCTAGGCATGGTCGTCGCGGATACGCTCGCACGATACCCAGGTGGCGTCCTCGTCGAGGAGCTGATCCCCGGCATCGATGTCGCCGTCGGATGGTTCGCCGGCGTCGGCCTGCTGCCGCCGATCTGGTACCGGCACGACGAGGCGATCTACGACTACGACCTCAAGCACGCCCGCCCCGAGTGCGTGCAGGTCGAGGTCCCCGCTCCGCTCGCGGCACCGATCGCCGCGCGGCTGGCGGTCGCCGCGATCCGCTCGTTCGCCGCACTCGGGATCGAGGGCTACGGACGCGCTGACTTCCGGATCACCCCGGACGGCGAGGTCGTGTTCCTCGAGATGAACCCGCTGCCGAGCCTGACCCTCGCGCAGGGCCACGACGAGCTGTACGCGGCCGCCGCGACCCTCGAACGATCGCCGCGCGATCTCCTCTCGGCGATCCTCGATGACGCGGTGACACGCCGAGGCCCAGCGCGTCGCTGCGCCTAGCGCCTGAACGGCGATGGCAAGCCGCGGCACGCATCGCCCGATGCCATCGGCGACCGCTCTAGATTTCGCAGAGCGCTCTCGCGACGAACGATAGGTCGCCCGCGCGCTCGGCTCGCCGTGAGCTGCTCCGCGGATGGGCGTCGGGGACGCCGAGCCTCAAGGCCTCGACGTTGCAGCCAAAACCCCGAGTGGTGAAGTAGGCATGTCACGTCGGTGTCATGCGAGCACCGACTTCTAGGTCGCCCGACCAACTACCTTTGAAACGGAGGTCGCGGTCGGTAGCCCCTGGGGTCCGCCAATTTGGCACCCACCAAAGCTCCTGCGAATGGCACATGCGAGGTTCCTTCATGATCTAATCCACCTCGTCGATCCGCCCGCCTCTGGTAGGACTCTGGAGAACCGCATGCCCGAGATCACCGACAAGATCGCTTTCCACTACCTGAAGAGCACGCTGTTTCGAGTAATCCACACCGATGGTGTCGTTGGCGGCGTTACGCCGAGCGGCGACCTGCACATCGCTTTGTTCAGTCAGCGCGCCGCAATCCCCCAGCGAGTTGTGATGCGCACCACGTCTGGGGGAGGCCTGGGCGAAGAGATCGAAGAGGATGGGTTTTCGCGCGGAGGGATCGTACGAGAGCTTGAGGTGGACGCTGTGCTCTCACTGTCCACCGCCAAGATCGTTCGTGACTTCCTGTCGAAACAGATTGCTCAGCTCGAAGCGATGCTTGAGCAGCCGAAGCCACGGCAGGCGCCGCCAGAATGAAGTCAGAGCTCTTTGTCCTGTCGATCGCGACAGCCTCGCCGATGGCTTTCCACACGCTCAAGAGCGTGTCGGCTCAAGCCTCCGCAGGGGTTGTCGTCACGTCCTATCTACAAGGTTTGGCTGCCGCCGCGGATCTGACGGAGTTGAGCAACGCTCACGCTCAGCCGGTCGGCCGCAGTCTTGATGCACTCGCGAGGCTCAAGGGTCTCTCGGTTGGGTGGGATGGAGCTGACGCTCCCCCGCCAAGCAAGCATGCGATCGAGAACGCTCAGCTAGTCATCGAAGCACTCGAGGCCCGTGGCGTTTCGAATGCGCGAATTTCGGCCGATGTGGACGGTGGCGTCGTTGTTACCGTCGCGCGGCGAATACCCGGTCAATACGCGGCGGTAGCGTGCGACAATGATGGCGACGCACATCTCGTCCTGGAGGTGCCGCCGCAACTACCCAAGGTCATCAGGGTCGCGATCGCCGAAGCCGCGCCAACGATGATCGATTTCGCTCAGGCGTGAAGTGCGCACACTCGACGAGCTGATTCCTCTCGCGGAGGCGCTGTACCGCGGTGCCTCTGATGCCGATATCGTCGGAGAGTCAGTGAGTTTTGCTGTGATTGATCCGCAGGGAGTGTCCTGCAACCGACAGAAGTATGCCGCCCCTGAAAGCGTGCTCACGCCCGAACGCAACCGGATTGTCTTCACCACCCCGAACGATCTCCAAGTCCTTCCGAGCACTGTGACGCTCAGCAATGGCATTGAGTACGAGATCTTCGCGTTGGATGATCCGGGAGAAGGCAGCGACGCCCACTCCGCGGTGAGGTGGAGGCGCACGGACGCAGCGCCGTCGACGACTCATGCAAAGATCAAGAATTCCCAGGCTAGGCTCCAGATGAGAGCGTACGTAGCGCGGGCGTTTCGACCGTTCGCTGGTTAAGCTCGATCCGCCAGTGTGGGCTCCCAGGAGCGTCAGAGCCTCGCCGGCTGATCGACCGGCGCTCGTGGCCGACGCCCAAGCGATGGCTCGCCGTGAGCGACCGCGAAGCGGATGGGGTCGGGGCGGCGACTGTAACTACGGCGGCCGATGTGCCCCGCACGGACCTTGCCCCGCCCGCGCGAGCGACGGTGGTTATTCGGCAGGCGCTGTCCCCGACGCCCATCCGCGGAGCAGCTCACGGAGGGCCGAGCGTGCGGGCGATCTTCTATAGAGCGATTGCGCCGCGTGATCGACGCCCATCCGCGGAGGCGCCCCGAAACGCGAAAAACGCCGATTCCGGCGAGGAATCAGCGTTGTCTACAGTCGGTCGGGTGAGGGCGGACGGACTCGAACCGTCAACCAGCGGATTAAGAGTCCGATGCTCTACCATTGAGCTACGCCCCCGGTGTTCTCGGAGCAGCGCCCCGAGACAATCTTCGATCTTCAGTTTTCAGTGAGTCCGAAGGGATTCGAACCCCTGACCTACGGGTTCGAAGCCCGACGCTCTATCCAGCTGAGCTACGGACCCTGGTTCGGGCGCAGTAGATAGCGGGCCAAGTGCATGGGTGTCAAGCCCCAAGGCGTCACGCTCGTCGCTCAGCTTCGTGCGATGCGGGTCACAGGTCGAAGATCGACGCCGTGGCGTAGCTACTGCGCGGCGGCTCACGTTCCCCGCCGGTAAGTGCGTGAACTCCCGTCGTGGCGCACCGCGCGGTCCTACCCACGAAAACCCTAAAATATCGGCTGGGTAGCTTGGTGATTGTCCTTTTCATCTGAACGGCGATCATCGTATACGTCGACTCGATGTGATGAGGGACGCCCGTCGGGGTGTCTTTTCGATCTTCGCCGGGGAGGATGCAGTGTTCGTACGCTCGACTCGAATCAATTTGGTGCTCTCGACCGCGTTCCTCGTCCTGATGGGCGCATGCGGAAATCTCGGTGGCTGCGGCGCGTGTAGCGCCTCGCAACCACTGCCAGGTGGAAAGCTGCCCGCGGATCAGACCGTGGAAGGCGGCGCGCAGATCCGCGTCACGCAGGCCGGCTTCAAGAAGCTGACCGACATGCTCCCCGCGCTCGTCAACAACTCGTTGTCGAGCGGCATCTGCATCCCGGGTGGGAGCGCGGGCGTCAGCATCGCGGGCTTCAACGTCGCGAGCGCGGACTACTGCAAGCAGAACTCCGGCGCGGGTTGCACCAACGGCTGCAAGGTCGCGGTGAACCTCAACGCGGCCCCGGCCGGTCTCGGCGTGCAGGTCACCAACCAGAACACGCTGCGCCTCAACGTCTCGACGGCGATCAACACCTCGATCCACCTCGACTTCTACGCCCTCGGCTTCCACGTCGATTCGTGTGACCTCGGCATCAACTCGAACAACCTCAACGGCAGCTTCGACATCGCGTTTGGCATCAAGCCGGCCGATGGCGAGCTGGACATCCACCTCGCGAACATCAACTCGTTCACGACGAACCTGAACTTCACGGGCTGCGGCATCCTCTCGAGCTTCGGCAACCTGGTCGCCAACCTGCTCGATGCGATCCCGAACGCGCTCAAGGGCCTGCTCACGCCGCTGATCGATCCGTTGATCCAGAACTTCCTCCCGAACCCGCTGGGCGTGAAGGGCATGATGGACATCGGCGCACTGCTCGAGGGCGTGTCCCCCGGCACCGAGGGCTTCATGGAAGCCCGCATCGTCCCGGGCGGCTACGTTCGCCTCGATGGCGCCAAGAAGGCGATGAGCCTCGGCGTGATCACCGGCATGAACGCCGACGAGGATCCGACCACGCGCACCGGCGAGCGCCCGGATCACATCCCGCTCGCGAGCGAGCCGAACCTGTGCGTGCCGCCGATGGCGCCGCCGCAGTTCGGTAGCCCGCCCGCGAGCCTGCCGATCACCTCGCGCTCCACGTTCTCGCTCAACCCGGCCGGCGAGTTCGACGGCAGCCCCGAGCCCACCGCGGATGTCGCGATGGGTCTGTCGGAGACGATGCTCGATCTCGCGGGTCACCACCTCGTGACCTCCGGCGCGATGTGCCTCGGCGTCGGCACCACGTACATCAACCAGCTCAACGTCGGCACGATCAGCCTCCTGGTCCCGTCCCTCGGTGAGCTGACCTCGGATACCGGCAAGGATCCGCTGCTGCTCGTGACCCGCCCGCAGAAGCCGCTCGACTTCACGATCGGCAACAACACGGCGTCGTCGCCGGCGCTCAACATCGGCATCAACCACCTCGAGGTGGACTTCTACGCGTTCCTCTACGAGCGCTACGTCCGTGCGTTCACCCTCGACCTGACGATGAACGTCGGCCTGAACCTCGAGTTCGAGCAGATGCCGGGCATGCCGGCGGTGATCAAGCCCACGCTCGTCGGCATCTCGTCGCAGAGCGTGACGGTCAAGGTGCTGAACAGCGAGTTCGTCGCCGAGTCCGCGCAG
>JAYVRN010000880.1:0-10335 GCA_043776275.1 Myxococcales bacterium | reverse complement strand
GCGGTGACGAACCAGTTCGCGGGCGCGCCCGGCAGCGGCCCGCCGGAGAAGTACTTCGCGGTCACGGTGACATCGCCACCGGCGCCGACCAGGAACGGGCCCTGGCTCGCCTGTGCGCTGACCTCGAACTCGGGCCGCCGGAACTCCTGGATCTCGAAGCCGTGCGTGTAGCTGCCGCTCATGCGGCCCTGCGTCGAGAACCGGATGTACGCGTCGCCGAGGTTCGGCGTCTTCGGCAGCGTGAACTTGGTATCGAAGCCGCCCACCGCGTTGACGCTTGCGGAGCCGGTCGCGAGCTTGTTCCCGGTGGAGTCGGTGACCGTGTACGTCACGTTGCTCACCGCGCCCGTGAGGCCGCCGAGGTCGCCGTTCTTGCCCGGGTCGAGCGTGCGGAGCCAGCCCTTCAGGGTGACCTCCTCGCCCGGCTTGTACATCTTGCGATCGTCGATCACGTACCAGGCGAGCTGCGTGGGCCGCGTCTGCTTGAACCAGCTCCCGCTCTCGCTCCAGTAGCCACCGTCGTCGGACACGAACGCCACGTCGTCGCCCTTGCGCGCGATCAGGTAGTGCGCCCCCTTCTGGTTCGCGAGGCCGAGCGGCAGCGTGGCGAGCCCCTGACCATCGGTGGTGGCGGTGATCCCGAACGGCCGGATCTCGACGGCGACGTTGGCCATCGGCTTGCCCGTGGCGAGGTCGGTCGCCATCGCGAGCAGGTTGCCCGCATCGACGTGCGCATCGATCGCGAGGTGCGTGGCCTGCACCCACGCGATCATCCGCGGCGGGTCCCAGTCCTCCTTCCACGGCGACGGCTCGACGATCGCGATCGCGTGGCCGAGGTTCGCCTTCGAGAGCGCGGCCTGCAGATCGATGTGCGTCTCGATCAGGTCATTCTTCCCGAGCCCGGTCTTCACCAGCTGGTCGAACACGACCTTGCCTGGCATCCGGGGCGGCTTGTCCTTGTTCCACTGGTTGCGCAGGTAGTTGCCGAAGGCGTCGTAGTCGAGCGGACCGACCTGATAGAGGCGGACCTTGAGCTGGTCGTAGTTGGTGGTGAAGAAATCGAGCGACGGGCGCTTCGCCGCCGGATCGAGGACCACCATGCCCTGCGGCCCGAAGAACGTCGGCTGCGCATCACCGACGGAGAACGTCAGGGTCGTGTCCTTGCCGAGCGTCTGCCCGAACGCATCGAGCAGGCCGCCCGAGACGGTGACCTTGTAGGTCGTGCGCGCCCGCGTCATGCCGGTCACCACGATCTGCTGGCCGCTCTGGACGATCTTCGCGCCGCTGATCGGCGGCACCACGGTGAGTTGCGCCTCGTCGAACTTGTCGGCGTCGAGCGGGTTGTTGAACTCGATGCGGAACGGCATGGCCGGGCGGCACTCGCCACCCCAGCCACACTCCGCCTCGTCGACCTTCAGCGGCGGATAGGTCCTGAACGCGTACTGCTGCGCGCTCTTGGTCAGATTGGGCCCCTCCGCGGACGGCATCCCCGCCGCGATCGCGACCTCGATCCGTGCATCCTTGGGCAGCGGCTGCGATGGGCGAAACGCGACCCAGCGGCCGTCCCACTCGGACTTGGTCGCCCCGTCGGCGAGCAGCTTGAGCTCCTTGTCCTTGGCGATCGCCGCGGCATCGAGGAGCTCGATCGCCACCGGCTTGCCATCGGCGGTGACGGTGAACGTCTTGAACGCGGCGAGCGCATCGATCTTCTGGTCGAACACCACGAACATCGGCACGTCGAGCCGTTGCGGCGCGTTCGCGCTCGGGTAGCTCGACACCAGCTTCGGCGCGGGCGTCTCGAACGTGAACTTGGTGCCGCTCTTCAGCACGCCGCCGTTCGCGCTCCGGGTGCCGCTCGGCACCGTGACCTGATAGGTGGTGGCCTGAGGGAATCGAACCTCGGGATCGAACAGCAGCGTACGCGTGCCGATCCATCGCCAGTGGCCCTTGGGCGTCGGGGTCAGCGTCGCCGGCACGGTGGTCGCCGCATCGTCCTGCGAGGTGACGGCGACCATCGGCTGGCTGAACGTGATCGACAGTTCGGGCGCGAGCGGCACCTGCCCCTCCGGCATGTAGCGCAGCACCGTGAGGTCCTTCCCGGCATCGCTCGCCGCGGGCGGCAGCAGGGACGACGCAGGTGGCGGGAACGTGCCCTTGACCGTCTGCCCGGTCCGCGGCGGCGGCTGGGACTTCTCGCGCAGCGCGAACGCCTGCTGATCCGCCGGATCGGTGGTGATCGCCTTGGTCCGGGAGAGCAGCCCCTGCGCCTCGGCCTCGGGCAGCTTCTTCGCGGGCGCGAGGTTCGCGCGATCGAACGCCGCGGCACCCTGCTTGCCCTCGGACACCCGCAGGTCGAGCCCGGGCGGCTGGTCCTTGGACTGCACCAGCACCTGGTCGGAGAGCGGTGACGGTTGGCCTGTGGTCCCGCCCTTGGGGCGCCCACCGCACGAGGTCACGACGAACGGCAGCAACGTCGTCAGCGCGACGACGCGATGAACCAAGCGATGGCGCTTCACGTGGGTGATCAACGCACCACGTCGAGGTTCGCGCTAGGGCGTGGACCCGCGAACTGCGCCGGCCAAGGATCTCGCGGCCGCGGTGTCCGAGAACCGAGCCTCACCCCTCCGTCATCCCCCGTGTCCCCGAAACGCTCGTGGACGCGGCGCCGGGTCCGCGCGTACAGTCGCGCGCGATGAAGACCGCCTGGGGTTTCGGCGTCGCGATCTTGCTCTTCGGGGCCTGTGGCAGCGAAGGCAGCTCGGAGCCTGCGCCGGACGCACCTGCCACGGGAGGCTGGCAGTCGCTGATCTCGAAGAGCTGGACGCTCCCCGCCGGTGGCGAGAACACCTCGGACCTGCAGATCATCACGATCGATCACGACATGATCGTCGGCGGCATCCGCCCGCTCGCGCCGCAGGGCACCCACCACACGCTGCTGTTCCGCGGCATCTCGGGCGCGAACGCGATCTTCGCCTCCGGCGTCGGCACCAACGAGCTGATGTTTCCCCCGGGCAAGGCCCTCAAGTTCGAGGCCGGCAGCTCGCTCGGGCTCCAGCTGCACATCTTCAACCCCTCGGACGTCGCGCTCTCGGGAACGTCCGGGGTCGAGATCCTCGAGGTCGATCCGACCACGGTGACCGACGAGGTCGACCTGTTCCTCCCCGGGCCGCGGAACCTCTCGATCGCGCCGAACCAGAGCACCACGACCACCGGCACCTGCACGGTGACCAAGCCGTACACGCTGATCGCGCTGTTCCCGCACATGCACCAGCTCGGCACGCACCTGAAGACCACGATCCACACGGGTGGCGTGGACCGCGTGATCCACGACGCGCCGTACGCCTTCGATCACCAGGCCGTGATCCCGCTCGATTCGATCCCGCTCGCGGTCGGCGACAAGATCACCACCGAGTGTACGTGGAACAACACCAGCGCGCAGACCATCACGTACGGCGAGAGCTCGACGACGGAGATGTGCTACTCGATCCTCTATCGCTACCCGCGCGGCAACGAAGAGTTCTGCACGCAGTAGCGGACGATCACGGCGCGGCGACCTCGCCGCAGACCTTGTCGGTCGTGCAGGTCGCGAAGCACCGGAAGTCGGCACCGAGCGGCGCGCACGAGGCGTCGTCGACGCACGTGGTGCTGCAGGTCTTGCCGACGACCGTGCACGAGGTCGCTGTCACCTGGGCGATCTCGAGGCAAGTCAGGTCGGGCTCACAGTCCGAGGTCTGATCGCACACCGCGCCCGGCGGTAGCGTGCTGGTGGTCCCGCACGCGCCGAGCGCGGTGACCACGACCCATGCCGGGACCAGGCCCGGGACCAGGCCCGGGATCAGGAGAGATAGGAGCGGGTGCCGCACGGTCTTCATCACCACCGGAGGCTATCAACGGGCGCGGCGGCACGGGTGGTAAACCGGGGCAGCGCTTGACCGGTGGGCGCGTTCCCATCGATGTTTCCTCCATGTCCGACGCGCCCGCGCCGTCCGCTGCTCCGCCGAAGGTCGTGCCTTACATCTCGGCGGAGAAGACCTTGCCCGAGCTCACCGTTGGGGTCCTGATCCTCGGCTCGCTGCTCAGCGTGATCCTCGCCGGCGCCAACGCGTACCTCGGCATGTTCGCGGGTATGACCGTCTCCGCCTCGGTGCCCGCCGCAGTGATCTCGATGGCGGTGCTCCGCATGCTGCGCACCGGCAACATCCTCCAGAACAACGCGGTGCAGACCGCCGCGGCCTCGGGTGAGGGTCTCGCGGCCGGGGTGATCTTCACGCTCCCCGCGCTGATCATCCTCGGCGTGTGGGCGCGGTTCAGCTACCTCGAGACGACCTTGATCGCCGGGTTCGGCGGCATCCTCGGCGTGCTGTTCACGATCCCGCTGCGGCGCGCGCTGATCATCGATCAGCCGCTGCAGTTCCCCGAGGGCGTCGCCACCGCAGAGGTCCTCAAGGCCGGCGCCGAGGGTGGTGGCGGTGTGAGCACGCTCGTGATCGCCGGCGTGATCGGCGCGGTGGTCAAGGTCGGATCGACGGGGCTCAAGCTGTGGGCCGAGATCGTCGAGGTCGGTGGATGGATCGCCGGCGGGGGCGCGACCGCCGCGACCGCCGCGGGCACCGCGAAGGCCGGCAGCGGTGCGGTCGTCGCCGCGACCAAGAGCGGCGTGCCCTTCTACTTCGGCATCAACGCTTCGCCGGCGCTGCTGGCGGTCGGCTACATCGTCGGCTTCAACGTCGCCGTGGTGATCTTCGCCGGCGCGGCCCTCAACCGCTGGATCGCCGTGCCGCTGTTCGCCGCGCTCGGCGATGCGACGACGATCATCATCGATCCCGACAAGGGCACCACGCTCGCCGATGCCCTCGTGGGCGCCAGCGCGATCGACGCCGCGGGTGCGACCCACAAGTTCGTCACGCGCTACCTCGGCGTCGGCGGCATGCTCGTCGGCGGCCTGTACTCGCTGTGGAAGCTCCGCAAGTCACTGCTCGGCGGCATCACCGCCGGCCTCGATGCGTACAAGCGCGCGAAGGCGGGCGGCAAGGACAGCGTGCCGCGCACCGAGCGCGACATGCCAATGAACATCATCCTGATCCTGATCGTCGCCAGCGTCGTCCCGCTGTTCTTCATCTTCTGGCACTTCACGGACTCGCCGGGGATCAGCGCCGTGATGGCCGTGGTGATGATCGTCGCCGGCTTCCTGTTCTCGGCTGTCGCGTCGTACATGGCCGGCCTCGTCGGCTCCTCGAACAACCCGGTCTCGGGCATCACGATCTCCACGATCCTCGTCTCCGCGCTGCTGCTCCTCGGGCTCGGCATGAAGAGCCCCGCGGGCCCGGTCGCCGCGATCCTGATCGGCGGTGTGGTGTGCTGCGCCGCCGCCATCGGTGGAGACAACCTGCAGGACCTCAAGTGCGGTCAGCTCGTCGGCTCTACCCCGTGGAAGCAGCAGGTCATGCAGATCCTGGGGGTGGTGGTCGCCGCGCTCGCGATGGCGCCGATCCTGAACCTGCTGAACGACGCCTACGGCATCGGCAGCAAGGGCCTGCCGGCGCCACAGGCGAACCTGATGGGCACCGTCGCCAAGGGCGTATTCGCGGGCGGCCTGCCGTGGACGATCATCGGCATCGGCGCGGCGATCGCCGTCGTCGTGATCCTCATCGATCGCCTCCTCGAGGCGAAGCAGTTCAAGTTCCGGATCCCGGTGATGGCGTTCGCGGTCGGCGTCTACCTGCCCTTCGACCTGAACGTCCCGATCTTCCTGGGCGGCATCGTCGCCTGGCTGGTCACCCGCGTCCTCGACCGGGCCAAGGCGTCGCACGAGCGCCGGGCAGAGGTCGAGCGCAATGGCCTCCTGGTCGCCGCCGGCTTCATCACGGGCGAGGCCCTGATCGGGATCGCCCTCGCCATCCCCGTGGCGGCCAAGCACGACGACGCCGCCCTCGCCCTGTTCGACAGCGAGTACGCCAACTTCAAGTGGCCCGCCCTCGCGTTCGTCGGGCTCGTGATGTGGCTGCTCTACAAGCTGTCGTTCGGCCACACCGGGTCGACCACCAAGGGCCCGAAGGACTTCCCCGAAGCCCGTGTTCAGTAGGGTCGGCGCCGCGTTCAGGTGATCGGGATCGCGCTGCGATCGTGCGAACTTTGCACAACCACCTGGGTGGGGGTTCTCCCCGCAGGGTCAGCTGTCCCCACATGTAAGGCCCAGAAACTGTTGATCCTCGACGAGGATCTCTTCAGGCGCGGTGCTTGCTGCAGTAATATTTACTGCAATGGGAGCTCTACGCATGAACCGTCTCCACCTCGCCTTCGCTACCTGCCTAACCCTCGTCGCGTGCGGTCCGAAGGAGTTCGGAAGCGTGTGCTCCGAGGTGCCTGCACCGGAGGCGTGCATGACGGCGTGCGATCCAGCGCCGGGCGCCGCCAACGCGTGCCCCGCCGGGTTCCACTGCTCGGCCGATGGCAAGTGCGACGCGCAGTGCACGGTCGGCGGCGGTCAGTGCGGTGATGGCTATACCTGCACGACCGACGGCTATTGCGTGGACGATGGTTCGGGTTCGGGCAGCAACGGCCCCGACGCGAGCTGCCCCGCGATCAACTTCACGCCGATGCCGACGACCCCGTCGATCGGGCTCGTCCTCGATCAGTCGGGATCGATGGCTGGCACCGATATCAGCCCGACCAGGTTCACCGCCATGACCTCCGCGCTCGTCAATCCGACGACCGGTGTTGTCTCTCAGCTCGAGACGAAGGCCTACTTCGGCTCAGAACTCTACACCTGCGCTGGCAACCAGCCGGCGTTTATCTCCGTGCCGCGTGCGTTGAACAATGCAGCCGCGATTCGCGCCTCGATCACGAACCCGGCAAACGGACCAGCTGGAAGCACGCCGACCCCTGAAGCAATCAACGCGATGGTCGCAACGTTCGCTGCGAATCCACCACCCGCTGGATCTCCTCCAGTCATCGTCCTCGCCACCGATGGCGAGCCCAATGGCTGCAACGGCCAGGGTCAGACCAAGGCCCAATCTGTCGCTGCCGCCGCCGCCTCATACGCAGCAGGGATCCCGGTCTATGTGCTCGCGATCGGCATCAACAGCCAGCACTTCCAGGACGTCGCCAACGCCGGCCAGGGCCACGTGGCCGGTCAGCCAGACGTCACCTACTACCCGGTCACCAACGCAGCGCAGCTCGCTGCCGCGTTCCAGACCATCATCAATGGCGTCATCTCGTGCGACCTCAAGCTGACCAGCAGCATCGACGACGCCTCGGCGATGGGCGGCACGGTGATGGTCAACGGGCAGACGCTGACCTACGGCACCGACTGGACCCTGGTCAACGGCAACATCATCCGCCTCACCGGCACGGCATGTACGCTTCTCAAGACGTCGACCAACCCGGCCGTGAGCGCGTCGTTCCCGTGCGGCAGCGTCATCTTCTGAGCTAGCTCGCCCTCTGCGACCTCCGGCCCCGTCTCCCACGGGGCCGTTGTCGTTTCGGGCTGGCCCTACTTGCCGAGTGGACGGGCCATCCGCAGCGCACGCTGACCGCGATCGTAGGTCGCGGAGCCATCGACGATGCGAAAGCCGGTCCGAGCGTAGAGCCGCTGCGCGCCGGTGTTGGTCTCGGCGACGGTCAGGCGCAGCGCCGCGATCTGACTCGAAGGCGCGACGCGCTCCGCGACCTCGATCACGTGGGCGAGCAGCTTGCCGCCGATACCGCGGCCTTGCTGCGCAGGCAGCACCGCGAGCGCCAGGAGGTCCGCGACGACCTGGGTCGCGGGGTTGCCGCTCTGGGTCGGGTCCTCCATGTAGAACCCGAGCATGGCGAAGCCACGGCCGCGGCCGTGCATGTCGCCATCGATCCACGCCAGCACGCCGGGCTGCTCGAGCCAGGACGGCAGGATGCGCGTGTAGTCACCGAGGTCGTGATAGGCCTCAGCGCCCGTGGCGACGATCCATGGGTGGTCGGTGACCTCGGCACGGCGGATCATCGGACAACCGGAGCGTACCGCGCAGGCGGGGGTTGTGCTGCTCAGCCGGCGAAGCCGCCGCCCTGCACGTCGCTATCGGTGCGAGCGCGGGTGGTGGCGGGTGCCGCGGCAGCGGGCTTGCGCTGGGGCAAGGCGCTCATCGACGTGGTCGCAGATGCACCGCGACCCGTCTCGGTCACGGTCCCCGTGGCGAGCGAGCGCAAGGTGTAGCGGCCCGGGGTGGTGCGCACGAACAGTGAACCCTCACCCTTCCGCTTCAGGTCCATCGACAGGTCGCGGGCGACGACGGTGTCAGGAGTCTTCGACTTGCTCGGCAAACGCACCCCCGCTCGTTCCACGATCTCGCGAACCGACATCGGCACAGCGGTCTCGCGGAGGATCTCCTCAACCACAGCAAGCGTACTCATGACCGTCGTGCCTCCCCAGAAAGTTTGCGACTCGGGACCGTCGAGACGAGCGTCATCCTATCCCCGTGCGTTTCCGGAACCAGTCTTGACATCAGTTTTTTTCGGCCGACGTGCAAGCTGCCGGGACGTGGTGGATCCAGGTTGAAATTTTTTGCCGGTGTGGTCCGTCAGAGGCCGGCGAGCGTTGCACCCCACGCGCAGTTGAGCGAATGCTCGGCCGAAGCGCGCTCGCCCACCAGAGGAGACAATTTACATGTTCGGATTCATCGAAGTCATCACGTTGCTGCTCAGCCTCTCGGGCTTTGGCATCCAGGCCAACCCCAAGGCCCCCACGGCGGACCAGGCGCTGCAGTACGCGATGCCCGATGCCGACGTCGTCCTCCACTTCGACGCCGCGACCGTGATCCCGAACAACTACAAGCTCCTCGCGGCGCTCCCGAACAAGCCCGAGATCAAGGCCTCCCCCGAGCTCTCGCAGGTGGTCCGCCAGGTGGTGGGTCAGCTCGAGGGTGCGCGCGGCCTCGCCAAGAGCGCCACCGGCATCGATCTGTCGACCGACATCAATGACGCGACCCTGTTCGTCCAGATCGTGCCGCAGAAGGACCCGAACTTCGTGGCCACGGTCCATGGCAAGTTCTCCACGGCCGTCGTCGACAAGATCGGCAAGATGACCAAGGGCACCGTGTCCAAGGTCGGCTCCGGCATGATGGTCGAGACCGGCGCCACCGACCCGGCGATCGGCGTCACCAAGGACGGCGTCATGCTCGCCGGCAACGCGAACCTCGTGCGCGATCGTCTCGCCGATAGCTGGAAGTCCCCCGGCCACGGCGCGGGTACCAACCTCGGCTACGCCGCCGACGTGATCAACGCCCACCCGGTCTATGCCGTGGTGTTGACGATGTCGGCCACCGCACGCAAGCAGGCAATCCAGGGCATCGGTGGCAAGAACTTCCTCACGGACCTGATCACGCGCCACAAGCTGCTCTCGTTCTCGGTGTTCCCGGACGGCGTGGGCTGGACCTGGATCGACAACTCCAAGGCGGGCCTCGATTCGATCGCGATGATGTCGGAAGGCATGCTCGAGCTAATGAAGGCAGGCCAGATCGCCCCCCGCGCGTTCGCCAAGGTCATGCTCGGCGGCATCGATTCGTACAAGGGCACGAACAAGCAGATCGATCAGGTGATCGCTCACAAGGCCGACCTGCTGAAGATCATCGACACCTACTCGGGCGACGGAAACTTCAAGACCACCGTCAACAAGGATGCCGCGAAGCTCCGCCTCGATGTCCGCGCCACCGGCAAGAGCCTCAGCGAAGTGATGCCGGCCGGGCTGTTGCTCCCCGGCGCCGCGTTCTTCCTGTTCGCCAGCCGCGGCGGCGAGATGAAGTCCGACATGGCGCCGGCCCAGCAGGTCAAGCCGGCCCTCGGCGGCGGCAGCAAGAAGTAGCGGCGCGGACTGCGCGCCACGACCTGCCCCGCCCGCGCTCAGCCGGTGATGGTCAGACCGACGGGGCGCAGGTGCGTCACCAGCTCGCGGATCGTCGTCAGATCCTCGAACTCCACGCAGGCATCGTCCATCACGGGCTCGACCGTGATGATCATGTCGTCGTCCACGGGCGGGAAGTCGTCGCGCGAGGTCCGACGCTGGCCGGCGCGGCGCTCGTAGCGGAACACCCGGCTATCGGCCTTGCCCCAGCGGCGATCGTTGTTCCGGCGCTCACGCGACACGATCTGCCGGAGCTCGGCGATCGTCGGCGGCATCGGGTTCAGCGCCAGCAGCTGGCCCGCGCAGTTGAAGCACATCGGCTTCCAGCTCCCGTAGAGCTCCACCGTGCGCAGCACGCGGTGGCGCTTCTCTGGGCAGGTGACGCACTTGGCGCCCTTGCCCACGGGCCGGGCATCGACCCAGCGCGCGTAGCAGCCCCAGCAGCGGCCGCGGCGAAGCTCGCC
>JAYVRN010000879.1:0-3045 GCA_043776275.1 Myxococcales bacterium | reverse complement strand
GATCGATCTCGCTGAAGTTCGCGAGGTTGTTGAACGTCGCCGTCACGGAGTGATCGAACGCGGGATCGTTCTGATCGAGCGTGACCGAGCCCTTCAGGAGCTTCGATTCGATCGAGGCGATCTCCCAGAAGAAGTGCGCCGGCGAACCATCGGTCTGCTTGCCGCGATCCCACAGGCCGAACAGGTTCGGATCGCCGACGTCCTCGGGATCGACGCCGTCGGGGACCTTGCCGCTCTCGAACGCGATGGTGTTGTCGGCGCGGTACGCGGTGACCTCCACCCAGACCCGGCGATCGAACGCCGAGCCGCTGGGGAACGAGTGGCCGAGGTTGAGCGAATCGACGCGGACCGTGAGCTTGCCCGGCGGATCGAGGCAGATGCCGCCCGGTGCGCGCGTGCTGGTCCGCGGCTTGGGGCCGATGATGCCGATCGAGGGATCCAGGATCTGCTTGATCCCCGCGGCCTGCGCGGCCTGCTCGGGGAACGGCGTCAGCGCCTGGTCGATCGCCGGGAACGTGTGCTCGTGGAAGCCATCGACGCGCGAGTTCACGGAGAGCCCCACCTTGTCCGCGATCACGCCGGTGGACGGCTTCATGTGGCAGTTGCCGCAGGTCAGGTGGATGCCCGCATCGGGCTTCGCGAACACGCCCTGCTTCCACTCGGCGAACGTGCGCTCGACGGGGACGCCGTTCGGGAGGACGATGTCGTGGCACGAGCCGCACAGCTCGGACTCGTTGGTGTTGGAGTGGATCAGCGTGTCGTACTTCGAGTGGTGCGCCGAGCTCGAGGCCGGGTTCTTGGCGCCACCCCGCATCGTCTGATCGTTCGCGAGGACGAGACCGTTGTTGTGATCAGCGACGATCTTGTCGACGTTGTGGCAGAAGTAGCAGGTGACGCCGCGCTCGGCGGGAGACAGCGCCGCGGGATCGAAGTCCGCTGCGTTGGCGTCCGTGATCGTGCCGTTGGCCACGGCCATCGGAGCGTGGCACTTGATGCAGAACGCGCCGAGCGCGCCCTGGGTCTCGCGCTGGCCGCGCTTGTTCATCGCGACGAACACCGGGTCATCCGCGGCGTAGGCGTGCATCGAGCCGGACCACTGCGTGAAGTGGCTCGGGTGGCACTCCATGCAGGTGTTCGGATCCTGCAGGCGCTCGACCGTATAGACATCGTCGCTGCCGCAGGCGGTGGCGAGCGCCACCAGGATCGCGATCACGAGCTTCATCGCGGTGCTCCACTCTCGACCCACTTGCGGAGCGCACACTGCTCGGATTCGATCAGCGGGCCGCCCTTCGGCATCTGATAGTCCGCGCCGGGGGAGCTCGTGCGGACCACGAGCTCGCTGCACCCTGGATCGCCGGGGGTCACGTGATTGGCGAGCAGGTTGTCGTACGCCTCCTGCTCGGTGGCGAGCGACAGGATCGACTCCCCGCTGGCCGAGTGGCAGCTGCCCTTGTCCGAGCCACACTGGCGGACGATGGTCATCGAGTAAACATTCGCGAACGTCGTGGGTGGATAGAGTGGTGAGCAGGCGGTCTCGACCGCGATGCACGCTGGCGGTGGATCCTTGCACGCGCTGGCGCCGAGCAGGATCGCAACGAGGAACAACCGCCGCATCTCGGCAGACTCTACCCGCGTTTCGCCGAGGCGGCAGTGGTGGATCACACAACACCTGACACGTCGCGCTCAGGGCGTCGCAGCGAGCACCCGCCCGAGAGCCAGGTAGCGCGCGTGGGCAGCCGACAGGGCCTCGCGTGCCCCGGGTGTGAACGTTTCGCCAGGGCCCGTGACCATCGTGGCGGCCGCCGCGAGATCGGGGAACGCACCGGCGGAGACCGCGGCGATCATCGTGGCGCCGAGCGGGGACGCATCCACGTTCGCGGCGAGCCGGTGGACGATCCCGAGCGTGTCGGCGCGGAGCTGGGCCCAGATCCGGCTGCGCGCCCCGCCGCCCACCAGCAGCACCTCGAGCGCGGGGAGCCCCAGCGCGATCAGGCGCTGCACGACATCGAGGGTGGAGAACGTCAGCCCCTCGAGCACGGCCCGCGCGACGTGCGTGCGGGTGTGGGCCGCGGTGAGGCCGTGCAGGGTTCCGCGTGCGTGCGGGCGCCACACCGGTGTCATCGCGCCGGCGAGCGCGGGCAGGAACGTCAGGCCCTCCGCGCCTGCGGGGCTCGCGGCCGCGAGGGCGTCGAGCTCGGCCTCGCCGCTGAGCCCGAGCAGCTGGACCGCCCATCGCACGGCGCCGCCCGCGAGCCAGCCCGGGTGCTCGATGAAGTACCCGCCGGTCGGACACAGATGCGTCTCGACCAGCGGCTCGGCCGCCACACGATCGAACACGATCTCCGAAGACAGCGTCCCGACGACCTCCGCGGTGCCGATCGCGCAGACGATCGTGCCGGCCGCGGTGACGCCAGCGCCCAGGACATTCGCGAAGTCGTCGCCGGTGCCCACCGCGACGGGCGTACCGGTGCGGAGCCCCGTGAGGCGCGCGCCTTCAGCGGTGAGGGCTCCGGCGATGGCGCAGGTCCCGCGGAGCGCGGGGAGCTCGCTGGCACTGATCGCGAACGCCTCGAGGAGTGGCTGGGACCACCGCGCGGTCGCGAGATCGAGCAGCATCGTCGTCGAGGCGAGAGCCGGATCGAGGACCGCCTCGCCCGTCAGCCGCTCGACGAGATAGCTGACGGGTTGATGGAACCGCGCGGCGCGAACACCATGCGCGCGCAGCCACGCGATCTTGGGCGCCAGGTGACTCGCATCGGCGACCTGACCGGTGCGCGCGAACAGATCGCGAGGATCGAAGCGCGTCGCCTCGGCGCTCGCGCGGCGATCCTGCCAGATCAGCGCGGGATGAACTGCGACACCGCTGGCATCCACGGCGATGCAACCGTCGAGCTGCCCGACGATGGCGAGGGCGACGATCGAGTCCGCGGTGACGCCTGCGTTGGTGAGGGCACCCGCGATCGCCGGGCCGAGGGCGCGCTCCCAGTCACGAGGATCCTGCTCGACCCGATCCCGCTCCGGATAGCGCGTGTCGTACCCCACCGC
>JAYVRN010000878.1:0-3045 GCA_043776275.1 Myxococcales bacterium | reverse complement strand
GTGCGGGCACCTGCGAGCACCGCGACCGCATAGGCAATGGCGGCGGGGTCCGCGATCATGCAGAGCTTGCACCACGCGCCGATCACGAACGCCTGCAGTCCGATCAGGAGTACCGCCCATGCACCGGCCGCCACCGCGAGCAGCGTTCGCACGCGCGGCGCGTCGAGGAAGCCGAGCGCGATCGCGACCGAGAAGAAGGCGATGCCGAACACGGGCATCGGGATGCCGAGCGGGTGTGCCCAGGCCGATGCGCGCACCGTGGCGCAACCCCCCTCGGCGCAGAATGCGGGCGCGGGCCCGAGGTAGTCGTAGAGGCTGGCGATGCTTGCGCCGAGGCCGATCACGGCGACGGCGAGCGCAACGAAGGAGAGTCCGGCGGTCCGGCGCATGGTCCTACGAACCATAGCCGGGCCGAGGGGCATTCCCTATCGCCGAGAGCCGGTGAAGCCCGTGGTGAACTTGAGCTCGGCGCCGACGAGCGCGGGCTCGTTGCTGGGGCCGGCGAACAGGCAGGCGCCCGCGTAGCCCACGGTGACGAGGCCGGCGGTCATCGCCGTGGCCTCCCAGCTGTCGCCGCCTTCGCCGGTCGTCGTCAGGTCCGCGCCGGCTTTGGCGACGTCAGTTTGTGGACGGTGCCCGCGTCGGCGCGGATGCCGGAGTCGGCGTCGTAATCGGTGCCGGCGTCGGCGTCGGCGTCGGCGTCGGCGCGGGCGTCGCTGCGTCGAGCTTGGCCAGCGCCTCCTTGGCCTTCGCCAGGGCATCGGGGCTCGCCTGGCCGGGCGGCATCGCCTCCCACAGCTTCACCGCGAGGGCGCGATAGGTCCGCTCCGCCGCAACGTCACCCTGCTTGTTCGCGATCTCGGCGCGCTGGGCGAGCACACGTCCCTTGCGCGGTCCGTACGCCATCGCCAGCGCCTTGTCGGTCCAGGTCGCCGCCTCGGCGAGCTTGCCGGCCTTGAGGTAGACCCAGCCGAGCCGCGCGGGCGGATCGTATTCGGTCGGGAGGTCCGCGGCGGACTTCTCGAGTGCGGCGACGACCTCGAGCGGCCGGCCGAGATAGACGTAGACCTCGGCGCGATGCCAGTTGTAGGTCATCGCGGCGCGGGGATTCGCGGCCTTGGCGGCGGCCTCATCGAGCAGCGCGCGCTGCTTCTCGGCGAGGGCCTTGGCCTCCGGCTGCTTGCCGATCGCCTGGTAGGTCTCGCGAAGGGTCGCCATCGTATCGGAGCGGTCGTCCACCGACAGCTGGGACTTCGGATCCGCGAGCAGACCTTCGAGGCGCGCGATCGCGAGCTCGCGAAACGCAGCGACGCCCGTGGGATCCTGCTTCGCGTGCTCCTCGGCGCAGCCGAGCGCGATCGACGTGAAGTCGGCGGCGCTCGACGTACCGCCGGTCGAGGACAGGATCTTGGTGGCGAACTCGAGGCAGCGGGCATCGTCCTTCTGGCGCTGGATCGTCGACAGCAGCGAGACCAGCACGTCCGGCCTCCGGACCCAGTCCGGCGGCGCCTGATCGAGGGCCGCCGTCAGCTCCTTCTCGGCGGAGGCATAGTCCTTGGTCGCGAGCGCACGCTCGGCGGCGAGCAGGTGCTGCGCGGAGCCGGCGACGCCGCTGCGCGCCTCGAAGCCCGCGTCGAGGAACGCGTGGAACTGCGGCGTGCTCGCGGAGCCTACCCAGCGAGCGAGGACGCTCTCGTCGGTGCCGACCACATAGAACGTCGGCCACGCCGACAGCGGGAACTTCGTGACCACGGACGCGCTCGGTTCACGATCGGTGTCGATCGAGGCGAACACGAACCGCGCGGCATCGACCTTGAACGACGGGTCGATGAACACCGTCGCCTTCATCGACAGGCAGGTGTGGCACCACGGTGCCCACAGATCGAGGACCAGGGGGACGTTCCGCTCCTTGGCGCACGCGAGTGCGGCCGGGTAGTCGTCCTCGATCCACGCGATCGGCCCCTCGGCCTTGGCCTTGGCGCACGGCGAGCGGCTCGCGCTGCCGGTGGCGGGCGTTGCGCTCCCCACCGCGGGCTCGCCCTCCGGGGCGGTCTTGGTGCTCTTGCATCCGAGCGCGACCACCGGGATCAGGAGGAGCAGGCGCGACATGCGGTCCGGATAGCACGCCTTACGAACTCCCGGGGATGATGTATGGTCCGCCGCCATGTCGTCGCGCCCCCCCGAGCAGCCGGAGTCCACCCTCGAGCGAATCATGGGAGAGCGGCGGGACAAGGCCAGCGCGCTGCGTGCGGCGGGCTCGGATCCGTTCCGCAACGACCTCGGCCCGGCGATCTCGCTCTCGGCGGTCCGCGCCAGGTACCTCGCCAGCAAGCCCCCCGAACCGCCCAAGCGGGATCCGAACGCGCCCAAGGTGGCCAAGGATCCGAACGCTGCCCAGACCGATGATCCGGGGATCACGCCGATCGATGGCGAGCTGCTCCGCGTCGGCGGCCGCGTGATGGCGAAGCGCGGCTTCGGCAAGACGGTGTTCGCACCGATCCGCGATACCGCGGACACCCTCCAGCTCTACCTCAACGTCGACACCCTCGATGCCGGAGACTTCGCCAACGTGCTGCCGCAGCTCGATGCCGGCGACATCGTCGTCGCCGACGGACCGGCGTTCTGGACCAAGCGCGGCGAGCTCTCGATCCTCGTGAAGCGCCTGTGGGTGGTGACCAAGTCCCTGCGGCCGTTGCCGGACAAGTGGCACGGCCTGACCGATCTCGAGCAGCGCTATCGCCAGCGCTACGTCGATCTCGCGGTCAGCCCGGACGTCCGCGACGTGTTCAAGAAGCGCTCCGCGATCGTCCGCGGGATCCGCCGGTTCCTCGACGCACGCGAGTACCTCGAGGTCGAGACCCCGATGATGCATCCGATCATCGGCGGTGCCGCGGCGCGCCCGTTCGTCACGCACCACAACACGCTCGACATGAAGCTGTTCATGCGGATCGCGCCGGAGCTCTATCTCAAGCGCCTGGTGGTCGGTGGGTTCGATCGCGTGTACGAGATCAACCGGAACTTCCGCAACGAGGGGCTGTCGCGCAG
>JAYVRN010000877.1:0-10344 GCA_043776275.1 Myxococcales bacterium | reverse complement strand
GCCCCAGCCGCCCCAGCCGCCCCAGCCGCCCCAGCCGCCCCAGCCGCCCCAGCCGCCCCAGCCGCCCCAGCCGCCCCAGCCGCCCCAGCCGCCGCCAGCACAACCACCTGCCGTGCCGGTCGCGGGCCCACCGCCCAGGGATCCCTTGCCCAAAGATCCCGCGCCCAAGGATCCGCCGGCGCCCGAGATGATCAACCTGCAGTTCTCGATCGGTCCAGCGTTCGCGCGGCCCAGGATCAAGATCGACGGGAAGCTGATCGAAGGCGTGGAGGCGAGCGTACCCAAGGACGCCGCGACCCACGAGGTGGTGATCACCGCACCCGGATTCGAGCCGCACACCGCGAAGGTCGCGTTCGACATGAGTCAACGGATCAGCGTCGAGCTGCCGAAGCGAATCAACCGGGGCGGTAGCAATCGGCCCGCCGGGAAGGATCCGAAGACCAATCGGATCGATACTCAGAGCCCGTACAAGTGATGAACCGCCTCGCCTCCCTCCTCGGCCTCGGTGTGCTCGTGATCGCCACCGGCGCTGCCGAGGCGCGCCCCAAGGCCAAGCCGCCGAAGCCCCCCAAGCCCAGCCCCGGCCAGCCCGCCCCCAAGCCGGAGCAGGCGCAGGCCGATCGCTACTTCAAGAGTGGCGTACAGCTGTTCAAGGAGGCGAAGTTCTCCGAGGCGCTCGCCGAGTTCATGCGTGCGTACGAGATCGCGCCGCACCCGCTCGTCCTCTACAACATTGCCGGCTGCCACCGCGAGCTCTCCCACTATGGCGAGGCGGTCTCGTACTACGAGCGGTTCCTCGCCGAGGGCAAGGGGCAAGTCCCCGCGGCACGCCTGACCGCCGCGCAGACCGAGCTCGATGGGATCCTCGCGCGGATCGCCCGAGTCACCGTCACGGTCACCCCCGATGGCGCCTCGCTCACCGTCGATGGGGATGCGATCGGCACGCTCGTGCAGATGCCGCTGATCCTGTCGCCCGGCGAGCACAAGCTGGTGGCCACCGCGCCCGGACGCAAGGACGTGGAGCGTAGCGTGCGCGTGGCCTCGGGGGACGAGCTCACCGTCGAGCTCTCGCTCGAAGCACTGCCCACCGAGAAGGTCGACAGCGCCCGGCTGATCGAGCACCCCGTGGTGCTCGCCGCGAAGCCGAAGCGGTTCGCGCTGGGCGCCGCGTTCGGCACCAACTTGCTGCGCGCCGGTGATAGTGGCGCACCGACCCTGGGCCTCGGCGTGGCGATCGGCTCGCGCCTCGAGCTCGGTGTGGATGCCGTGCTCGTCGCGTACGCGGTGATCCCCCAGGTCCGGATCCGGATCGCCGGGGATGCGTTCTCGATCCATGCGGTCGCCGCGGCGCCGATCGCGATCACCGACGATGGCATGACCAAGACGTTCGTCGCCGGCGCGGGCGGCCTCGGGCTGCGGTACCGCGCCACTCCGATGCTGTCGTTCCAGCTCGAATCGCTCGTCAGCTACGCGGGCAAGACCCACGGCACCACCGTCCCGACGTTCCTTGGAGGTCAGCTGTGGTTCTGATCAAGTGGGCCTGCTTGCTCGCGCTCGCCAGCGGCTGCGGCGAATCCCTGTTCGATTCGCACGGCTCGACCGATGGCGGCGGGACCGGCGACGGCGACGTGCCCTCCACCTGCCCCGCGCCGTGCCTCGCCGATGCCGCCGGTGACTTCAATGGAACGAGCGGCACCACCGGCCACTGGCGCTACCTCGACGACACCCGCAATCGCGCGTGGAAGGCGATGACCGGCGACGCGACGACGGTGACCGGTGCGGGCTCGAACAAGATCACCACGTGCGCCGCCAACGGCAGCGCGGCAGCGTGCGCGGCCCTCCCCGGCGCTCTCCTCGTGACCTCGACCGGCGCCACCTCGACCGCGGATCCCGCCGTCGAGCTGACCGCCGTCGCCAACCAGAACCTCCAGTTCACGCTGCGCGTCCACGTTCCGAGCGGTGCGCCCGAGCAGATGGTCCGGCTCTATCGCAACAGCCGCGAGGACACGCTGGTCACGGCCGTCGCCACCCCGAACACCACGCTCGACAAGCTCGTCGTCGTGGATGCGCTCGCCGGAGACCGGTTCTTGCTCTCGATCGCACCGATGACGATGGGCGCCGCCGACGTGGGCGTGCACCTGTTCGCGAACGAGACCGGCGCCGTGTTCCCCACCAAGTGCCAGCTCGCCTATTCGTTCTCGGCGCCCGCCACCGCGACCACGATCGCGGACCTGTGCGGCACCAACAACCTGACGTCGTATGACTTCACCACCTCGCCAGCGGACCCGGTGGTCCTCGGGCCCGGGCCGTTCCCGGAGCTCGGGATGGCGCTCGATCTGGTGCCGGACAAGTACTACGAGGCGAAGGCCACGCTCGTGCGGAGCGGCGATACCACTACCCAGTTCTGGACCAAGATCGATGTGATGCCCCCGAGCACCAACGGCGCCTGGGTGTTCTCGGACCTCGATCTCGATCTCGGCGGCGGCCTCGGTGTGGTGATCTACGAGCCCACCTCGCCCACCGTGGGCCTGTCCACCTGCACCAACCCGAACACCAATCCGCTCCAGTTCGCCGAGACCACGGCGACGTACGGCACGGAGACCGCCTGGCACTTCATCCGCGTGGTGCACACCGCCGGCGTGGTCTCGACGTGCATCGATGGCGTCAAGAAGGCGATGTACGATCTGCCGATGGGCAAGCTCGCCTCGAGCTACGCCCCGCGGATCGGGCGCAACGTGATCTGGACGCCTGCCGGCGCCTTCGTCGACGGGCACGTCGACGACGTCCGCGTGTTCGATTCCGCCCTGCCCTGCGAGTAAATCACCGACGACGACCCGGTGGGTCCGTCGCCGTGCTCCGCTGGAGCACGTTGACGAGGCAGCCGAGCGAGCCGTTGAGCTGATAGATCGACGACACGTCGATCGGATGGACCTCGAAGCCCTGCGTCTCCCAGAACGCCGTCCCTGCGGCATCGAGGGCAGGCAGCGCATACGTGGGGAGATAGACGATGCGCTGATCGCCGCGGCGATCGAACAGCGCGTTGGTGTACGTGACGTACGAGCCCGCACCGGCGAGCACCACGGCCGGCACGCGCACCACGTGGAACCCCATCGCCGTGAGCTGCCCGGCCGCGTGATCGAACCGCTGCGCCTCGGCCTCGGAGTCCGCGAGCGCGAGGTCGGCGCCCTCGGGCTCGCTCGCGAGCAGCTGGACGCCCGCACGGACGTCACCGACGGCGATCGTCTGATCGTCGATCGGCATCATGTACATCATGATGTGGTGGCGCGGGACATCTCCGACTGTATCGCCGAGCCACACGATGTCCTGCCCGAGGCGACGATGCAGCTCGGCCTCGATCGAGGCGCGATCGGAGGCGGTGCGCCCGGCGTTGCGAGCGGCGAGGTTCGCATCGGCGAACACCCAGCGTGGGGTGGCCGCGAGATCGCCGCCCTCGAACACGATGTTCGCGATCGCAGGCTCGCGATCGTAGACCGCGTGAGAGATCGCCGCGGGAGAGCTCGCATCCCCGGCGCGCTTCTGGAACGGCGTCTCCACGCGCGGCGGCGCGAGGATCGAACCGCGACCCTGATCGTCGACGAGCGCGGCGTAGCGATCGCGGGACCACGTGGTGATCGGCTGCCCGACCACCACCATGTGGAGCCGATGCAGGTTCGGCGTGTGCGCGGAGCGGAGCCGCTGGAGGAGCCGCTCGAAGTCGGGCGCCTCGGAGACCTCGACGTCGACGCGGATGGTCGCGGGCAGCGCGGTGAACAGCTCGCGCCACACCGGGAGCGCCACCCGGTCGTTGCCCGGCGCGTAGTGGATCGCGATCCGCGAGAGCGGTGCGCTCGCATCCTCGGCGACCAGCCGCGACGAGGGCCGCACGTTGCCGCGTGCGAGCCCTCCCACCGCGATGATCAACGCACTCGCGACGAGGCCGGCCGCGATGCCACTGAGGACGCCGAGCCGCTTCATCAGTTGACCTTCGCAACGTGTTCCGCGTCGCAGCGCGCCCCACCTCCGTCCGGCTTGCAATCGTTCGCGACCACCGGAGTGGCCTGGTCGGGGGTCGGCGTGGCCGCGAGCGTCACGATCTCGAGTGCGCCGCCACCGGAGCCGTGCGCATGCGCGGTCAGCGTGTAGGTCTTGGGGCCATCCACGGCCACCGGGATGATGTCGTAGTGGATCACGCGGGATTCGCCGGGTGCGAGGGCCTCGTCGCCGTCGAAGGTCTCGGCGGAGCGCTCGACGGTGAAGCCCGCGCCTTCGGGCGTGTTGAGGTAGAGCGAGCCGCCGAGATCGCCATAGCCGAGGCTCGCGCCGCCGAGCTCGATCTCGAGCCAATCGATCGGCTTCTTCGTGGTGTTGGTGACGCGGACGCCGACCGTGAAGTTCTGCTCCACCGGGATCACCGCCGGCGGTTCGATCGCGAGTGCGAACGTGTTGCCACTCCAGGTCGCGGCGCCGACGCGCGCAGAGGCGGGCTCACCATCATCGCCAACCAACCCCATCGACTTGCCGGCGCGGGACACCTCGATGTCGTACCAGTTGACCACGCCCTTCTTGCCGCGCGACCCGAGCTTGAAGGCGACCTCGGTGGACGTCCCCTGCGGGGTGGCCTCGATCGTGATCTTGCGACGCCCGACCTGCTGCGGCGGGTTCTGCACGCGCTCCTCGCCGTAGCCCATGTCCTCCATCGCGCGCACGTCGAGCGAGATCTTCTTCGGCTTCTCCGAGGTCGCGACCAGCGTGGCCTTGAGCGTGCCGCCCGCCATGAGGAGGCCGCGGTCGAGCTCGACGGTGATCCGCGCACCATCGACGACGAGCGTCTCTTGCTTCGGTCGCGTCGCCGGTCCATCGGTCTGGATGTCGGCATCGAGCGCGTGCCAGGCGGCAGGCACAGCGATCAGGACCGTGGCGAGGAAGGCGGCAACGGTGCGCATTCCCTGACGACACCCGAGCGGTGCGGCTTATTGCACGATCGTCGCGCCGGTATCGATGATCGGTGGGAGTGCGCGAGCTTCGGCGCGCCGCGAGCGCACATGTAGCACCCAGCTGCCTCCCACAAGCGGCTGCATTCCCAGCTGATCGGGCGTGGTCTGCAGACGCTCGGCCACCCCGACGTCCTGGCACACCGCCTGCGTGATCCCGATGACGAGGGGCGGCGTGGCGGCCGCGACCGCGAGGGCGAGCTCGACGTTCTGCCCGAAGTAGTCGAGCCGACCGGCCTGCGTGAGCGCCATCATCGGCCCGCGGTGCACGGCGATCCGGCAGCGCAGGCCCGCGGTGACCACGTCCTTGTCGAGCGCGGCCTGCAGCGCAAACGCCGCCTCGACGGCCTGACCCGGCCGCTCGAAGCCGGCGATCGCGAGCCCGCCGAAGATCTTGATCAAGCTCCCGCCGTAGTCCTTCGCGAGGCTACCGATCTGCTCGTAGAACCGCGTGGCCACGGGGAACGCCTTGGAGTCACCGAGATCGCGGAACAACGTCTGCGCATCATCGACCTGGGCGACCAGCAGCGTGGCCTGCGTGACCGCCATCAGCCGACCCGGTGCGAGCGACTGATCGGGGAACAGCTCGCGAAACGCCGCGCACGCCATCACGCGCGCAGCGGTCAGCGCGAACGCTCGATCTCCTGCGCGTTCGACGCGGATCACCACCTCGCGCTGCTCGGGGTTGACGAGCGTGAGCAGCTGATCGCCCGCGGTCAGCGTGGCCACCTCGCTCGCCGAGCCGAGGATCACATCGAGCCGGCGCACGCCACCCTGCGGGGTGACGCGGAGCTCGTGCTGGCGCGTCAGCTGCGGGCTGCGCAGCAGGTAGTAGCCCGGGCCGAGGGACAGCGGCAGCGCGAACCGCTCCCCCGGCGCGAGCCGGACCTGTGCGGCCACGTGCGGGAAGTGCGCGGGCCCACCGATGCAGAACGTGCGCGTCTCGACATCGCGGATCTCCGGCGCCGCGCGGAACGCGAGCTCGATCGCCCGGCTGAAATCGACGGCAAAGCCGATGTTGCAGGTCTTGCAGGTGCCGTGCTCCTCGATCTTCGCGAGGGACTCCACGACCGACGACGGGATCTTGCACGACGGGCAGATCACGTCCCACACCATGCCGAGCACGCCGAGCTTGGCCGCGTGCAGCGCCGCCTCGATCATCGCCTCCTCCGGCACGGCGAACTTCGCCGCGAGCTCGAGCGGGCGAATGCGCGCCACATCCTGATCGGACGCACGCGAGAGATACGAGATCAGCGCTTCCACGGAGCGTGGCTCGATCCCGGCCTCCATCAGCTGCTCCGAGGCGCGCCCGATCCGCTGCTTCGCCGCCGAGGACAGCACGATCTCGGGATCGAGTGGATCGATGTCCGCCACCGGCCCCGAGGCGAGGATCCGATCGAGCCGCTGGTACACGCGCCCGAGGTTGCGCTTGTACTTGACGCCGATCTCGTACTTCGACAGCAGCTTCGCGAACCAGCTGCGCGGCTCCATCCGTACGATGTTGCGCACCTTGGTGCCACCGCCCGGCTGCCGCTCGAGCTGGACCTCGGCCACGTACCAGCGCAGCAGCCCGCCCGAGAACACGCGGAGCACGACGTGCCGATTCCCCTCGATCCACTCGTAGGGATGTTCCTTCCACTTCATCGAGATCCCCGCGACCCGCTGATGGCCCGTGGTGTTCGCGACCGAAGGCACGCGCGTGGGATTCTTCACCGATTCGATCTCGAACCGCACCGGCTCGAGCCCGGTGGCACGGTTCATCTTCTCGGTGTTCGAGACGAATGGCCACAGCGCCTCGGGTGAGCTGTCGAGCTCCCACTCGAACGTGTACGTGACGATCCGCGCTTCGCTGTGCACCGGCGGCGCAGGGTGTGCGGTGATCAGCGCCGCCACGCCATCGCACATCTGCTCGATCGAGGTCAGCACCTCGGCCGCATCGGCCGGCCGGTTGCGCGGATCCTTCTCGAGGCACTTCGCCACCAGATCCGCGACCGCGGGCGAGACCTCGGGATGCACGGCATCGAGCCGCGGCGGCGCCTCGCGCAGGTGCTGGAGGATCACGCCCATCGGGTTGTCGTCGACGACGGGGAACACCGGGCGCCCGGAGATCAGCGTGAACAGGCAGCAGCCGAGCGCATACACATCCGTCGCCGGCGTGACCTGCACGCCCTGGCACTGCTCGGGCGCCATGTACTCGGGCGTGCCCAGCACCGCGCCCTCGCGCGTGGCGCCCTCGGCCGAGGCCGCACCGGCTGCCTCCTCGGCGATCCGCGCGATGCCGAAGTCACCGAGCTTCACGAGCTGTCCGATCGGCGCGGACTCGAGCTCGATCCCGGCGCGCACGAACATCATGTTGTCGGGCTTGAGATCACGGTGCACGATGCCGAGACGGTGCGGCTCCGCGAGCGCGCGGCACGCATCCCCGATGATGCCGAGCGAGAGCCGCTCCGGGAGCTTGCCGAGCTTCTTGAGCGCGCCGCCCACCGAGCCGCCGACGACGAGCTCGAGCACGAGATAGTGCAGGCCGCGATCCTCATTGAGATCGATGAAGTTCGCGATGTGCGGGCTGCCGACCTTGGCCAGCACCCGCGCCTCCTTGCGGAACCGGCGCAGGAGCTCCGGATCCTTCGCGATCTCCGGCCGCAACAGCTTGATCGCGACGTCCTCGCCGCCGCTCGTGTCGTGCGCCTGCCAGACCTCACCCATCGCGCCGGCGCCGAGCTGGCGCGACAGCTCGAACCGGCCGATCTTCACCCCCATCCCGGGGCGCAGCGGGCGGTTCTCCTCGTCATCTTGCAGCGTGGGTCGCCCCCGCGTGCCGGCGGCGGTCTGGTGGAGGAGGCGCACGGCCTCGCTCATCGTGGGGCGCGCATCTGGATCGGGCGCGGTGAGCGTGCCGATCACGCTCGCAAGCCCATCATCCGAGGACCGACCGCCTGTCGTCGCGAACAGCTCGAGGAGCTTGCCGATGGCGAACACGTCGGTTGCACCGTCGATCACGCCATCGGCGGCCTCGGGCGTCAGGCACCGCATCGCCCAGGCGTGGTGCTGCGGCCGCGTGGACAGTGCGGTGAGCTCGAAGCGCGGACGATCGTTCGTGCCGACGACCACGGCCCAGGGATGCAGACGCCCGTGGAACACGCCCACCCGATGCGCCGCGGCCAGCGCACGCGCCAGTTCGACGAGGATCCGCAGCGCGCGCACCAGATCGACCGAGCTCTGCTCCATCAGCTCGGCGAGCGGCGGGAAGCTGTCACCCTCGAGGACGCACGTGGGCGGCTCGGGTTCGAGGGCGAGCACCGTACGGATCGAAGGCTGATCGATCGCCGCGATCGCGCGGATCCGATGCTCGAGAGCCGCCCACCGCGGCGAGCCGGGCCCGAACGTCAGCTGGTGCAGCTCGAGCAAACGCTCGCCGCGGCGTGCGAGCACGGCCACCCCATCCGGCCCCGCGCCGAGCTGCGCGAGCGGCGTGATCCCCTCCTCGCCGCCTTCCGGCGCGAACAGCGCCGGCATGGTCTGGTCGACAGACACCGCTGCCAGCATAGCCCCCACCCACCGGGTTTCCCAGCTTCCGACCCGTTCTGCTCGGTTAGCCCTCCGGGAGACGGACGTGGGCCGTCACGGTAGACGTCACCGGAGCAGGAGGAACCCGAGCACCGCGACCACGCAGACCAGGAGCCCGACGATCGCGATCAGATATGGGCGCTCGGTGGGGGCCGCCACCGGGGCGCGGCCGAGCTCTCGCTGGCTCGTGCGATCGAGCGCGATCCGCGGTTCGGTGGCCGGCCGGCCGACCTGGAAGGCCGACAGATAGGGCGAGCTCGCGCGCGCCGAGATCCGCGGCTCGCTGATCCGCTTCGCCGAACCGCTGGGAATCGCGGCATCCGAGCCGAGCGCGAGATCGGGCCCGGAGTCGTGCTTCGGCGCGTGCTTCGGCGCGAGCTTCGGCTTCGGCAACGAGCGGACGAACGCGAAGTATGTGCCCGATTCGTCGTCGAGCGTCATCGCAGCACCGCAGCCTTCGCACGCACACGCGGGCGGCTCGTGCGGCGGCGCGCCGAGCTGCGCCACGTGGACGAGCAGCGCCTTGTGCTGACCGCACGCGACGCAGCGGTACGGAACCTGGAAGCTCTTCACGACCCCGCTTCCGACGAAGTTCTTCACGCGATTGAGCTGCGCCACGATCGCGGGAGAACACGCCACCAGCACGGGCTGGATCCCGCGCGCCTCCAGGGACGCGAGCCAGTTGACCCAGTCGCGCGTACCGATCGAGTTGATCCGCTCGATGCCCGATAGGTTGATCAGCGCCGTCCCTGCACCGACCTGCTCCGTCAGTTCGCCGAGCTGGTTGTGCTCGTCGAGAACGCCCGCGAGCTTGATCACGCTCGCGCCGCTCCGCCGCTGCTCCACCGTCACCACCAGCGTCTCCGTCATGCCCTCATCCCCTCGTCCACGATCGACGAGCCTCGATTACACCACGGGAAGCGCGACGCAGCGACAGGATCCTCGGGAGCGACGAGCGGCGCTTAGCGGCTGATCAACTCGACGTCCACGGTCGCCGCGGCCTCATCCGCGTGCAGCGACACGGTGACGTTCGCGGGCTTGCCGCGCCGGCCGAGGTTGTCCGCGAGCGTCTGCCGCGCGCGCTCGATGCGACCGGCCAGCGCATCATCACCGGTGGTGAGCGTCACGACCGCGGCGGCGTTCGCGCTCGCGCCACGCACCGTGACGTCGCCGAGCTTGAACATGCGGCCGGACGCGATCTGGAACGTGATGTACGCGCCACCCGAGGCAGCGAACGTGACGGTGGCGGGCTCGACGCGCGCCGCGAGATAGCCGCGCCCCACCAGCTCGGCCTCGAGTGCGGAGCGATCCTGCACGAGGCGATTGGCATCGAGCTGGTCGCCCCGGTGGGTGGCGAGCACATCGCGCAGCGCGGCGAGGGGCAGGCCCCGGCCGCCATCGAGCGAGACGCTCTGGACCTGCTGGGTGTGCGAGATCGACGGCTGCGCCTCCGCCTGGCTGCTGGGGAGCCACGACGACGAGGTCGCGACGGCGATCCAGGTAGTTGCGGCCACCGCGGCCGTCAGCAGGAAGAGCGAGCGCACGGGGAGTCTGAAATGCAACCGCAAGACCAGCGCTCGGAGCATCTAACTAGCCGAGATTGCTAGCCCGGGGGTGGGGTGCCACTCGCCGGGTGTTCACAGCGTATCCCACTGCTCACGGCCGGCCGAAAGGCTCACGGCAGGGTGGAGGTCGCGGTGTTCCCGAACCGGTCCTGGACGCGGACCTTGGCGGCCGACGCGAGATCAGCCACCTCGGCGTTTCCGGAGGCATCGGTCGCGACCGT
>JAYVRN010000876.1:0-3048 GCA_043776275.1 Myxococcales bacterium | reverse complement strand
GGGCCTTCGCCGCCGGGGCCTTCGCGGGAGCCTTCGCCTTGGGCTCCGCCTTGGGCGCGGGGTCTGGAGCCGTGGTCGGCGCCGGGCCGGGGGCCGGGGGAGCATCCGGATCGTCGATCTCCGACGGTGCGTAGTCGAGCGGGCCGTTCAGCACGCGCTGGCGTGCCCCCATCGCCTTCAGGACCTCGAGGTCCTCTTCGACGGACTGCACCGAGCGGTTGATCTCCTCGACCACCCCGCGCTTGCGGCGATAGTCGATCTTCGGCTCGTACTTCATCTCGTTGAGCGTGGTGAACGAGCGAACGAACTCCTCGCGCTCGCGCACCTTGCGCTCGCGGATCGACTGGAGATCGAGCTGATCCTTGATGATGTACGGGGTGAGGAGGATCAAGAGGTTGGTCTTGCGCTTGGACTTGGTGGAGTACTTGAAGAGATAGCCGAGGATCGGGATGTCGCCGAGGAGCGGCACCTTGGAGACGTTGTAGATGTCCTTCTCCTGGATCAGGCCGCCGATCACCACGCTCTGCTGATCGTGAACCACGACCTGCGTCTTCAGCTTTCGCTCCGTCCAGGTGGGACCCAGCTCGGCGTCCTTGCCGCCGATGTCCTTGGTCTCCTGCTCGATCTCGAGGCGCACGGCATCGTTGCTCGAGATGTGGGGCGTGACGTTGAGCGTCAGGTTCAGCTTCTCGCGCTGGATGTTCTGACCGATCGAACCGGCGAGGCCCTGCTGCCCGGTCGCCCCCGCGCCGCCGAAGCCGCCGAACGAGAGGCCCGCCTTGTACGGGATGTTGTTGCCGACCGAGAACTCCGCCTTCTCGTTGTCGATCGCGATCACGTGCGGTGCGGACAGGATGTTCGAGTTGTCCTGGCTCGCCAGCGCCTGGAACAGGATCGCGTACGAGGGGATGCTGGTGCCCAGCAGCGTCTGCGAGTTCGCGAGCGGCGCGCCGACCAGGCCACCGATCAGGCCGGTCGCGGCCGCCAGGGTCTTGAGGTCGAGCGAGCGCAAGGTCGGGGTCTGGACGCCGCCGAGCACGAGATCGCCGTTGTTGATCGGGAGGCCGCCGTGCGAGCTGGAGCCGATCGACAGGTCCTTCGACAGCTGGACCTCGAGGATCAGCGCCTCGATGAAGATCTGCCGGCGCGGCTGATCGAGCCGCTTGATCACGTCCTTGATGGCGATGTAGTCGCGGCCGCTCGACATCACGATCAGCGAGTTCGTCGGCTTGTCGCCGATCACGCGGACCTGGCCCTCGAGCGAGGTCCCGAGGTCACCCGAGACGGGCGTGGGCGGCGGTGCATTGCCGGTCCGTGCGCCGCCTGCTCCTGCGCCGCCACGGCCCTGCTGGGCCTGGCCCTGCCCCATCGCCGCGTTGAGCGTGGTGGCGAGCTCCTCCGCGAGCGCGTTCTCGAGCGGGTGGACGCGGATCGACGTCCCACCCTCGGTGTCGAGGGAGATGTCGAGCCGCTCGACGAGCGCCTTGACCCGGTAGTAGCCGGCCTGGCTCGACACCACGATCAGCGTGTTGGTGCGGTCATCGACCAGGATCTTCGAGGGCACCGCTCCCGCGACCTCGTCTCCGCCCGGCGGGCGAGCCCCGCCGCCATCGGTGGGGCCGCGCTTGCCGCTGACCGGCTGGGGCGAGCTGCCGCCGCCCGCCGCGCCCGCCGTGATCCCGAGGATCTCGTTGAGCTTCTGCGCGAGCTGCGTGGCATCCGCGTGGGCGACCGGGATCGTGTAGATGCCGTCGCTGCCACCGGGGACATCGATCGCCCTGGCGAGGGACATCATGTCCCGGACCTGGCTGGCGTAGTCCGTGATGATCAGCATCGAGCCGGCGGTCTGGACGTTACCGGCGGGCGAGCGAATCGAATCGAGCGCGCCGCGCAGCGTCTCGATCTGCGCGTACGAGGGACGGAGGATGTAGCGGACGACCTGGTCCTGGTTGCCCGGGGTGCCCTTCTTGTAGATCGGGACCGTCTCGCTCTTCGCGGTCGCCGATTCGACGATCCGCAGCATGTTGCCCTTGGGCACCACCGTGAGGCCCATCGTCGACAGCGCGACGAGGAAGACGTTGTACGCCTCGGCGGCGCTCATCTTGTTCGGCGCCATCACCGTGACCTTCTTGCCGGTCGAGACGATGCGCGGATCGAGGATGAAGTTCCGGCACGTGAACCCCATCGCCCACGCGATCAGGTCCTTCAGCTCGGTCTCTGGCTTGAACGTGACGGAGACCTGCCCCGTTCGCTTCTTGCACGGATACAGCGACTCGTCCTCGGTGGCCGCGGCGCCGGCCGCCGGCTTCTCGGGGGCGGGTTGCGCTGCCGCGGAGCGCACGTGCCCGAGCGGCCCGAGCGGACCGAGCGACGTGAGGATCGTGACCACCAGCACCGAGGCCAGCGTGGTCTTCAAGTTCGAGTGTTGCGTTTGCATCGGATTAGTCCAGTTCAGCGAATCGTGTACTTGAGCGTGACGGGCTTGCCGCGGCGAGTGACCTCCATCTCCAGGGAGGTCGCCTCGCGCAGCTTCGTGTAGACCTCGAGCGCCTTGTCGGCCGTGGTGAGCTCGAAGCCATTGATCGACTGGATCGTGTCGCCGTTCGTCAGCCCGAGCTTCGCGTACACGCTGCTCGGACGGATCGCATAGAGCTTGAAGCCATCGGGCTTGCCGTTCTTGACCGCCGGTACCACGCGCGCGCCCTTCGCGACCGCCATCGGGTTCGCGAGGACCTGATCGACGAGCTTCTTGTCGATCTCGTAGTTCGAGTCGTCGATCTTCTTGATGCCATTGTCGATCGAGGCCTGGAGGTCATCGCCATCACCGGTGGAGGGCGTGGGCTCGGTCGACGCGACCGGCGTGGGCGGCGGGGTCACGCCGACGAGGACCAGGCGCTCGGTATGCCCGCCGTTCTCGAAGTCGACGTACTTGAAGTGGATCTCCTTGAGCTTGCCGGAGGCGCCCGGGAGCGTGTCGCCGATCCCGAACGCGCCCTGCTTCTGGTTCTCGGTGTTGATCACCGTGGCGTACGAGTCCTTGTCCTCGGG
>JAYVRN010000875.1:0-10351 GCA_043776275.1 Myxococcales bacterium | reverse complement strand
ACGACGTCAAGATGGAGTGCCTGAAGCTCGCCGCGGACAAGCAGTGGCCCGAGCTGCTCGCCTGTTCGGAGCAGCTGCGCGCGCTCGACGGCGTCGCGGCAGAGTCGCTACGGATCAAGGCAGAGATGGAGAGCAAGGCCGATCTGGCGGCGCGCCGGCTCGCAGATCGGCTCGCGTCAGGCGCCCTCGCGGAGGCCAAGGCCGAGCTCGAACGGATCCCGGCGGACTCGGTGTATCGCAGGGACGCCGAGGACGCGTTCGAGGCCGCGGGGCCGGGTCCCACCGCCAAGGTCGCGAAGCGTCCGACGCCCCCCGCTGACACCAAGCCGCCCGTCGACACCAGGCCGCCCGTCGACACCAGGCCCCGACCGCGAGACTGCGATGCGGACGCGCTCCGACAGAAGGGCGAGGACCATCTTCAGGAGGGCATGGATGCCGCCGCGCTCGCCGCGTTCGAGGCCTCGATGAGCTGCCGGCCAGACGCGGCGCTGATGCGGTTCGCCTTCATGGCCGCTTGCCGGAGCAGGAACGACGCGAAGGCCCGCTACTACTACGGCAAGCTCCCGCCGTCGACGACCACGGGACTGCGGGAGATCTGCACGCGGAACGGCATCACGCTCCCCGACGCGACCACGCCCGCGGCGTGCGACGCCAGTGCGCTGCGCCAGAAAGGCGAGGACCATCTGCAGTCCGGCATGGACGCCGCGGCGCTCGCGGCCTTCGAGGCGTCGATGAAGTGCAAACCCAACGGCGACTTGCTGCGCCTCGCGTTCATGGCGGCGTGCCGGAGCAAGAACGCGGCGAAGGCCAAGTACTACTACCCGAAGCTCCCCGCGGCGACGACCACCGGTATCGTCCAGCTCTGCATCCGCAACGGCATCACACTGCCGTGATGCGAGGCCTCACCAGGTCGACTGCGTCGACTGGATGAACGCGTACGGATAGCCGAGGTCGAACGCGGACGCCTTGTCGAGCACCTCGAGGTGCTTGGTCGAGAGCTCGAGATCCGCGCCCGCGAGATTCGCATCGAGCTGCTCGATCGTCCGCGCGCCGAAGATCACCGACGTGACCTGCGGCTTGGCGAGCAACCACGCGAGGCTGACCGCCGAGGGTGTGGCGCCGGTCTCGGTGGCGACCGCCCGCACCGCATCGAGGATCGTCCAGTTGCGCGGCACGTCGTAGCGCGTGAACCGCTCCGCCTTGTCACCGAGCCGCGTCCCGCTGGCCGGCGGCTTGCCTTGCTCGAACTTGCCGGTGAGGAAGCCGCCGGCGAGCGGCGACCACGGCAGGATGCCGAGGCCTTCCTCGCGACACAGCGGCCCATGCTCGCGCTCGAGATCGCGGACGAGCAGGTTGTACTGAGCCTGCAGCGTCACGTAGCGCGTGAGGTGGTTGGTCTTCGCGAGCCACAGGCTGTCCATCAGCCGGTACGCCGCGTAGTTGGAGCAGCCGATGTAGAGCACCTTCCCGGCGCGCACGAGATCATCGAGCGCGCGCAGCGTCTCCTCCTCGGGCACCGTCATGTCCTGCATGTGGATCTGGTAGAGGTCGATGCGATCGGTCTTGAGCCGCCGCAGCGAATCTTCGCAGCACTTCACGATCCGGTAGCGCGAGGCGCCGGTACGGTTCGGGCCGTCCCCCATCGTGAAGCGGAACTTGGTGGCGAGGACGATCTTGTCGCGGGTCTTGCGCTTCTCGAACCAGTTGCCGAGGACGCGCTCCGACAGCCCGTCCTGGCCGTAGACATCTGCGGTGTCCACGAAGTTGATGCCCTTCTCGAGCGCACGGTCGAGCACGGCGTGGGACGTGTCTTCGTCCGATCCGACCTTGTGCATGAACGACTTCTCGTCGGCTTCGCCGAACGTCATCGCACCCAGGCACAGATTCGAGACCTTGACGCCGGCGCTCCCGAGGTTCCGGTATTTCATGCTCGGACCGTAGCGCACAACCGCGGCACGTCCGCGGAGTTCAACGGTTTTGTCAGGACTCGGTCGGGCTCAAACGGAGGCTTCCGCTTGGGCCGAGTTCGCGGTATCTCCCGAGCACGATGTCGTCCGTCGCCCAGGCCGCCGCAAAGAGCTGGCGACGGATCTACTTCAACGCGCCGGCGATCCCGTTCTGGGGCGTCCACATCCTCGCGGTCGTCGGGATCGCGATCACCGGGTTCTCGTGGTGGGGCGTGGCGCTCGCGCTCGCGCTGTACTGGCCGCGGATGTTCTTCGTCACCGGCGGGTATCACCGGTACTTCTCGCACCGCAGCTACAAGACCTCCCGGTGGTTTCAGTTCGTGCTGGCGCTCGGCTGCACGCTGACCGCGCAGAAGGGCCCGCTGTGGTGGGCCGCGCACCACCGGCAACACCACAAGCTCTCGGATCAGCCCGGCGACCTCCACTCCGTGATCCAGCAGGGCTTCTGGTGGGCGCACATGGGATGGATCCTGTCCACCGATCTCGAGGACACCGACTACTCGCGGATCAAGGACTTCTCGAAGTACCCCGAGCTGCGCTGGCTCAACACGTACTGGATGCTGCCCGCCGTGGCCGCCGGTGCCGCGACGTTCTTCATCGGTGGCTTCTTCGCGCTGGTCTGGGGCTTCGCCGTGGCACAGGTGCTGTGCTGGCACGGCACCTTCACGATCAACTCGCTCTCGCACCTGTGGGGCGGCCGCCGCTACACCACGGACGATGACTCGCGCAACAACCCCGTGCTCGCCGTCGTGACGATGGGCGAGGGCTGGCACAACAACCACCACCACTATCAAGTCTCTGCGCGGCAGGGCTTCTTCTGGTGGGAGATCGACGCCACCTACTACGTGCTGCGCGCGCTGTCGGTGGTCGGCATCGTCTGGGATCTCCACGGCGTGCCCGCGCACGTCCGCGCCGACGTCACACCAACGGCGCCCCCGACCGCGACCGCGGCGGATGAAATCCCTCGCCTCGCCGACGTGGCCTGAGCCATGCGCTTCCCCCCGGCGAACATGCAGCTGCGGCGCGCGCAGCTCGTCCTGATGATCGCCGTCCTCGCGCCCACGGTCATGATGTCGGCGATCGGCATCATCCTGCTCGCGATGGACCGGAGCGTGACCACGGCGGCCCTCGGGATCCTCGTGCTCGCCCTGACCGGTAGCGGCATCACCGGCTTCATCCTGGTCACGATCTTCGTCGGAAAGGGAGCCTCGCTCGTCCGCCTGCAGAACGACTTCGTCTCGAGCGTCTCGCACGAGCTCCGCACGCCGGTGACCTCGCTACGCCTCCTCATCGAGTCCCTCCGCACCGGCCGGCTCGACGCGGCGGACCAGGAGCAGGTGCTCTCCCTGCTCGGTCGCGAGACGGATCGCCTGGAGGTCCTCGTCGATCGCGTGCTCGAGCTGTCGCGCCTGCAATCGAGCCACGTCTACTTGCGCGAGAAGATCGACGTCGCCGGACTGGTCGAGGACGGGATCGCGGCGTTCGATGCGCTCACCCTGACCCGGCCTACCGCGGTGACCGCATCCGTGGAGCCCGGGCTGGCCGTGGTCGGTGATCGGCCCACGCTGGTCAGCGCACTCGCCAACCTCCTCACGAACGCGTGGAAGTATTCAGGGGAGGACAAGCGGATCGCGATCGCGGCCTTCACCGCGGGCCGACGGATCGAGATCACGGTGACCGACAACGGTGTCGGCATCGAGCGAGGCGAACAGCGCGCGATCTTCGAGCAGTTCAACCGCGGCCGCGCCGCGAGCCAGAGCGGCGTCCCCGGCGTCGGCCTCGGCCTCGCCTTCGTGCGCGCGATCGTCCGCGGTCACAAGGGCAAGATCGATTTCACGTCGCGGCCCGGCGAGACCACGTTCCGGATCCGCCTCAAGCGCCGCCGCAAGCCCGTGCCCCGTCCCGCAGGCCTCAGCTCCGCCGCGCTCCGCGAGGCGCGTTCGTGAGCGGCAGGATCCTGATCGTCGAGGATGACGAGGCGATCGCCACCGGGCTCGCACTCAACCTCAAGCTCGCCGGACGCGCCACCCAGATCGCACGCGATGGCGAAGAAGCGCTCACGCAGCTCGAGGCCGAGGACTTCGCGCTCGTGCTGCTCGACATCAACCTCCCCAAGCGCAATGGGCTCGAGGTGCTGTCGGCGCTGCGCGCCTCCGACAACCTGGTCCCCGTGATCGTGGTGTCGGCGCGTGGCGGCGAGTTCGACAAGGTCGCCGCACTCCGGCTCGGCGCGGATGACTACGTCACCAAGCCGTTCGCTCTCGCCGAGCTGCTCGCGCGGATCGAGGCCGTGCTCCGCCGCGTCCAGGCGGTCACCGCGGTGCCGATCCCCGCGCCTCCGAGCGCGGCCTACGGGTTCTCCGACGTCGCGATCGATCTGACCCAGCGGCTGGTCACGCGCGCGGGTGAGGAGGTGAAGCTGACCCACCTCGAGCTCGAGCTGCTCGCGTTCTTCGTGCGCCATCCGAGCCAGGTGTTCTCCCGGGCCCAGCTGTTCCAGCTGGTGTGGGGGCAGTCGGCAGGCTCCGTGCGTACCGTGGACAACTTCGTAGGGCAGCTGCGCAAGCGGCTCGAAGCCAACGCCGAGCAGCCACGCCACTTCATCACCGTGCGTGGCTCGGGCTATCGGTTCGATCCCTGACACCTGGCAGGTGCCGCGACATCGATGTCCGGTCCCGGCGGCAACCGTTGACCATGGTAGGCGCAAGTACGCGGATCCCCGATGGGTCCGGTGGCACGACCAGTGCTCTTCCCCACGTCATGAACCGAGCCTCCACCAAGCGCTTCACCTCTCTCTCGCGCGCCTTGCTCGCGGTACCCCTGCTGTTCCCTCTCGTCGCCTGCAACACCGCCGGTGAGCGCGCGGACACGGGCGAGTGCCCTGCCGGCGAGGTCTGCTCGCCGAACACGCCCAACGGCGTCCACTTCATTGGCAACGAGCTCGCCGATCAGCTGTTCGGCGGCTTCGGCCCCGCGGCCACGGCGATCGGCGGCACCCAGGAGGTCTCGCTCGAGTACGTGCGCGCCGACGGCGCCCGGATCGCGCTCAACCTGCCGTACGCGGCGGATGACGATGGCGGCCTCGGCGTGAGTGTCGTCGGGTCCAGCGGCTCGATCGTCACCGTCAAAGGCGCGCGCAGCCGCTCGAACTACCTGCGGATCACGGATCCGGCGACTGGCGAGCTCTACGATCGCTACACGTTGACGGGCGCCGCGCTCAAGTCGATGCGCCTGGTCGGGACGAGCTTCGAGGTCACGCCGACCAACCGGCCGGACCTCGTGTTCGCGACTGGCGAGCAGGAGATCGGCGTCGCGCTCGTGGGCGACGTGCAGGAGAGCGGTGGCACCACCCCCGAGCGGATCGTCGATACGTCGATGATCCTCGACCTGCCGGGCACCACGCGCACGAGCTGGGACTCGCTCAAGATCGCGAACGCCACGGTCGGAACCTACCCGCTGCTGGTGACCGCGGGTGACAAGCCCGCCGCGACGATGCCGATCGAGGTCGTGGCCGGCGCGGACGCGGTCGCCCCGCTCGATGCCCAGCCAACGGTCCTCGCGAACTCCTCGACCTCGGTCTGCTTCGAGGCCACGAACAACGGCCGCTACATCTACGGCCTGACCTGGACGTTCGTGACCAACGGCGTCACCACCATCAACGGTCGGGACACGCTCAGCCGCAACTGTATCTCCGTCTCGTCGGCCGGGAAGACCTCGGGTGCAATCCCGGTGACCGCGTCCGCCGGCGGCAAGACCGTCGCGATCAACGTCCTCGTCGGTGCCTCGGCGCTGTCGGCCACGCCGATCCGGGCGACCAGCAGCGGCACCTCGCGCAACCTGCCCACCGCCGGCGACCGCGCCGCGATGTGAGCTACCCTCGGCGTATGGCCGAGACGGTGTTCGCCAAGATCCTCCGCGGTGAGATTCCCTGTCACCGCGTCTACGAGGACGCTCAGGTCCTCGCGTTCCTCGACGTCAACCCGATCTCCCGCGGCCACACGCTCGTGATCCCGAAGGAGCCGGCCGCCACGCTCGACGCCCTGTCGGACGACGCAGCCGCGGCCGTGGGCCGGGCGTTGCCGCGGATCGCGCGCGCCGTCCTCGCCGCGACCGGGGCCACGAGCTTCAACGTGCTCCAAAACAACGGCGCCGAGGCCCACCAGGCCGTGTTCCACGTCCACTTCCACATCATCCCGAAGCACGACGACGGTAGCGGGCTCGGCATCGAGTGGAGGGCGAGCGCGCTGGCCGAGGGTGCGGCCCTGGCCACGGCGATCGCGGGCGCGCTGTGACCCGCTCCGGCCTCGCACTCACGGCCACCACGCTCGCACTCGCCGGCGCGCTGACCGGCTGCCTGATGCCGCGCTACCTCGGGCAAGCCGCGTACGGCCAGCTCGACTTGCTGGCGCGCGCGCGGCCGATCGACCAGGTCGTCGCGGATCCGAACACGCCGCTGCGCACCGCGGTGCTGCTCGCCGAGATCCCGGCGATCAAGCAGTACGGGCGCAGCTACGGCCTCAAGATCAAGCGCAACTACAACTCGTACTCGTGGCTGGGGCGCCCGGCCGCGGTGTGGTTCGTCGGCGCGGCGGACCCGGTCGCCTTCAAGCCGCTGAAGTGGTGCTTCCCGATCGTCGGCTGCTTCGCCGGCCTCGGCTGGTTCGACGAGGATGATGGCGTCAAGCACAAGCTGGAGCTCGAGGCCCGCGGCTTCGACGCGATCGTGCGCCCGGCCTCGGCGTACTCGACGGGTGGGTGGTTCCCCGATCCCGTGCTGTCGACCATGCTCGGTGGCGGGGATGACGCCTTCCCGGAGCTCGCCAACGTCATCCTCCACGAGAGCGTCCACGCGACCGTGCTGGTCCCGGATCAGCCGTTCTTCAACGAGAGCCTGGCCTCCTATGTCGCCGACACCCTGACCGATCACTGGATCATCGACAGGTTCGGGCGAGGGTCCCCCGAAGAGCTGGCCTGGACACTTGGTCAGGCCACGCACCTGCATCGGACGGCGCGCACGCTCGACACGTACACCCAGCTGAAGAAGCTGTACGAGGGCCCGCTTCCACGAGAGGCCAAGCTCGCCCAGAAGGCGAAGATCATCGACGAGCTGGTGGCCGACCTCCGCCTGCGGCGGCGCCCGAACAACGCCTCGCTGACCGAGGCCCGGGTCTACAACGGCGGCGCCGCGGCGCTGATCGATGCGCATCGTGCATGCGGGGACCTCCGGAGCCTCGTCCTGGCGGGGAAGACGCTGACGCGCGGCGACTTCACGAAGACGCTCCAGGACGATCTGACGCCGATCGGCAAGCTGCTCGGCGAGCGGTGCCGGCAGCTGAAGCAGAAGCGCGCCTGAGCCGGAACAAGCGGTTCGCGCGGGAGTGACCTCGGTCAAAACTTGCCCCTCGCCCGGCGGGACCCGCAGGATCGATCTCTGATGCGGATGCTTGCCCTCGTCGCCGTGATCCTGAGCCTGGCAACCGTCTCCGAGGCGCGCCCGCGGCGCCACGGCGCCACCAAGAAACGGGTGGCCGTCGATACGCCGGCGAGGCGCGAGATCACCTCGACCAAGCGCGAGCCGACGGTGCGCAATCGCGATCGCTCGATCGGCGCGCCGTGGTCCGGTCGGCTCACCGCGCCGGCACGCCTCCCGCGTGGCGAGGGCTACGTGATCCGCCGCCCCGCCCGCGCGTTCGGCACGCGAGACACCGTGGACCACGTGCACGACGCCGTCACCAACACGATCGAGGCGTTCCCGAAGACCCACGTGCTCGCGATCGGCGATCTCTCGGCGGAGAGCGGCGGCCAGATCACCGAGCATCACTCGCACCAATCGGGGCGCGATGCCGACCTCGGCTTGTTCTACAAGAAGAAGCCAGCGGGCTATCCGGCGAGCTTCGCGCGCGCCACCGAGGCCAACCTCGATGCCGCCGCGACCTGGAAGCTGGTCTGGGAGCTCGCCAAGACCGCAACCGAGGATGGCGGGGCGCAGATCATGTTCCTCGACTACAACGTGCAGGGCATCCTCTACCGCTGGGCCAAGGACCACGACGTCAGCCCGAAGCGCCTCGACCGGGTGTTCCAGTATCCGAACGGACGGGACTCGGCGACCGGCGTCGTGCGGCACTTCCCGAACCACGACAACCACGTGCACGTCCGCTTCAAGTGCCGCGACCGCGACACCAGCTGCCGCTGAGCAGACGGCGAGAGACCGCAGAGTGACCCGCCGACGACGCCGGGACAACGCCGGTGTCGGATCGCGCCGAGCAGGTTCAGATTCTTGCCCCAGTTCATGGGCACGCGGTCGATGAACTCCGTGCCGCGCTTCACCCAGGCATGGCTGCGGCTCATCGAGAGGTTGAGGCCGGATCAAATCATCCGAGCACTGGGGTTAAGGGGGTTAAGGGGCCTCGAGCGCGTATCGACACTTCCGCTCCGTGTTCGGGCTCTCCCGAGATCACTCCGCTCTTCACCGATTGCCGATGGAGGGATCCCTATGGACTGCTCAAGACGACCGTGCTTGTCATATTGGCGACGATCGATATGCGTTGCTTTGAATAGGACTTCGGTCGTGCCATTGCGTGAGACATGGGGAATAGCGACATCTCGTAGGCTCCTTCGGGAACTGCTCCGAAATCAAAGGAGCCCTGACTGTCAGGCTTCGCCATGAACCACGAGCGCTGACTAGACACCGAGCGGGCAACTACGACCCAAGCTTCGTTGGGTGAGGAGATCCGCCCGTCTAGCCTACCGACTGGCAAGAGACTCAGGTTGACGATATTGTCAGCGTCCAAAAGTACTCGTGGAAGCGACTTTCGTTCCCGCGACCCATTTTCCGCAATAATCTGCCGATATTCTCTTCTAGAATACATCCCACTTATTTCGTACACGCCATTAGAATCGGTTACAGCATAGTAGTTGCCTCTTAGTAGTTCGGGCAGCACATCGCGCGGGTTCGGCGGTTGGGAAGGATCGTGAACTACTGATACGATCGAGCCCCCGATTGGCGTTCCGAATGCGTCGGTGACGCGTCCTCGAATTGAACGGCCGCTGAGAAGCGGAACGTCGCCGAGTACGATCGGTTGTCCTGGACCGATTCGGAGGCCCGAAATCGTGTAGGGCTCAAAACCAACGCCAACGATGGTTACATCCCAGAGTCCAGGATTGATTCCCCGGACCATGAACAAACCATCACTTCGCTCAAACAATATTGGCGGCGGTGGGACCGAGCCGGTGAGTCCAACTACGACGCCGAAATTTGCTACAGGGACGCCATCAAGCAATGCCCGCCCCTCAATGTGTCCGGGTATCGAACGGACCAACTCCAGACCATCGTATTTCGACTCGGTGGGTCTATTGGGAATGGGCAATGTGGTCGGGCGGGCATCCGTACCCGAGGTACACGAGAGCACCGCGACCGCAGCGACGCCGAGGGCGGACCAAGCCGCTACTAACGCTGTTTCATGACTCAGCGCCACTTATGGTCCTTTGAAGATCCTCGCTGCGGGATCCGTCTCGGAGTGCCGGTGATGTCGTCAATATTGTCACACTTGTCGCTAGAGAGGCACGTAAAGGCGCACAGCAAGAATTCCGTCTCCGCGCTGGATTTACACGCTTCTACCCATTCAGGAGTCGTCATCGTATCAGGGAAACCCCATCGTTCGCACAGTGTATCACTCGTACTCTGAATCTCCATGCAGCGCTGTTTGCACTGCTCACAATGGCACCAGGGATCCGACGATGGGCACATACCGTCGTAGTCACCATCGGGACCACCACCGGGTCCGCCAGGTCCGCCAGGTCCGCCAGGTCCGCCGCCAGGTCCTCCGCCACCACCACCACCACCGCCGCCAACCCCTCCTCCCCATCCGTCGCGCCATGGATCCCAGAGGTCCCAACTACCGGTCCACGGATCGCCAGCGAATATCGGAGACTCTTCGGCCCCACAGGCTTTCAGGTCGCCACACCCATGGAAAACGTTCCCGTCGCCGCGGTTGACAAATCGGCCATCTCTATCTTTCCGGCCGACGGGATCGCTTTGACAGTACCCATAGCTGCTCCAAGTCTCAGGCACCAACGGATCGACCTGAAGGTATCCGCCCACGAACGGATCGTAGGTCCTGAACCCGTTCAGCGCCAGCGCGGGCCGATGCACGGTCACGCCATCGTCGAGGTACGCGGTGGTCTCGGGATCCTGGTACTGCCCCGCGAACAGCACGGGCTGGTAGACCGTCGGGCCGACCAGGTTCGTGTCGAAGCCCCACGCGCTCGGATTGACCGCCCACACCCGCGCCGCATCGCCGCCCGCCGGCCAGCTCATCATGTCGATCGGCCGACCGCTCTCGTCGGTGCCGACATAGCGCTTCGAGGTCGTGACCGACGGGTAG
>JAYVRN010000874.1:0-3052 GCA_043776275.1 Myxococcales bacterium | reverse complement strand
CCTTGTTGGCCTCGGTCCCGTTCGAGAGCAGCGCCACCCGCGGGCGCCGGTTGCTCGAGACCAGCTTGGCGTACGCCGAGCCCATCACCGCGAAGCCGACGAGATCTTCGGCGGTGACGTCGACCGTGGCGCCGACATCGAGGATCAACGAGAACGGATCGTCCTTCTCGCCGCGACGCAGCTCGGTGGGGAACACGGCCGCGAGCGCCGCGCGGCGCACACCTTCAAGGAGCGTCCATCGGCGCGCGCAGGCGAGCACGCTGGCGCCCGTGTTGCCCGCCGAGACCAGGGCATCGCCTTCGCCGCGCGCGACGAGATCAGCGGCGACCGCGATCGAGGCCTCGGGCTTGGCCGCCAGCGCCTCAGCCGGCTTCTCGTCCATCTCGACATAGGTCGGTGCGTGGTGGACGCGGACCCGGGCGCCGTCGTGGCGGAGCTTCGGGAGCAGGCGTCCGAGGACCGCCGCATCACCCACCAGGATGATCTCGGCCGACGTCAGGGCGAGCGACGCCTCGGCCGCGCCCTGGACGATCTCGTCCGGAGCGTGGTCGCCACCCATGGCGTCGACGACGATGCGGTGCATGACCAGCATCTTGCCACAGCTCTGGGCACAGTCAGGGGGGCGGGCTAGATTCCGCGCGTGCCGGAACGCCTCTACATCGTCGATGGGCACGGTTACATCTTCCGGGCGCACTACGGCCTGATGAACATCTCGCGCGGCGAGCGCAAGGAGGTGCGCCTGTCGACGAGCGAGGGCATGCCCACCGGCGCGCTCTACGTGTTCACGCGCATGCTGATGCGGCTCGAAGAGGACACCGCGCCCGAGCGGATGGTCGTGGTGTTCGACGACAAGAGCGGGAGAAAGACGTTCCGCGCCGAGCTGTATCCCGAGTACAAGGCCACGCGGAAGGCGCCTCCCGAGGAGCTCTCCGTGCAGATGGAGTACTTCGAGCCGATCGTGCGAGAGCTCGGCTGGCCGGTGATCACCGTGGCCGGGGTCGAGGCCGATGACGTGATCGCGACGCTGGTGACCTCGGCCCGCGCGAAGGGCTGGGAGGTCGTGATCTACAGCGCCGACAAGGACATCATGCAGATGGTCGGCGATGGCGTCACGATGATCGACGCGCTCCGCCAGACCACCTACACGCGCGACGAGGTGATCAAGAAGATGGGCGTGCCGCCCGAGAAGATCCCAGATTTTCTCGCGCTCGTTGGTGACACCAGCGACAACATCCCCGGCATCAAGGGCATCGGCGACAAGACCGCCGCCAACCTGCTCGAGCAGTACGGCACGGTGGAGAACCTGGTCAAGACCAACCCGGTGGTGCCGCGGATGGCGGTCAAGCAGCCGTTCTCCGACAAGGATCAGCTCGCGCGCCTGACGATCTCTCGCCAGCTGGTGGAGCTGCGCCGCGATGTGCCGCTGCCGATGACGCTCGAACAGCTCGTGGTTCGCCCGTGGGATCTTCCGGCGCTCCTGAAGCGCTTCACCGAGCTCGAGTTCGGCCTGCTCGTCGACAAGGTCAAGATGCGGATGCCTCCGGGCGAGGACGTGGTGATCGTCCCCGCACCGGAGACCGCCGCGTTCACGCAGGTCGAGGTCGCCACGGATACCAAGATCGTGACGCGCGCCGAGGCGATCGCCGCCGTCGCAAGCTCCGCGCGCACCGCCAGGCGCATGGCGATGACGATCGAGCTCGATCCCGAGCGCCCGGAGAAGGCGGGGCTCGTCGCGATCGTGATCGCGGTCGCGGGCCACGCGCCTGCGTACCTCCCGCTCGGGCATCGGTACATCGGCGCACCGGCTCCGCCGCCACCGGCAGATCTGGCGCCGATCCACGCGGTGCTCTCGGATCCCTCGATCGAGAAGGTCGTGCACGACGCCAAGACGATCCTGCGGACGTTCGCGGGGATCGGCGTCGCCGTGCAGGGCATCGTCGAGGACACGATGCTCGCCGCGTTCCTCCTCGATCCCACGGCCGAGGCCGAGCCCGGCGAGGCGGTCGCGCAGCGGCTTGGCGGTGTGATCCTCCCGGCCCGCACCACGATCGCGGGCCGCGCACGTCACAGCCTCGAAGGGATCGAGGTCGAGCGCGCGGCACCGTGGGCTGGCGCGATCACCCACGCCCTCCTGCCGATCGGCGCGCAGCTCGGCAAGCGGCTCGAGGAGAGCGGCCTCCTGTCCCTCTACCGCGACGTCGAGCTGCCCGTGGCGTTCTTGCTCGCCGACGTCGAGCGGGCGGGCATCCACATCGACGTCGCGCACTTCCGCAAGCTCGGCGCCGAGATCTCGGCCAAGCTCGAGACCCTCGAGCGATCGATCTTCGATGCGGCGGGCACGGAGTTCAACATCGCCTCCCCGAAGCAGCTCGGCGAGCTGCTGTTCGACAAGCTCGGCCTCGACACCAAGGGCGTCCGCCGCACCAAGACCGGCTGGTCGACGGAGGCTGAGACCCTCGAGGCCCTGATCGACGCCCATCCGATGATCGCTCCGATCCTCGAGCACCGGGAGATCAGCAAGCTCAAGGGCACGTACCTCGATGCGCTGCCGCCCCTGGTCTCGGCGAAGACCGGCCGGATCCACACCTCGTTCAATCAGGTGGTCGCCGAGACCGGCCGGATCTCATCGCAGGATCCAAACTTACAGAACATCCCGATCCGCAGTGAGCTCGGTCGCCAGATCCGTCGCGGCTTCGTGGCGGCGCCGGGGCAGGTGCTGATCGCCGCAGACTATTCGCAGATCGAGCTGCGGATCCTCGCGCACCTCTCGGGCGACGCGAAGCTCGGCGCCGCGTTCACGAACAAGGTCGACGTCCACACCCAGACCGCCGCCGAGGTGTTCGATGTGCCCCGCGAGCAGGTCACCTCGGACCAGCGCCGGATCGCCAAGGCGGTCAACTATGGCCTGTCGTACGGCCAGTCCGACTTCGGCCTCGCGCGTACCCTCGAGATCTCCCGGACCCAGGCGACCGAGTACTCGCGGCGCTACTTCCAGCGATTCCCGACGATCCACAAGTTCATGGAGGACATCGTCACCCTCGCGCGCGCGCAG
>JAYVRN010000873.1:0-3054 GCA_043776275.1 Myxococcales bacterium | reverse complement strand
CCGCGAACGTCCCGGCCTCGATCCGATCCGGCATGATCGCGTGCTCGATCGGCAACAGCTCGTCGACACCCTCGATCGTGATCATCGGCGAGCCGGCGCCGGAGATCCGGGCGCCCATCTTGTTGAGCACCGTGGCGAGCTCCTCGACCTCGGGCTCGCGCGCAGCGTTCTCGATCACCGTGCGGCCCTTCGCGAGCGCGGCGGCCATCAGCAAGTTCTCGCAGCCCGTGACGGTGGGCATGTCGAGCACGATGGTCGCGCCCTTCAAGCGCTTGGCCTCGACCTCGACGTAGCCGTGCTCGAGGGTCACCTTGGCGCCGAGCGCCTGCAGGCCCTTCAGGTGCTGATCGATCGGGCGCGCACCGATCGCGCAGCCACCCGGCATCGAGACCCGAGCGCGGCCATAGCGCGCGACCAGCGGCCCGAGGACGAGCACGCTCGCGCGCATCGTCTTCACGAGGTCATAGGGCGCCTCGAGCTTGGGCTTCTTCTTGCCCGACGGTGGCGCGATCGTGACCTCGGTCTTCGAACCGAACTCGACGTCCCAGCCGAGCATGCGGAGGAGCTTCGCCATCGTGCGCACGTCCGCGAGCTGCGGGACGTTCTTGTACGTCGACGCTCCGGTAGGCAGCAGGGCTGCGGCGAGCAGTGGGAGCGCTGCGTTCTTGGCTCCACTGACCGGGATGCGCCCGACCAGCCGAGCGCCACCCTCGACGACGATCTTGTCCATACGGCACCGACGGACGTATCACGGAACGTCCACCAGTAGAACGCCGCGGGATCGCGCGGTTATTGCGATCACCGCGGAGTTTGCGTGCCGAGGGCGCTATCGTCCTGGTGTGCGCTGGCGTGTGGCCTGGAGCTTTGTCGTCGTCGCTGTCTTCACCGTCGTCGGGATCGTCGGGGCGCGCGAGGCGTCCGCCCGCCGGATCGTGATCAGCGAACCCCCGATGGTGCACGCGTGCCCGGGGGCGAAGACCTGGCCGCTGGTCGAGCGGTGCCTCGCGGCCCTGGGGAAGCTCCAGCTCGAGCGCTCGCTGCCGAAGGCGAAGCTCGTCCGGGTGGTCACGTACGAGGACCAGACCACCTACGACGCGGGCATCTATCTCTATCTCCAGCGCCCGGATGGATCGTGGTCACTGGGCGGGATGTTCGAGGGCGCGATGTCCCGTGGCTCGTCGTACACGGTGCTGCAGCTGGCCCCCGAGACCATCGAGCGGCACACCGGGTACCGCCTCGAGCTCGGGCAGATCGTCCGCACCATGGGGTCGCTCGACGGCGTGACCGTGGTGCCGATCATCCGGCGCACGAAGCGCGTGCTGTTCTGTTCGGGCGTCAGCTATGGCTGCCCCGATGCCACCACGCAGTGCGAAGTGCTCACGCATGGCAAGGCGGTGTTCACGTTCCGCAGCACGCTGGTGTTCGAGAAGGGACTGGTCCGTGTGGTCGGCGATCGCAGCCACGCCGGCCCGGCGTGCGACACCACGGAGCGCGTGTTCCTCGGCTGGCCCGTGGGGCCGGGGCCTTAGCCCACGTCGACGGCGATGTCGCCGTCCTTGATCGTCACGCGCACCACCCCGCCGTGATCCACGCCGAACGCTCCGAACGCCACATCCTCGAGGTGGCGGGTCAGCGTCGAGGCCAGACCGCGGGCGCCGATCTCCCGCTTGATCGAATCGTTGACGATGTGATCGAGCACGGCCTCCTCGATCACCAGCTCGAAGCCCTCGAGCTTGAACTCCTTGGTCATCCGCAACACCACGTCGGAGCGCAGGATGTCCTTCAGGGTGCCGGCGTCGAGGGCGCGGAACGGGACCACCCGCGTGAATCGGGCCACCAGCTCGGGGAGAAAGCCGTAGGCCTGGAAGTTGGCGATGTTCTCGACCTCCTCGGCGGAGAACTCGACGGCGATCGTATCGGGATCGGCGCCGCTGGCCTCCTGGTCCCGGCCAAAGCCGATCTGGTCGCGCATCGCCCGACGATGGGCGATCTGCTGGAACCCGGAGAACGCACCGGCGGCGATGAACGCGATGTCGGCGGTCGACATCACCACGTGGTCCGCATAGCTCGAGTGCGTGAGGTCGAGCGGGACCACGACCTCCGACGACTCGAGCATCTTCAAGAGCTCGCGCTGGACGCCCATGCCGGTGACGTCCTTGGTGGTCCCGGCGCCGGCGAAGATCGCGTTGTTCTGCCCCGACGCGATCTTGTCGAACTCGTCGAGGCAGACGATGCCGATCGAGGCGAGCATCGGGTTCTCGTCCGCGGTGTGGAGCAGCCGGGTCAGGATCGTCGACGGATCCTGGCCCACGTAGCCGGTCTCCGAATAGGTCGTGATGTCGACCAGGGCGGTCGGGAGCTTCAGGATCTTGCCGAACAGGGTCTCGACCAGGAACGTCTTGCCTGAGCCGGTCGGCCCCACACACAGAAAGTTCGACTTGCGGGGGAGATCGGCACGGTCGACGCCGTCGACGTAGATCCGCTTGACCCGCTTCACGTGACGGTAGGCCATGAGGCACAGCGCCCGGCGGGCGTGGTCCTGACCGCGGTAGCCCAGCTCGTGCAACGCCTGGAACATCGCCTGGGGCGATGGGCTGGGCAGCTCGCGCACGAACTTGATGAAGTGCTCGAGCCCCTGCTTGCGGACCTTGCGGTTAGGCTCCATCCCCGAGGGGTAAGCGTAGCTGATGGGGTTCCGTTTGACCAATTGGCCTCCCGGGTGGCCTAATCGGTGACGGTGAGCACGCCGAGCCTGGTGCGTCCGTTTCTCGATGCCGCACCCGCGGCGGTTCGGCCTGCACTCGAAGCGGTCCCCGACCTCGATCGTCGTCTGTGGTCGCTGGTCGCCGAGGGCCGAGCGGTGTGGCCCGACTTCCCGATCGATGCCAAGGACGTGGTGGCCTTCATCGGCCGCCAGGTCACCGCCGAGCTCGGCCCCGATCCCCTCGAGGGTCTGCGCCCGGCGGACCTCTACCTCGCGTGCGCGTGCGCCAAGGGCGTGACCGCCGCGATCAACGCGTTCGACCGGGACTACATGAAGGAGGTCGACATCGC
>JAYVRN010000872.1:0-3057 GCA_043776275.1 Myxococcales bacterium | reverse complement strand
CCGGGGATCCGGCAGCGTGCTCCGACCAGCTCCGTCCTGACCACGCCGTTCTTCGCCCCGCTGCCCACCGGTCGACGGGCGGCGGTCCTCCAGCGATTCCAGCGGCGCGCGGTCACGGATGGCACGATCGTGATCCACCAGGGCGACGTCGCGCATCCCTTGGTCCTCGTGTCGCGCGGGCGGCTCGACGTCCGCGTCGATCGGTCCGGCGGTGCGATGATCCAGATCGGCACCATCGCGATGGGCGAGTACATCGGCGAGGTGGCGCTCTTGAATCGCGCCCCTGCGATCGCGAACGTGATCGCGGCGGGCGATGTCGAGATCCTGCTGTTGCCGCCGCGGGACTTCTACGAGCTCGCCGGGACGTTCCCGGCGTTATGGGCCGAGCTCAAGGACGTCGCGGAGCGCCGGCAACGCGAGTACGACTACCGGCTGCGCGCGGGCCGTTGAGCTCAGCCGCGCTTGGTCTTCAGGATCCGCTCGAGAGCCATGCCCGCGGCACGCGACGCGAACGCCAGCTGGTCGTCGAACGTGTGCCGCGACCGATTCTCCGCGAACAGCACGCCGACCACGCGCTCGCGCACCGCGATCGGCACCAGCAAGATCTCGGGCGGGGCGATCCCGAGGACCATCGTCAGGAACTGGCGGCTTGCCTCGTCCGGAACCGGGCCGCGGTAGGGGAGGCGAGTCCTGACCACATCCTGCAGCGTCGACGCGCGCCCGAGGGGCAGCGTGGCGAACGGCATGATGTGGGGAGGCGGCTCGATCGAGAACACGGACAGCTCGTCGCGCTTGATCACGAAGAACCCTGCGCGCCGATGCGTCTCGGAGAGGTGGTCGATCATGATGTCGATGACCTCGTCGCGCTCGTGAGCGTGCTCGAGCAGGCGGACCAGCTCGATCGCGCGCTCCGCCGCCTCTTCGAGGGCACGCGCGGGCGTCTGCGCGGCGCCAGAGCGCGCGTCCTCGGGCGGGATCGCCGGCGCGACGATCAGCGGCGTCGCCTCGACGTTGGACACCGGGATTCGCCCGCGGCCCGTGTCGTCGTGAGCACCCGGTACGGCGCCCAGGAGGGGCGGTGGGATCGTGGTGCCCGGCGGCCCCCACCCGTCGTCGACCTCATCGTGATCGATCCGCTTCGCGTTGGGCCTGGGCGGCGCGGTCCTCGCCAGGTGCGCCGGCACGACCTCGGAGGTCCGTTGTGGGATCGCCTCGTCGAGCTCGATCACCGACATCACCGACGTGGTCCGGCCGTTGTCCTCGTCGAGGTCGTCGACGTCGGTGTTTGCGCGCCGACGCTCGCTGCCCGCTGCCGATGCGGCGCGCGGGGCGGAAGGTCGCGGTGGTGCGGCCAGCATGCTCTTGGTGTCGTCGGGGCCGGGAGGCGCGGCCAGCGTCTCGTCAGAGGTGTCGTCGCCCCGCGGCGCAGGCGCGGTGAGCACGGTGTCGTCGCTGAGGTTCTCGGCGCCCGTGGGATCGTCGTCCACCATCTCGGGGATGGCACCCGCCTCGGTGTCGCGGTGGGCGCGCGTGGTCTGGGCGGGCAGCACGCCGATGCCGACCTGCGTGCGCTTGTCGGTGCGGACCTGCTTGGCCCCGCTCGGCTTGCGGGCCTCGAGCACGACCACGTCGTCGTCATTGGCCGCATCGTCGTCGTCCGCCGACGGCGCGCGTGACGTCACGGTGGTGGGTGGATCGCTGGCACGACGACGGTCGAGGAGGATCGGCTGTGACTCGCGATCGCTCGGCTCGCCGCGATCGGGCTGCTCGTGGATCACCACCGCGGCGCTCGTGTCGTCGGAGATCTCGATCGATCGCGAGGGTGCCGCCGAGGGCTCGGGGCGTGCGATCGCACGGAGCTCACCCGAGCGCTCGGTCACCGCCATCGCCTCCACCGCCTGCTCCGCGATGATGATCCGTGGCTCCTCGAGATCGATCTTGCGGACGGGCCCCGTGGAGATGTCCACCTCACCTGCGCGGGCGTAGAGCTCGGGCGGATCCGACTTCGCCTTGCGCTTGCGAACCGGCGCCGGCTTGTGGGGCCCCGTCGCGTCGTCGTCGAGCTCGGCGTCGAGGACCTCGACGGTGATCACCGGGCCGCTCTCGTCCTCGTCGCCGAGGGCCTCCGGCATCGCAGGCCGGATCGACGGGGCGCGGCGACCGGGGACGCGGATCTCGCCCGAGACGCTGCGCGCACGCGGCTTCGGGATGCCATCGGTGTCGACGACCTCGGGCTGGCTGACCGCGCGGATCGGATCCTCGCGGCTCGGCTCCTCACGGTTCGGCTCTGGGCTCGGAGGCGGAGTCTCGAGCGTGGGCGCGGAGTCGGGCGCCTGGCTCGGCACCACGATCTCGCCACTGCGCGGACGCACGAGGTTGACGGGCCCCGTCACCGGCGCCACGCCGCGGTGGCGCATCGCCTCGACCTGACCGGTGAGCCCCTTGGTGCGCGCGACGGGCGCGGAGACCTGCGCCGCAGATCCGGTGCTCTGCATCAGCCGCTGGCCGAGGGCGGTGACGTGGCCGTAGTAGTGCGCGAGGCACCACGCGATCTGCATCTGGGTGGCGACAGCGCGGACCACGTAGGCACCGGTGAAGAACGTGATCTCGTCGACCGCGTTGCGATCGGAAGGATCGCTCATCGCCACCGTCAGGTTGTTCTCGGCGTCGAGGCCCACGGGGATCGCACGCAGCTCGATCGCCATGTCGCTCGGGATCGCGGCCACGACCTTGATCGGGAGGCGGGCGAGGGTGTTCGGGTTGACCTGCGGTACCAGGAGGCGGGACCGATAGAAGTCGGTCAGCACATCATCGGTCAGGGCCCCGATCACCACGAGCTGCTCGCCGATCGTGCCGCCACTGGCCTCCATGCGGGCACGCGCATCATCGAGAGCGCTGGTGGTGACCAGGCCCGATCGAACGAGGAGCGCGCCGGCGTCATCCGCCACGTGTGGTACCCATCTGAGGACAGGCGGGCTGTCATGTCAACGAATCCGCGGATCTACCTGGACTTCAACGCCACGGCCCCGATCGGCCCTGCCGCACGCGCGGCGATGG
>JAYVRN010000871.1:0-3060 GCA_043776275.1 Myxococcales bacterium | reverse complement strand
GGGCCGCTCGCGAACAACCTCGTGACCGCCCAGTCCCAGCAGGGCGCGACGGACACGACGCTCGCGCCCGGCAGCGTGCTGTACACGCTCGAGCTCGTCGCGGGTGCGGAGGCCCCCGAGGGCATCGTGTTCGACGGCACCGCGGCGGAGTTCCTGCTGCCCTCGGGCGGCATGCGCGCGCGCTCGGGCACCACGGTCGTCGCCGCGCCCGATGTGGCGATCGGCCGCCTCGAGCTCGGCCCTCAGAGTCCGTGAGTGCGTTCGCTCAGGCGTGATACCAGGGCAAGCTGAACAGCTTGACGATGCCGAACACCGCGACGCTGTAGCCGGCGACGATGAAGCCGTAACGGAGGCGGTGCTTGACCACCAGCGCGAGGCCGCCGAGGAACAGCGCGATCGTGAAGAACACGCCATCGAGGCCGAACTGGGTCGAGTCTCCGCTGACCTTCTGGCCCTCGGCGAACGTCTTGTCGGCCTCCGCGAACTTCGCGGCGGCGGGCTCCAGCAACTTGTCCATGTACTTGTCGCCGAGATCGGTCTCCACGCCGAGCAGCAGCGTGTCGTCGGGCATCGCGACCGCGGCCTCCTTGTTGCGGCTGTGGAACTTCTCGGGATAGCCAAGCGCGAGGTAGCCCTCGTTGGTCATGTGCTGCGTGTAGAGGTACTTCGCGACCTCGAGCTGATGCTCCTTGGTCACCGGATCCGCGATCGTGGCCGCGGACAGGATCAGCTCCTTGCCCTTGAGATCGAGCTCCTCATCGCGCGTGGCGACCGCGACGGCGTGGTTGTACGCCGTCGAAGCCTTGGTGGCCGTGGTCGCGGCCTTGCCGTAGTTCTCGGTGGCGGTGCTGCCCCACTGGCTACTCTGATATCCGGCCCAGCCTCCGCCGAGGGCGCCGATGCCCAGGAGGATCGTGACCAGCACTTCGTACAACGACGTCTTCTCGCCTGACATGCGCGCCACCGTACGTGGGGACCGTTCCCAGATCCAAGACGTCTGCGCCACTACTCGCCGTGTCGTGGGATCCGTGGCCGCTGGCCGGCGCGCCGCTTCACCGCTACGCTTCCACGATGCTTCCTCGCACGATGTCGCGGCAGGCCAAGGGACGGGTCGCTCCACCGCCACGGCTGATCCCTACGGCGCAGGTCCTGGCCGACGGTGTGGCCGAGCTCCCGGGGGTGATCGCGCAGGCGCACTGGGAGATCGGCTCCCAGACCGAGATCAACGGCACCGACTTCTACGTGGGCGAACACGAGCTCGGGCACATCCACCTCGACGGCGAGGCCCATGTGCCGGTCGGCCCGGCCCTCGCGAAGGTCCTGATCGCGGCCCGGCTGGCTCGCAGGTTCCGGTGGTCGAGCGAGTTCGTCGTGGTCGACACCGCCGATCGCGAGGCTGCCTTGTGGTTGTTCGGGCTGCGCCGGGCCCAGATCGATGGGGCCAGCGAGGCCGCGCTTCGCGAGCAGATCGGTACGCGGGCGAACCGATAGCCGTCGCTGACTCTCGGGGGCAGCTGCTGGTAGGCTCGGGCGTGGTGCGGCTGTCGGGATCGCGGGTGCTCGGGCTGTGGACGCGTGTGATGCTCGACGAGCTCGCCGCCGACTGGCGTCGTACGGGCTGGCTCGAGGATCGCAGGCTCGTGGAGGCGGCGACACTCCGCGGGCGCGATCCGATGATCCCGCACGAGGACATGATCCGGATCTGGGCGGTGCTGACCGACGAGCATCCCGATCCTTGGTTCGGGATCCGGTTCTGCGAGCGTCACGCCGAGCGCGCGGTGGGGATCCTGTCGTACGCGAGCGCCCACGCGGCGAACCTCGAGGCGGCGACCCGGAGCCTGCTCCGCGTGCAGCGCCTCGCGGACTCTCACAACGAGGTGGTGCTCCTCGAGCGCGAGGACCGGGTCGGGCTCTCGGGAGCTCCGTCTCCCGGCGTGGGGCGGTGGCCGCGTCACCTGGCCGAATCGATCCTCGGCGGCTATCTGCAACTCGCGCGTGCGTTCACCGGCGTGCGGCTCCACGTGCACTCCGTGCAGTTCCAGCATCGCGGCGATCCCTCGATCTCAGACTGGTTCGGTGGCCCGGTCACGTTCGACGCACCCGAGAACGAGCTGTGGATGGACCGCGCAGATCTGCAGACCCCACTGCGCACCGCCGATGCGACGCTGTTCGACGTGCTGAGCACCGCCGCGATCCGTGCGGTGGAGGCCGTCGCTCCGTCGACCGGGATCACGGCCGCGGTGATCCGTGCGCTCCGCACGCTGCCCGCCGCGCGGCGCCGCGCCGACGACGTGGCCGAGCTCCTCGGGCTCTCGATGCGCACCTTGCAGCGGAAGCTCGCGACAGCGGGCACCACGTTCCGGATGCTCGTCGAGAATGCGCGCACCGAGCAGCTCGCCGCCGAGGCGCTCGAGCATGGCGCGAAGAAGGACGGCGCGATCGCCGCGGCCCTCGGCTATCGCGATGCGAGCTCGGTGCGCCGCCTCAGGCGCAAGCGCGCCGGCCGCGCCCTGCGACGTTGAGATCAGAGCGGGGTCGGGTAGGCCGTGGCCGTGCCGGTCCAGCACTCGAGCTCGTTCGAGGGCCACGGCCAGGTCACGGTGGTCTGGGACTCGCCCTCCTCGCCGAAGATCACCATGTTGGCCGGATCGAACGAGACCTGCTGCTCCGCGTACCACTGCACCGCGGACTCCTCGCATGCGAGCTCGATCACGTTGCCGGCCGGCTTGTCCTTCGCGGGGCAGGCGCCGAACCGGAACTTCACGGACTGCTTCCCGGACTTCGCGAGCATGACCTGGGCATGGGTCTCGGCGACGCCGCCGCGCGGCTCGACGCCATCGTTGCGCCCGGGGAAGGAGAACTGGGTGTACGCCTGGCTCGAGGTCTCGGCCCTCACGATGAGGACCCGCTTGAGGTTGTTGCCCGCGGCGCGGTCACCGTTGGGCGGGCACACGGGCGCATTCGTCAGCTTGAGCTTGTAGTTGACGATCTTGTCGGTGCGGCTACACGCCGCGAGGAGGACCATCGCCAAGGTGGCCGTCGCGCGTACGCCGGGACCGA
>JAYVRN010000870.1:0-10394 GCA_043776275.1 Myxococcales bacterium | reverse complement strand
CCAGCTCGGCCGCGATCTCCTCGGCCCGGCGCGCACCGCGGACGAGCTCACCGACCGTCTGCTCGACATCGCTCGCGACGTGGCGGGTCGCTGCCTCGGGCGTCCCGTTCGTGACGTCGACGTCGGCCTCGAACCGCGCCTGGGTCTCGAGGTGGCTCGCGCGATAGTTCGCAAGCGCCTCGTTCAGCCGCATCACCACCGCCTCGATCCGGGTCCCGGCCGCAGGGTCGATCGCGAACTGGGGCACGGCATCGGAGGCTTCGATCTCGCGGGCGCAGTCGGCACCGAGCTCCGCGCCGATCCGATCGAGTGCCGCCCGCACGCGTGCCTCGAGCCGCTGCGCGCGTGGATGCATGCGGAACGGTGCGAGCGCAGGGAACTGAGCGCGCAGCCGTGGCGCATGCTCGATCACCTGAGCCTTCGAGCCGAGCGCCAGCCCGCGCTCGACGCGTTCGGCCAGCGGCTCGATCACGCGCTCGACGCCCTCGATCTCCTTCAGCAGGATGTGCCCACCGAGCTCTTCCTCCGATCGCGTGAACAGCGCGTTCGCACTCGCCCACAGCTCGGCCGCCTCCGGAAGCTCCGAGGGTTCCGGGAGCCTCGCCAGCGCTGCCCGCAGGCGCGCGCGGGTCCTCATCACGAGATCCTCGTCGGCCCGGTCGGTGGCGCGCTCGAGCTGCCGGAGCTCCTCCCGCGCGGCGTCGAGGAGCGGTGCCGCCCGCTGGCGGGCGAGGCGCACCGGCAGCGCGGCCTCGACCTTGTCCGCGACCTCCCTGTAGCGAGCTAGCACGACCGCAACCTCCTCGATCGCGGCGAGGCGCGGATCCTGAAACCGCGGCAGGAGCTGACGCACGGCATCCCACGCCCAGGTCGCATGCTCCGGGTCACTCTCGAGATTGCGCGCGGCACCCTCGAGTGCGTCCGCGAACCGGATCGCACCATAGCCCTCGACCTCGACCTCGGTGCGGAACAGCTCCACGGCCTCGGCGAGGAGTGCGAGCTCGGTCAGCTTGTTCTCGGTGTCGGCCACCCAGGTCTCGACCTGGGTGAGGTAGGTGGCCTCGAGGACCATGCGTGCGGTCTCGATCTCCGCACGGACCGCCTCGACCGACGTCCGCAGGTTCTCGCTGCGGCGCACGGGATCGAGGTCCGTCGGCACCTGCCGCTCGCGCTCGCGCGCGAGCGATCCGAGCTCGCGCGCGACCGTGCGCTGATGGTGGATGATCGTGTACTCAACGGCGGCCTGATTCGACATGGCGGACCCGATGCGCAACAACGAGACCAACGGATCTGCTCGCCAAGTCCGCAGGTCCTGGTGCGCGACGCACCGGCTGCGTACACGAACTGCGTGAGCACTGCCCAATCCCGCCGCGCCCTCGACCTGGGTCTCGAGCGTCGTCAGACCGACTAGCCATGGCAGGTCGAGGCGTCGATCGCTGACGCGAGTTGCCCGGGAGCTGGCGCGTTTCGTGCGGCCTGCGCGCCCAAGTCCTGAACTCGCACCGGGCACGGGCGATGAATACGCCTCCCGACATGATCCCCTATCGCTCGCTCATCGTCGTCGTCGCACTCACCACCACCGCCGTCGCCGAACCGACCTGGACCAAGCAGCTCAGCTTCCGGCCCGCCCAGCAGACCTCGATCAAGGTCATCGAACCCGAGGGGTTCAAGCTCTCGGTCGAGCTCGCCGATGGCAGCGTGAAGACCGGCACGGTCCCGGAGGTCGTGGCCCTGCCGAACAGCGATGGCTTCGTGAAGGTCACCCTGACGGCGCCGGATGGAGCCGCGTGGACCAACAAGGTCGAGGTCCGCGCGCGCAACCAGTCCGAGCTCGTGGTGGCGTTCAAGCCCGAGGCGCCGGGTGATGCGCCAACGGCGAAGGCCCGCAAGTACATGGCGCGGCTGGCGAACGATGGTCGCGGATGCGGCGCTCGCTCGCCCTATCGCACTCAGATCTACATCGACTTCCTGCGGTCGAGCGATGGCACGAGCATGGCGAAGCCATCGGCACAGGACGCCGAGCTGACTTCGTTCGAGATCCCAGCCGGTAAGTACGACGCGCGCGTGTACGTCAACAACGGCGCGTGGACCTACCTGACCTCGGTCACGCTCGAGGCACCCGCCAAGGACGGCTGGGTCATCGGCTACGGCTGTGCGAACGGCGCCAAGTCTCCGACGCTGATCGCGCGCTGATCTCCTGCCGAAGGCCGACCTTGCGCGCCCTGCGGGAGTCGCCTAGCGTCTCCAGGATGCGTCTCCTCGTCACCTGCCTCGTGCTCCTCGGCCTCGTCGCGCCGGCTATCGCCGACGACAGCCGCCTCAAGATCGCGAGCGATCAGGTGCTCGATCCCGACGGGACCGTGACCGCATCCGAAATCGACACTGCGTTCGCAGCATCCTCGGTCATGACCGCGGCGCGACGCTGCACGGGCGCCGGTGAGCTGCTCGCATGGGTGGTGTTCCAGAACGGCAAGGTGATCCGGGCCGAGGCCGCCAGCTCGAACGATCGAGGCCTCGAGGCGTGTGTCACCAAGGCCGTGCGGACCGCGGTGATCGCGAGCAAGGCGCGGATCGTTGCGACGCTGCGGATCACGGTGTTCGCGCGCGTGCTCGGCCCGGGCGACCCCAAGGTGATGAGCAAGGTCGTCGACAAGGTGATGAGCAAGATCGTCGACACGGATCTCGCGGCCAACCTTGGGAAGTTCGAAGGCGTCGGGACCGGCGCGGGCGTCGGGACCGGGACGGGCACGGGCGTCGGGACCGGCACGGCCACCGGGGCCGGACCCAACCAGCCGAAGCTCGTGTTCACCGGAGCGTCCGGTGAGCTCGGAGGATTCTCCGGAGACGAGATCGACCGCGTGATCAAGTCTCGTGCGGGCGTGTTTCGCGCCTGCTACGAGCGCGAGCTGACGCGCTCCCCGGGGATCGCCGGGAAGCTCGTCGTCACGATGGAGATCGCCGCCGACGGCACCGTGGGCGCGGCCTCGGTCGCGAGCAGCACGGTCGGGTCAGACGCGCTGAACACCTGCCTCATCACGAACGTCAAGCGGCTCAAGTTCCCGCCGAAGGGCAAGGCGGTCGTCCACTACCCGCTGCTGTTCTCGAATCGCTGAGCGGTCGCGCTCAGAAGTCGGTGAGCCCGACCTCGAAGTAGACCGCCGGGCTCTTGCCCTCGATGCCGTAGCCGACATCAAAGCCGAGCAGCGGTAGCACGATCGACTTGAGGTAGATGCGCAGGCCGAGGCCCACGTCGTTGCGCCAGCGATCGATGCCCTCGCGCTGCGTGGACAGATACAGCCGATCTCCACCCGTGCGCGGGTTGTGGAAGCCCACCCCGCCGGTGTCCCAGAACCCGATGCTGCGGAACGCGAACGATCGCCACTTGAACAGCGGGACCGAGTACTCGAGACGGCCGAACGCACGGGCGTCGCCGCGAAACCTGTCGACGGAGTAGCCGCGGAGATCCGTGGCGCCGCCGAGCGCGAACTCCTCGTGCAGCGGCAGATGCTTGCCGGCCGCGAAACCGGTGCGGAGCTCGAGCTGGTGCTCCTCGAAGAACCGCCACGCGTAGTAGGCGCGCACCAGGACCGAGCTGTAGTCATAGTCGTCGAGGCCGGGGATCGACGCATCGAGGATCAGCTGGACGTATGGGCCCCAGGTGACGCCGTACCGGTGCTGCCGTGCGTCGAGCGTGAGCCGGGGCTGCATCGAGACATCCCAGCCATCGGTCTCGGGGATCACCGTCGGGGTCTGTGCGGCATCATCGAGGTGCGTGTCGCGGAACGTGACGTACGCGCCGCGGAATCGCAGATCTGCGGTCAGCCACCACGCTGCGCGATAGCCCACGAGAGCGCCGCCCCCGAGATAGTCCGTGGTGGTGATCCGGGCGATCGAGGCGTCCTGCGCATCGTTCGTGGGGTTCGCGTACTCGGTGATGCCGCGCCGATACGCGTAGAGATCGATCCGGTAGGTCAGCGGGGTGCCGGCGATCGAGGGGTTCAGGAACGTCCCGAAGAACAAGGACTCGCGCGTACCGATCTGCCCGTAGAGGAGGAGCTTCTGGTTGCGACCCTGGAAGTTGTTCTCCGCGAACCCCACTCCGAATGCCTGGTTACCCGACAGCAAGAACAAGGTCGGCGCGATCACCCACGAGTGCTTGTCGTCGAGGGTCGCCACCACGCGCACGCCGCCGGGCGCGTCCTCGAGACCGACGCTCACGGACTCGAACAGCTCGCTCGACAGCAGCGCCTCGGTGATCCGCGGGAGGTCCTTCGCGGAGATCGGTTCGCCGAGCTCGAGATGCGCGAGGTAGACGGCGGTCTGATCGGTCAGCTTCGACGGCCCACGCACGGACACGCCCACGAGCGGGCGCGGCGCATCCGGGACCGCAGGCGCCTGCGCAGAGGCCACGGTGGCCCATGCGAGCGCGACAACAACAACCGCTCGCACGAGCTGCTTACTTCTTCTTCTTGCCCGGGAGGATGCCCATCAGCTTCGCGATGATGCCGAGCATGATCTCGTCCGCACCACCGCCGATCGAGAGCAGGCGGGTATCGCGATACGCGCGCGCGACGGGATTGTCCCAGGTGAAGCCCATGCCGCCCCAGTACTGGAGGCACGAGTCCGCCACCTCACGCGACAGGCGCCCCGCCTTGAGCTTGGCCATCGACGCCATCATCGTGACGTCCGCGCCGCCAATGTAGTCCTCGACCGCGCGATAGACGAGCGAGCGCAGCGACTCGACCTCGGTCTTCAGCTCGGCGAACCGGAAGTGGATCGATTGGTTGTTGATCAGCGGCTGACCGAAGGTCTCGCGCTCGCGGCAGTACGCGATGGTGGCCTCGATCGTGCGATCCATGCCGCGCACGGAGCCGATCGCGCCGCACAGGCGCTCCTCCTGGAACTGCACCATCTGCATCATGAAGCCCATGCCCTCCTCGCCGATCCGGTGGCGCTGGGGCACGCGGACGTTGTCGAAGAACACCGGGCAGGTGTCGGAGGCGAGCATGCCGAGCTTCGCGATCTTCGGCCCGATCTCCACGCCTTTCAGCTTGGTGGGCACGACCACGAGGGTCTTGTTCTGGTGGACCGGGCCCTCGCCCGTGTTGACGAGGAGGCACAGCCAATCGGCCTGCGCCGCGTTCGTGATCCACATCTTCGAGCCGGTGATCAGGTAGTCGCTGCCATCCTTCTTCGCGACGGTCTTGATCGCCGCGACGTCCGAGCCGCCGCCGGCCTCGCTGACGGCGATCGAGGTCACCGCCTCGCCGCTGATCGCGGGCGCGAGGAACTCCTTCTTGAGCTCGTCGGCGCCCCAGCGCGCGAGCGCGGGGGTGGCCATGTCGGTCTGCACGCCGAGCGCCATCGGGATGGCACCGCCCCGGCAGTTGCCGAGCTCCTCGGTGGCACACATCTGGTACGAGTAATCGAGCCCCATGCCGCCGTAGGCCTCGGGCTTGTTGATGCCGAGGAGGCCCAGCTTGCCGGCCTTCTTGAACAGCTCGTGCGCCGGGAAGGCACCCGCGCGCTCCCAATCGTCGATGTGGGGGTTGATCTCCTTCTCGACGAAGTCCTTGACCGTGCGGCGAAGCTGCTGATGTTCGTCCGTGAAGCGCATGTGAACGAACCGTACACCAATGTGGCGCGGCGGAACTGTCCGAGATCCGTACAGATCTTTTCGGTTTGTTCGGCCCCGAAAGGGTGCGAGCCTGAAGCCGCGATGTTGCCGATCGTCCTCAAGATCCGGCTCACGACGATGGCGATGGCGGGGTGGACCACCGCGGCCGCCCCCGTCCCGATGCCGCTCGATGCGGTCACGCTGGCGTACCAGGCGCGCGCCGCCACGCCGGTGGAGGTCAAGCTCTACGACGAGAACCTGCACGTCAGCGCGACCGTGCTGATCGATCACCTGGGAAACAGCGACGAGGCGACCACCCAGGAGATCCGCCACCTGTTCCGCTGCCGTGTGACCAATCACGAGCGTCCGATCGCGCGCAGATCGCTGATGATGCTCGCCGACGTCGCGGAGATGTACGAGGGCAGGACGATCGAGTTCGTCAGCGTCTATCGCGTGCAGCGCGGCGAATCCCTGACGTCACCGCACCGCGACGGGCGCGCGATCGATTTCCGGATCCGCGGAGTCCAGCTGCGGACGATCCGCGACTACCTGTGGACCAAGTACACCGAGGTCGGCGTGGGCTGGTATCCGAGCGAGCAGTTCATCCACATGGATACGCGGCCGACCATGCACGACACGTCGTGGACGTTCCTCAAGGGGAAGAACCACTACAACCCGTACTGGGCCGAGCTGGTTCGGCAACCGCAGCCCGTGCTCCAGGCGCGACGCGGCGGCGGCGTCTGACGAGCGGCAGGCCCGGGTCAGCGCTCAGGCCAGCGCGAGGGCGATCGCGTCGCGCGAGATCGCGCCCTCGCGGACGATCTTGAAGTCGCGCTCGGTGAGCTCGATCAACGTCGATGGCGCCTCGGGAGGGATGTCCATGGCATCCACCCAGATCGCGACGGTCCGCGCGAACCTGGAGCGGACCGCGGCCGCCGAGCTCGCGCCTGGCTTGTTCTCGAGGTTCGCGCTCGACACGACGAGGGGCCCGCCGAACTGACGGACGATCGCGGTGGTCAGTGGATCCTCGGGGACCCGGATCCCGATCGATCCGGTGGAGCGTGTCAGCAGCCGGTTGATCTTCGTCGGCAGGCGCTCGCTCGGGGGGAGGAGCAACGTCAATGGCCCCGGCCACAGCGACTTGGAGAGGCGCTTGGTGGTGGTCCACATCGTGCCATCGACGATGTCATGGGCCGCCTTCAGGTCGCCCACCAGGATCAGGGCCGGGCGGTTGTGCGCGCGTCGCTTGCTCTGGGCGAGCCGGGTGATCGCGGCTTCCGATCGGGCGTCGGCGATGATCCGGTAGGCGCCGCGGACCGGGATGCACGCCAGGTCTCCCGCGGCGATGACGTCGACGATCTCGGCGACTCGGGTGATCGCATCGGCGCGTGGGATGGACTTCATCGGAGGACGGCCACGCTCCAGCGTATCACCGCGAAGGCTGCTGCGCGCACCTGGATCTCGGTCCCGCGGGGCTCACCTAGGTGCGTGACAGCGCCGGCTCCGCGGCGCGGAACGCCTCGTCGAAGCGCGCACGGTCGTCCGCGAGAAACGTGGGCGGCAGGCCATCGCGGACCAGCTCGGCGTGGCGCACCAGGTGTGCGCGGTCGGCGGCGGTGCACGAGCGCGCGGCCATCTCGATCGCGCGCACGAGCCGGATCGAGACCGCGAGATCCCCGCGGCCGTACTGGCGGAGCTGGTTGAACGCGAGGTCGGCGAGCTCGCTGAAGGCGGGCTGCGGCGCGACGACGAGCGTGGTCTCGCCGTCGCGGAGGACGAGGTCGCTGGGGTGCCGCCGAGCGATCTCGGAGAGCAGGCTGCCGAGGCGATCGATACAGATGGTCGCCGTGCTCGGATCGTTGACCGCGGGCGAGATCGCCTTGAGGGCGATGTCCACGAGCTGGCGCAGGCCGAACGCCACGTCCTGCTGCATCGTCCGGATCGGCCCGAGATCGAACGTCTCGGCGCACGCGCGCGCCGCTGCGGGCGTGACCTCCGTGCCGACGATGCGCGCGAGCTCCTCGCCCCGCACCACGAAGTCACCGGGCTCGACGGTGAGGTGGATGACGAGCCGGTCTCGGCGCGCCAGGGCGGCGAGGCCCTCGTGGTCCACGAGCTGCAGGTAGCCCGCACGATCGGCGACCACGGACGCCGCGGCGTCGGGGAGTGGCGGCGCGACCGACGCGGTGCGAACGGGATAGACCTCATCGATCACGGCCTCGGTCTCCGCGGAGATCCGATCGACGATGTGGTTGACCTGGATGCCGGTCGCGATGTGATGGATGAAGTAGATCAGGAAGCCGAGGCAGGTCAGGCCGAGGAGGAACCCGAACGCCACGGCCCAGGTGGCCACCCACGGTGGTTCGGAGCTGATCGACCGCATCACCAGGAGGCAGTACGTGAACGTGCCGATGAACACGCCGAGCGTTCGCTGACTGACTCGGTCGCGCACGAAACCACCGAGGATGCGGGGGGAGAACTGGACCGACGCGAGCGAGAGGGCGACCACCAGCACCGAGTACACGATCGAGACCACGGCCATCATCGAGCCAGCGATCGCGCCGAGCACGGCCTGCGCCGATCCCGGGTCGTTGCGGAAGAACCAGCCGCCGGTCTCCCAGCGGGGAAGGGTGCCGGTGCGCTCGAGCTCGATCAGGACGAGCGCGATCACCGCGAGACCGGCGGTGAACACGGCGGGCCGGAACAGCAGACCTGTGCCGAGGTCGTGCACGAGCTGCCGCCAGCGAAAATTGAACCGTCCTGCCACGGCCCACATCGTAGACCGCTTTCCGCGCGGACTTCCGCGCCCGGCGGCGCGCGGCTACTCTCGCGGGGTGATCACGCGGTTCGCACCGTCCACCACGGGGGAGGCTCACCCGGGGACGCTGCTGTCAGCGCTCCTCGTGTGGCTCGAGGCGCGGCGCAGGGGAGGCAAGGCGATCCTCCGCCTCGAGGATCTCGATGTCACCCGCGTCAGGGCGGGCTGGGCCACGCAGCTCGTGGAGGCGTGCGCGGAGCTCGGCTTGACCTGGGACGGGACGGTGCTCCAGTCCGCGCTCGCGCTGGACCACGAGGCGGCGCTCGACAAGCTCGAGGCCAGGGGACGGCTCTATCCGTGCGCGTGCAGCCGTGCCGATCGCACGGGTGGACGCCGTGCACCTGATGGCGGCTGGGCCTACGAGAACACGTGTCGTGGTCGCCCGCTCGCGGGCGGCTGGCGGGCGCAGACCGAGCCGATCCGGTTGCGGCTCGATGACGTCCGCGTGGAGCTCGTGGATGACGGCGGGCTCGATCTCTCGCAGACGCCCGCGCATGATCTAGGCGATCCGATCGTGCGCCGCCGCGATGGCGTGATCGCGTATCACCTCGCGGTGGTGGTCGATGATGCGAGCGCGCAGGTCACGGATGTGATCCGCGGCAAGGACATCGCCGCGTCGACGGCGACGCAGGTGCTGATCCAGCGCGCACTCGGGCTGCCCACGCCGCGCTATCGCCACCACTTCCTGCTGCTCGAGACGGATCGTACGGGGAAGCTCTCGAAGCTGCACGGCTCGCTGCCGTACTCCGAGCTGCGCACGCGCCTCTCACCGGCAGAGATCCTCGGGAGGCTGGCGCACGTGGCACGCCTGATCGACGTGCCGCGGCCGCTCCGGGTCGAGGAGCTGATCCTCGACTGGGATCGGGTCCCCGTCGACGACCAGGTCCTCGTGCTGTCGTAGAGCCAGACCGTCACAGGTCGACGAAGCGCCAGGAGGTGGTGGTCATGATCATCTCGATGAACGCGCGGACCTTGGCTGAAAGCAGGCGGGTCGTCGGGTAGACCACCTGGATCGGGAGCGGCGGTGGTTCGTGATCCGCGAGAACGATCACCAGGCGCCCGGCTCGAACCGCATCGGCGACCTGGTAGCCGAGCGCCATCGTCAGGCCGCCGCCGAGCTCGGCGTGCCCGAGCGCCGCATCGGCGCTGTTCGTCACGTAGCGCGGCTGGAACGAGATCCGATGATCACGTTTGGCGGTGGTGAACTTCCACTCGGAGGTAGGGCTGATCGACGTGAACTGGATCAGGTCATGTGCACCGAGATCGTCGGGTGTACGAGGACGCTTCCGCTTGGCGAGGTACCTGGGCGATGCGACGACCACGCGCCGCGTGGCGCCAACGGGGCGCGCGATCGCGCCCGAGTCCTCGAGCACGCCGATCCGGATCGCCGCATCGATCCCCTCGTCCACGAGGTTCGCCATCCGGTCACCAAGCGTGAGCTCCCCGACCACCTCCGGATACTTGCGAAGGTAGGCGCAGAACAGCGGCGCGACGTGCACGCGACCGAACACCGACGGCGCCGCGACCACGAAGCGCCCGATCGGGGTCGTCCGCTCCGATTGCGCGGCCGCCTCGGCCTCCGCGAGATCCGCGAGGATCCGCCGGGCTCTCTCGAGATACCGGGTCCCCGAGTCGGTCAGCGAGACCGAGCGGGTCGTGCGCTGGAGCAGGCGCGTGCCGAGCCGATCCTCGAGACCCGCGATCAGGCGAGTGACCGCCGAGGGCGAGAGCTTGTGTCGCCTCGCCGCCTGGGCGAAGCCCCGGAGGTCGGCCACCGAGACGAACACGGTCATCGCATCGAGGCGGTCCATTCCCTCTATGTCTCTCGACTGTTGCACGAGGCACAATAGTGAAGTGAGGGAAGTCAGTATTGTGCCACCGCCTCTGCGGGCGCACCTTGGCTTCACCAGACGGCCGAATGTCTCGACCTCGGACCACACGCCATGTTCTGCAGCGCGG
>JAYVRN010000869.1:0-10395 GCA_043776275.1 Myxococcales bacterium | reverse complement strand
TCGTTGTCGCCGAGCTTCTTCGCGAGCTCGCAGATCCGCCCGGCGTTGGTGCAGATCGAGTTCGACAGCGTGCAGCTGTCCTTGCAGGTGTCGCTCGGTGCGGGCTTGCATGTCTTCGGATCGCTCTCGACGCGTGGGCCCACGCCCATCTCGACAGCTGTCGCCGCGGCGCCGACGCAGCCCACGCCGGCACACGGAGGCGTCGGCGCCGGTGGTTGGTTGTGCCGCGCCAGCTCGGCATCGATCTCGGCATCGAGCCGCGCGATCTCCTGACGCTCGGGCGAGGAGGCGAGCGGATCGGCGCCACCGGCGGTGGTCGGCGAGGCGGCGCTGGAGTGGCGGGCGGAACCGCTCGCGCATGCGATCAGGGCGGCACAACATCCGCCGAGGAACAGCGCGGCGACAGGTGTGGCCCTCACCTCACGGCTCCTTGTCGGAGCAGCCACAGCACCGCTGCTTGCCCTCGCGGCACGAGGTCTTGGCGCTCGTGCACTTGCCCTGTGCGAAGTCGTCCTGCTTGCCGAGCTCGTCGGCGAGCGTGCAGATCCGCTCAGCGTTGTCGCAGATGTTCTCCGCAATGCTGCACACGTCAGCGCACGTCGAAGGCACGGGATGGGCCTCCGGGCACACGCGCTTGGCATCCATCACGGACTTCGGTGGCGCCGCGATCATGATCGGCGAGGGATCGACGTCCATCTTCGCCTCGCGTCGCCAGCCCCGGATCTGGGTCCACAGCGCCGTGATCTCGTTCTCCTTCTGCATCCGGATCTCGGACACGGACGGCCCCTTCGACGGGCCGGGGCACGCCGCGATCAGGAGCGTGACGATCGCGTACGCCGCCGCCCTCACCGCTCCTCCATCAGCTGCTTCTGCAACTTCTCGTTGATCTGGATCGAGCGATCGTAGGAGGCGATCGCCGCGCGCCGCTCCTCGGTCGCCTTGGCCTTGCCGGGCTCGCCCTCGCCATCGGCGAGCGTCGCGCGCGCCTCGTGGATCTCGCCCTGCACCGTGTGCAGGTTGGCCACGAAGAAGCTCTCGCGCTGACTCTGCGCCAGCCCCTCGTCGACCGTCCTCATCGCTTCCTCGAGCTGGTTCTGGCTGACCAGGAGCTTCGCGAGCAGCGCCCGCGCATCGAGGCGGACGTCATCTGCCTCGGGGGCACCCTTGGGGAAGCGCAGGGACAGGATCTGCCGGACCGAGGCCGTGGCGGCGACGAGGTTGCCATCGCTCATGTAGACCTTGGCCTTGCGATGAAAATTCTTCGCCTGGGCCAGCGCGACCATCAACTCCTCGTCGATCACGTCGCTCGAGTCCGCGACCTTGGTCTGGGACGGCGGGCTTGGCTCGCGATCGCTGTTCGAACAGGCGACGAGTGTGATCGAGATCGCGCTCACCAGCAGCGAGACCATCGCGAACAACTTCCAAGGGGACTTCATGGCTTGCCTCCACGCGCACTGAGGCGCCGCTCGCGGAACCCATCGAGGCGATCCGCGAAAATGTAGTCGATCCGCGAGCTCGCATCGCCCGCCTGCTCACGCGCGATGGGTCCGATCAGCGGATCCGTCGGACGGGACGTCCAGCTCGCGGGCAGCTTCGCCGCCGCGGTCGGCTCGTGCACGATCTTGGTCACCGGGGCGCGCAACCACAGCACCATCACCGCGGCCGCCGCGACCGCCGTGCTCGCCGCCGTCAACGCCCATGGCACCCAGCGCCGGCCACGCGCCCGCGCGATCGGCGTCACCGATCCACTCGTGTTCGCCGCCACTCCACCCACCGCCTGACGCAGGGCGTCCTCGACCAGCGATCGCTGCTTGGCGGGTGCGAGCTCCATCGTCCCGGTCGCCGCACGGATCACCGTGGCCACCTCGAGCAGCGCACGATCATCCGCCGACATCGCCGCCGGCGTCTTGCCGAGGAGGGTCTTGTCGATGATGTCCGCGAACGTCTTCGCATGCGCACGCTCCGAGGGCGTCGCCTCCGCGTCGGGCTCGGGAACGGGGCTGGTCAGGATGTCGTCGTCGTTACTGGGCATCAGGAGTCTCCTGCTCGCCGAAGTGCTTGCGAAACGCGCGAACCGCTCGGAACAGCAGCACGTCGAAGGTCCCGATCGTCACCGCGAGACGCTTCGCGCACTCTTCGCGCGACAGCTCCTGGATCAAGCGTAGCTCGATCGCGGTGCGGTACCTGGCCTGGAGTTGCTGCATGGTCTCGTCGATGCGGTCGCGATGGGCGCGCTGCTCCTGGTCCGCCATCAGCTGCGCATCGGCGTGGCTGTCTGGATCGGACTCGAGCTTGACCTCGTGGGACAGCGCCTCCGCCAGCCGGCGCGAGCGCTTGGACTGGCGATGGACGTCGAACACCTTGTTGATCGCGATCTGTCGTAGCCACGGATAGATCGACTTCCCCTGCCACGTGAACCGCTTGATCTTCTCGACCGCCGTCGCGAGCGTGTCCCGGAGGACGTCCTCGGCGGACACGGTGTCGCCCAGGCGCGGCAGGATCACCGTGCCGTAGAGCGGTTGCGCATAGCGTTCGAGGATGGGTCTCATGGCGTCGAGGTTGCCCGCCTGGGCCTCCTCCACGAGCCTTTGCTCGGCTTCGAGCTCGACTGCGGTGGCTGGTTCGGAGGCCACGGACACCTGGTCAACGCCTGTGAGGATGGCAGCTTACACGTCGATCGCGCGCCCGGGGCGCCGCCCGTCGTAGCGCACCTCGACCAGCTCGAGGCCGCGCGCCGGGGCTGTCAGCCCTGCGCGGGTCCGGTCCTTGGATGCAATAATCTCAGAGACTTGCGCTGCGTCGAGGCGCGCCGTCCCGATATCGACCAGGGTCCCGACCAGGATCCGCACCATGTTCCGCAGGAACGCGTTGCCCCGCACGTCGACCACCAGGAGGTCCTCGGGCAGCTCGGTGAGATCGACTGACTCGAGCCGGCGGACCGTGGTCGGAGCGCTGCAGCCGGCGGCACGGAACGCCGCGAAGTCGTGGACCCCGCACAGCGCCGCGGCACCCACCCGCATCGCGGCCACGTCGAGCGCCTCGGGGTGGTGCCATGCCCGATAGCGCCAGAGCGGCGATCGATTCACGCCGCGATAGAGCGTGTACCGATAGTGCTTTCCGGTCGCGCTGAACCGCGGGTGAAAGTCCGCGCCGACCTCGGCGACGTCGCGGATCGCGATCGCATCCGGGAGCATCGAGTTGAGCCCACGGCGAATCCCGTGGAGCGGGATCGTGCGCTCGGTATGGAAGGTCGCGACCTGACCACGTGCGTGCACGCCCGCATCGGTGCGCGAGGCGCCGCTGATCCGCGTCTCGTGCGTCAACAGCTTCGCGAGCGCTTCTTCGATGTGCTGCTGCACGGTCGGCGCGTTGTCCTGCCGCTGCCACCCCGAGAGGTGAGTGCCGTCGTACTCGACGACCAGACGGATGTGCCGCACGCGGACGTTTGTATCACCCTCGTCGGGATCAGAAGCCCCACTCGACGCCGAGGCTCGTCGTGTTCTGCCCGCTGCGCACCCCGTCCTGGGTGAGGAGCGCACCGTCCCAGCGGAGGTAGGCCGACACCCACGGCGCTGGCGGCAGGTGTAGCCGGAGGCTCACCGCGCCCGCCGGACCTGCGCCGTCACCGAGGTGCACACCGAGGCCCAGGCCGAGCTCGAGCCACCGCACCAGGCCGAGCCGCGCGAACGTGGCGAGGATGTGGCCCTGACCGTGGAGGCCGTCGACGAGCCACAGCGCGCCCTCGGCGCCAAGCAGCGTTCGCCCACGCCCCACCTCGAACCGCAGGTTGGTCGCGATCAGCGCGCGTCGCGTCTGATCCTGCAGCACGAGCCCGCCGCCGAGCCCGAACGAGGCGCGGAGGCCACGGCCGAGCACGCTGCTGCGCCCGCGGGTCAGCCCGCCCGATGCCGTGCCGGTGAGCTGCACCGATTCCGACATCGGCTCGGGGGCGTCCATCGTGGCGACGCCCTTGCGCTTGCGCCGCGATATCCCGTCCTCTTCCTCATCGCTGTCGGTGGCGCCCTCGCCGTCAGCACCCTCGGACGCGGACGCGGACGCGGACGCGTCATCGCCGGGCGGCGCACTCGGAGCTGCGCCCCCGTTGTCCTTGACGATCTTGTCGGGTGCCTTCTCGCCCTTCTTCTTGGCCGGCTTGGGCTTCTCCGCATCGACCTGGTCGAGCTTGGTCGTCTTCAGGTTCTCGCCGCCGCTCGCGTTGAAGTCGACCGAGGTCTCGCGCTTGACGTCATTCCAGTGCATGCCCGACGGCACCGACACCGGCACCGCGACGCTACGCTTGGTTCCGCCCGCGACCACGACGTCAGTGCCCACGGCGACCAACGAGGTGTACGGCGAGACCAGGCCGAACTCGAGTGCATGGCGCGTGATCGTCGCTTCGTCGGCGCCAGCCAGCACCAGCTCGTCGAGCCGGATCCGCGCCCAGCGTCGCGCGAGCGGACCTGCGGCCGTGGTCGCACCGGCCACGGTGGCGCCCGGCGTGAGCGTCTCGATCGCGAACAGCTCGCCGCGCGCACGCGCGTTCGCCGTCTGCACACGCTTCACCCGTGCGAGCACGAGGATCGCCTGGCCGGCGCCCAGCCGCGGCAAGATCCCCGGCACCACGTCGCTCGCCGCGAGGGTGCCCCAGTTGACGGTCAACGGCGGCGGCGTGCTCGCGAGATCCGCCACCGTCCCGCGAGCGATCGCGGCGAGATCATCGGCCGGGAGCACGAACCGCACCGTGCCGCCCGTCGAGGCAGCGAGCTGCGTGAGGAGCGCACGCGCAGGCGCAGGCCCAACGCCGATCACGTGGATCGGGACACCGAGCTTCTTCCCTGCGGCGAGCACGCCCGCGTCGTCGGCGACCAACCCATCGCTCACCACGACGATCGCCGCACCTTCAGGCCGCGCGGTCGCGAGGACGCGCGTCAGATCGAGCGGCGCCCCAGCACGCGTCCAGGCCTGCTCCACGCCCTTCAGCGCCTCGGCCGGCGACCTCCAGGTGATCGCGTCGCTGCCGATCACAGCGACCTTGTCGGCGGTGGTCAACGCGCCGAACAGCGCCCGCACGAACGGCTGGGCAACGATGGTCGCGTCCCCGCGCATCGTCGCCGCACGATCGAGGATCAGCAGCATGCGCGTGGCGCCCTTGCGAGCCGCCGCCGCCGGCGCCTCGACGATCACCGCGGCGTAGCCACTGCGCGCGCCCTGCTCCACCCAGCCCGCCGAAACGGTACTCGCGTTCCACCGGATCACCGCATCGTGATCCGACGCGGGATCGGTGAAGGCCACGTCGGGCGCCTTGGCATCGGTGAGCTCGTGCGTAGGGCTCGTCACGCCCGTGACGCTCTCCGCGAAGTGAATCGAGACCTGCGTCGGACCACCCGCGGAAGGCCCGGTCCCGGGCGTCACACGCGACGCATCGGGTGCGCGATCCGTATCCGGTGCTCGCCCCGTCCCGGTCGTAGGCCGACCGCTCACGGTGCCGGGCACGAACCGGGGCGCGACCACCATCGGCAGCACGAGCTCCCAGGTCCCGTCGGCGTAACGGGCCAGCGCGTCGTAGCGCAGGACGATCTCGACGGTGCCCTTCGCGGGGATCGCCGCCACGGTCTGCGTGAACACGTCGGGCCGCTCCTGATCGAGGACCGCGGCGGACACGCCGGCCGTGACCGCCGCCTCGTAGCGGCGCTGTGCGTCGTCGCGCTTCTCGATCGTCGCCTTGATCGTCCGCGTGCCCGCCTTGATCGACATCGCGGTCACCGCGGCGTCCAGCGGCAGCGGGAAGATATAGGTGGCCTCGATCGCCTGCTCTCCGCGGTTCGCGAACCGCTGCGTGACCACCGTCTCGACCAGCGGCCCGCGCACGATCACCTCGACCTTGCTGTCGAGCATCGGCAGCGCCGGGGCCGGTGCCGGACCCACGGAGGTCGGGTACATCCCCATCGCCCGACCGGTCCCACTCGCGCGCGCCGACCCCGCCAGGCCAACCAGGCCGAGCATCAGGGCGAAGGCTGCCAGCGAGCGCACCATGCCGTCTGACCTTACACGGATGGCGCGTCCGTTCGATCTGTCAACCGGCGGTCATCCCATGATCCTTCGGCGCTCCTCCGCCGATCATCCGCCCGTGGTCCTGCGCCCATCCCAGCCGGCTCTCAGCCAGCGCCAGACCCCGGTCGATCCTCGGGATTCTCAGGGGACGGGCTGCGACGCCAGCATCTGCGCCTTGGCGTAGCCGGCCGCGTTGACGAACGCCACGGTGACCACGTAGTCCATCGTGCGGGTCGCCTGCGGGCCCATCGCCTGGATCAGGAACGTCGTCGGCGAGTAGTTGAGCGGCATGTTGGCATCGAGCATCTCGGCGGCTGAAGCGGTCGCCTCGACCGGCGCTCCGCCAGCGCGCGCCGTGTAGAACTGTGAGAGCGCGCCCATCAGCGGGGCGACCTGCTCGCTCACCGCGCGGTGACCCGACGACAGCTTCGCGGGGTTGCCCGTCGCGAAGATCTTGGCCACGAGTGGCGCGCGGATCTGCGCGGGGATCTCGAGCAGCGAGAGCAGCGGCCCCTCGGCGAGACCGACCTCGGTCGCGGTGCGTGCCACGAGCGGCATCGGTGCGAACACCTCGTCCACGCAGGCGGCGCCCGCGGCGGGTGCGCTGCGGATGTCCGCGGCGGTGCAGTTGGAGAGCGCGAGCATGTGCCACGCGAACTCCGAACAGAACATCGGGAGCTTCGTCGTCGTGTCGGCCTCGAGGATGATCTTGCCGAGCGTGGTCACCGTCTGCCGCGTGGTCATGCCGGCGCTGACGAAGCTCGGCGTCAGGTAGTCCGACTGGAACTTCACCTGCTGGCGCTCGCCGTTGATCCGGCCAAGGCCGCTCTTCAGCGTCTTGATCCAGGTCCGCAGCTGCACGCGGCGCGCGTCGGTCATCTTGCGCGGACGCACGATGTGGAGCGCGTCGACGCCGGCGTCATCTCCGCCGTTGCCGGCGTAGTGCGAGGTGTCGAACTGGCCGACGTACTGGTTGTCGAGCGGCGAATCGATGTTGAACGCGGCGCCGCCGTCCGTGTAGATCAGGCCCGCGTGGGTGGTCCCCATCTGGATGTGTGGGTACGCCATCGTATCGGCGAGCTCGGGGCGGAACGTCAACACGATGTCGCCGTCCTGGAGTACCCCCGCGGCGGCGAGCTTGGTCGCCATCTCGCGGCGCGCCTTCTGGTGCGCGGCGACGCCGGCACCCTGCTGGATCGCGACGACCCGGAGACCGACGGCACTCGCCTGCATCGAGGCGTTCCACACCGTGGGGTACGGGTAGCGCGCCCGATCGATCGGCGCGGTCACCGCAGTCTTGGGCACCGAGAAGTAGAATGGCGTATCGAGCAGCCGATTCGGATCGGAGCTCGTGATCGCGTCGCCTTTGCCTTCGCCATCGACATCACCCTGATCGTCCGCGACGTCATCGGTGGCGCACGCGACGAGCGAGAGCCCCAGCGTGAGGAACAGCAGGGCGCCGCGAAGCTTCCGGGTGTCGAGCATGGTGGGCTGTCCATGTGCGGGCTGCATGCCAGCATCCGGTGCCGTCAACCCATGAACACGACTGGTGATTTCTGGCGCTGGCGGATCGGCTCGCCGGCATGCCGCGTGGTGGCGGGGTCAACACACCCGACCGAGCGCGGAACCGACCGATTCGTGGTCAGCCCGCAATCGCCGCGGTCTCCCTCCGCGCAATAAGCGCCGCCGTGTCTCAGGTTCCGCGCGTGCGCGCCGCTCGCATGGCCCGCATGCGGTCGATCGTTGCTCGTTCGCGCGCTGCCTGGCTCTCTTCGATCGAGCGATAGCGATACACCCCTTGCCGAAACATGGCCGGCAGCCGGCTCGAAAACCGCCAGAGGTCCCTGATCCGCATGTACGTGGCTGGATCCGCTGGATCTCCTCGCTCCGGCGGCGGCATCTCGGCCACATCGCGATACCGCTTCACCGTCATGCTGGTTCCTTGCCTAGATCGAACGCCTCGGCGAGCCGGGCGGCATCGGCGTGATCGATCGGTCTGACGGTGGCTCGCTTCATCTCGTACAGCGTGGCGGGCGTGGCAACGGTCACGGTCTGACCATCCACAGCGTACCGCTCACCCACCACGTCGGCGAACCGAAATCGTTCGCCCAAACGCGTCAGGATATCCATCGGAGGACCGTCGCCTGGCGGCACGTATCGTACGGCCGGATAGTCACCGCACAGGTCCTCTGCCGTGATCTCGTCGATCGACGGATCGTCATACACCGAATGCAACGCGGCGCGCAGGCGGGCCACATTCTCCGGCTCTGGCGCGATGAACACGTCGATGTCCTCGGTCGCGCGTGCGACACCGTGGAAGTTGATCGCGACGCCACCGATCACCACGTACTCGACCTTTGCCGTCTCCAACGCGGCGAGCACCCGCATGACGGCTTCCCACTGCATCCCCTGATAGTACCTCGCTCCGATCCCGCGATGACCGTCATTGGCCCTCGTTGGCCGACCGAGAGTCCCGAGTCGACGGCCTTGTCGGATCGACGACCCAAAGGCTTCAAGAACCGATGACTGCTGCCATATCTAAAATTCCTCGACGGTGACGCAACCGCGGCGAGGGCTGGACGATAGGTGGCGCATGCCCCACCTCGCACCTCCGCCGATCGACCTCTACGTCTCGTGCACCACCTCGCGCCTCGATCGCGCCGTCGCGGATCTCACCCTCAGCGAACCCGCGGTTCACGATCCCGTGAGCGCCGCCCGCGTCCTCGAGTGCCTGCTCGAGACGCTCGCCGGGCTCGCGATCGGCAGCACGGTGGGGGCGGTGATCGCCGGCGTGCGGCGCACGTTCGGGGTCGAGAGCGCGACGCGTACAGACATTCGGCCGCCGGCGCGTGACGTGCGGTACCTCGACGATCCCGGGCCGTTCCGCTCCATCACCGGCGCGTTGAAGCAGCGGCTCCGCCAGCGCATCGCCCTCGGTGAGCGCGACGTGCGAGCGCTGACCGCGGCGATCGAGGGCCAGATCGCCGCGGGCGACCGCCGCGCCTTCGCGCGCATGCTGAGCTTGCTCGCCGAGGACGAGCTGGTCGCCGAGCGCTACGCGCATCAGGTGCGGGCGGGCTGGCGCTGCGCACACGCCGCGATCGACGGCCGCACGGTTCCCGCGGTGACCGCGATGTGGCAGCACTGGGCCCGGCGGTTCGCGGGGGAGCGCCACGTGGTGGTCCCGCGGCTCGCTCCGGAGGTGATCGTCCGGATCGCGTGATGGTGTGACCGCGGTCGCTGCTCGACGGCACGATCAAGAGTGCGCCGATCATCAACGGCCCGATCCGCGGTGGGCGCGCCTCGATCACGATGGGTGGAACCGACGCCGCGGCGATGCGGCGGGATGCCGACGAGCTCGTGCAGGTGCTGAAGACCGGTGCACTGCCGTCCCCGCTCCGCGAGGTCTCGGCGAACGCAGTTCCCTGAACGCGCGAGCCGCGCGCGGAATTCCCGAGCACCGCGGCGTGGGAGGCCGATTGCGTGTCTCCGCTTTTGTGTCCACGAGACCACGTGTGCGCCAAGTCCGCGCGATCGCTACCTCCAGCTTCGGCATCGGCGCTGCACGAGCAGGAGCCAAATGTCGATCTCTCGCTGGTTCCCCGATCCCTCCGCCCGGCTGAGCCGCCGCCAGGTGGTGCTCTCGTACTCGATCGCCGCTGGCACGCTCGCCGGGATCCTCGGCACGCTCCTCGGGTGCAGCGGTGGCAGGAAGGGCGATCTTCAGGTGATGTCGTTCGCGCCGCAGGGTGCGGTCGACAAGGCCGAGGCGGTCGAGATCAAGTTCGACCAGCCGGTGGTCGCCGAGGCGATGGTCGGCAAGGCCGCGGATCCGTCGACGTTGCGGATCGAGCCGGCGTTCGCATGGAAGGGGTTCTGGCAGGATCGGCAGACGCTCTCGATCGAGCCGACCGAGGCGCTGTCACCGTCGACGCGGTACAAGGTCGCGCTCGCCGGTGAGCTCGGCGCGCGCACCTCGGGCTTCCAGTTCTCGTTCGTCCATCGGCCGCTCGCGGTGGAGGGCGTGTGGGGCGTGGATGCCAGCTCGCTCGCGCCCGCGGGAAAGCTGCCGCTCTCGTTCAACCAGCCCGTGCTCGCCGCCGATGTGGCGCAGCACTGCAAGCTGCTCGGCCTGACCGGCGCGATCGGGCTCAAGACGCCGTTCGGCAACGCCGAGTCCGGAACCAACATCACGCTCGAGCCCGCGCAGCAGCTCCTCGCCGGTGCCGCCTACACGCTGACCTGCGAAGGGCTCGCGGGCGCTGGCGGCAACGCCGTGCTCGACAAGCCGTACACGCTCGCGGTGCGCGCGCGGCCTCCACTCGGCGTGGTGAAGATCGGACC
>JAYVRN010000868.1:0-3063 GCA_043776275.1 Myxococcales bacterium | reverse complement strand
CTGTCCTTCAGCGTCGACCATCCGCCAGGTCGCGCCGACGAAGCTGGCGCCCCCGACCAAGCCGACCAAGCCGACCAAGCCGACCAAGCCGACCAAGCCGACCAAGCCAACCAAGCCAACCAAGACGCCTGCCAAGCCCGCGAAGCGACGCCCATGACGCCGATCGTCGCCGTCGCGGGCTTCGTGTTCGATCCGGCCGGTCGCGTGCTCCTGATCGAGCGCGGCAAGGAGCCAGGGCTCGGACTGTGGACCGTCCCCGGCGGCAGGCTCGAGGGGCAGGAGACCCTCGCGCAGGGTGTGGCCCGCGAGCTCCGCGAGGAGACCGGGCTCGTGGTCGAGGTCGGCCCGCTCGCGTGCGTGGTCGAGCGGATGGGCGATGACTTCCACTTCGTGATCCTCGATTACCTCGCGCGCGTGATCGGCGACTTCACGCCCACCGCGGGCGACGATGCGCGGGCCGCGAAGTTTGTCGACGATGCCGAGCTCGCGACGCTGCCGCTCACCGACGGTCTCGTCGACGTGCTGGCCCGAGCCCGTGCTACATACGCCACGTGGTCCGCCACCTTCCGCTCGCCCCGCTAGCGCCCGCCGCCGCGCTGGCGCCCGCCGCCCCGCTGCGGCGTGGCGACGTCCCCGAGGCGCAGTGGAATGACTGGCGCTGGCAGCTCGGTCACATGCTGACGAACGTCGACGAGCTCGCGCGCGTCGTCGACCTGTCCCCCGCGGAGCGCGAGGGGCTCGCGGCCTCGGCGGCGCTGTTCCGGGTCGGGCTCACGCCGTACTACGCGAGCCTCATGGATCCGGATCACGCGAGCTGCCCGATCCGGCTGCAAGCGATCCCCCGCGCGCTCGAGGCTGACATCCGCGAGGAGGAGCTGCGCGATCCGCTCGGCGAGGACTCGCACATGCCCGCGCCCTCGATCGTCCACAAGTATCCCGATCGCGTGCTGTTCCTCGTCGTGGATCGCTGCGGCATCTACTGCCGGCACTGCAACCGCCGCCGCCTGGTCGGCGGCGACGAGCCCCCGACGACGTCGGATCTCGACGCCGGGCTCGACTACATCGCGCGCACGCCGCGGATCCGCGACGTGCTGCTCTCGGGCGGCGATCCGCTCCTGCTGTCCACGCGCCGGCTCGATCACCTGCTCGGGCGGCTGCGCGCGATCCCCCACGTCGAGACGATCCGGATCGGCACGCGCCTCCCCGTGGTGTGCCCGATGCGGATCGATGCCGAGCTGGTGGCCGCGCTGCGCAAGCACCACCCGCTGTTCATCAACACGCACTTCAACCACATCAAGGAGCTCACGCCCGAGGCGCGCGCCGGGTGCGAGCGCCTCGTCGATGCGGGGATCCCGGTCGGCAACCAGACCGTGCTGCTCCGCGGGATCAACTCGTCGGTGCGGTCGCTGCGGGCGCTGATGCGAGGGCTGCTCCGCTCGCGCGTCCGCCCGTACTACCTGTTCCAGGGCGACACCGTGATCGGCACCGATCACCTCCGCACACCCGTCGAGACCGCGATGGAGCTGTACCGCGGCCTCCGTGGCTGGATGAACTCGATGGCGGTCCCGATGCTCGTGCTCGACGCGCCCGGCGGTCATGGCAAGGTCCCGCTGATCCCGAGCTACATCGAGGCGCTCGATGACGATCGCGTGATCGTGCGGACCTATCGCGGCACGCGCGTCGAGTACCCGCAGCCGCGCGAGCGTGACTGCACGGTGCCGTACGACGCGATCCAGTTCGCAGCCACGCCGCCCGACGACGATCGCGAAGGCTCCGCCGAGGCCACTGAAAGCTCGTGATCGCGGGGCTCGCACGCGAGCTCGGGTTCACGCGCGCGGCGATCGTCCCGATCGCGGCACCGCGCCGCCACGCGCTGTACACGAGCTGGCTCGCCGAGGGCCATGCCGGCGAGATGGCGTACCTCGCCTCGCCCGAGCACATCGGCGCCCGCGCGGATCTCCGCACGCTGCTCGCCTCGGCGCGCGCGCTGATCGTGGTCGCCCTCGCCTACGATCGCGCGGATCCGATCCCGGCCGGCCACCTCGTGCGCGGACGGATCGCCCGCTATGCCCGGGGCGAGGACTATCACCTCGTGATGCGCGATCGCCTCGTGGTGCTCGCAGATCGGCTCGCGGAGGCCCTCGGCGGCCCGGTCGCGAGCCGCCCGTGCGTGGACTCGGCGCCGGTGCTCGAGCGCGAGTGGGCGGAGCGCGGCGGCCTCGGGTTCGTCGCGAAGAACACCATGCTGATCGCGCCGGGCGCCGGCAGCTATGTCGTGCTCGGCGAGCTGCTCGTCGATGCCGAGCTCGCCCCGACAGCCCCGGACGCCGCGCCCAAGCCGCGCTGCGGGACCTGTCGCTCGTGCCTCGACGCATGCCCGACCGGCGCGTTCGTCGATGCCTACCTCCTCGATGCGCGCCGCTGCATCTCGTACCTGACGATCGAGCACCACGGCGTGATCCCGCGCGAGCTCCGCGCCGCGATCGGGACCTGGGTGTTTGGGTGCGATGTCTGCCAGGAGGTCTGCCCGTTCAACGCGGGTGCGGGCGAGCCGCACGATCCGCGGCTCTCCCCGCGCTCCGTCGAGCACGCCCTCCCCGATCTGGTCGCGCTCGCAGCGAAGGGCGCCAACCAGCTCCGGCAGTTCGTGCGCCGGACCGCGCTCCGTCGCGTGCCGCGCGAGGTGCTGCTCCGCAACGTCGCCGTCGCCCTCGGCAACACCGGCTCACCGGATGCGATCCCCGCCCTCGTCGCCCTGCTCGGCGAGCGCGCTCCGTTGATCCGGATCCATGCGGTGTGGGCGCTCGGGCAGCTCGGCGCAGGCGCGATCCTCGAAGCGCACCACGACGACGATCCCCTGGTCCGCGCCGAGCTGGCGAGTTGCGACCCTACCGGCGATCGAGGAACCCCGAGCTCGCCACGTACGCCGCCACGGCCTTGATCTGCGCGTCGGTCAGCGCCCCCTCGAGCGCCGGCATCAGCTTGTTGTCCGAGCCCTTGCGGACCTGCTTCTCCACCAGCTCCGGCGTGACCCGCGCGCGCAGCTCGGGCGAGGTCAGATCG
>JAYVRN010000867.1:0-10429 GCA_043776275.1 Myxococcales bacterium | reverse complement strand
CTATTTTCCCGCCATTTCCAACAAGATCGCCAGCCTTGGGGCGGATTTATTGGGCCTTCTGCACCCTTACGATCCTCCCGCCCGCCACGGGCCCATTCAGGTGGGTACGAGCATGCGACGGACCTCGGCGAGGTCATTGCGTAGCTCGGAGGTCAGCACGTCGTTCTCGCTCTTCATCGCCATCGCCATCACCAGCACCTCCTCGGCATCGGAGAGCTTCCCGGCGGCGCGGAACGCACCTGCCAGGAGGCGGGCCGAGGAGACATCGTTGGGCGCCTGCGCGTGCGCCTTCTTCGCGTATTCGAGTGCCGACCGCGGCTGCCCGGCTGCGAGGGCGCAGCTGGCGGCCCGCCGGAGGAACTTGATCTGGGGATCCATCCGCACGCACGCCGCGAACAGCCGCATCGCGCCCATGTGGTCGCCGCCAACCTCGAGCTGACACGCCCGATCGAACAGCTCTCCGGCGTACTCCTGCGGGGTCTGGGGCTGCTCGTTCGTGCGCAGGGCCGAGTGGGCAGCGCTACCGCGGGCCCGATCCGGCGTGGTCAGCTGGGCATAGGTCCGGCTGACCTCCTCGAACACGCGCGACATCCGGGCCGCGAAGCTCCCGAGCTTCTTGCCGTAGTACCGGTCCGGGTGGATCTCCTTCGACAGGAGGAAGTATGCGCGCTTGAGCGCCCTCGCATCCGCGCCCTGCGAGACGCCGAGCAGCATGTACGGGTCCTGCTTGAGGAGCAGGCGCTCGAGAGCGAGCAGACGGCGCCGGTCGGTGTCATCGATCTCGGCCTCCTCTTCGAGGGCAGCCAGCTCCTCGTGGCTCGGGTTCGCGAGCCGGAGATCGTGCGCGAGGTCCTGGGGCTGTGCATCCGTGCCCTGCGCAGACCGCAGCGGGCCCACGGGGCGCGCTGGTGCGCTCGGGACTGACGCCGGCGCCGGCGCGGCGGACTCGCCGGGCAGGAGGAGTGCGCCGATCGAGCGCAAGCGCGTGACGATCGCGACGGCGCGCTCGACGGGCAGCCCGGAGTCGAGGAGCACCTGCCGGAGCGACTGCGAGCCATCGATGCGCGACAGCAGGAAGTACTCATCCGGCCCCACAGCAGCCTTCAACGGATCGAACCCCGGACTGACCCTCAGCTTCAGGGACGTCGGTCCAATCCCGGCGATCTCGGCCGGCACCGTGCTCACGAGTTCAGCGTACCACCGTTGGGTGCATGACGTATTCGAGGATCGCCTTGGCGACGTGGAGCCGATTCTCGGCCTGCTTCCACGCGAGCGAACGCGGGCCATCCAGCACGTCGCCGCTGATCTCCTCGCCCCGGTGGGCCGGCAAGCAGTGCAGCACGATCGCGTCGGGCGCCGCACACGCGAGGAGCGCGGGATCGATGCAGTAGCGCTGGAAATCGATCCGACGCTGCGCCTCGTCGGTCTGCCCCATCGAGACCCACACGTCCGTGGACAGGACGTGCGCCCCGGTGGCGGCCTCTCGTGGATCGGTGGTGAGGACGATCGAGCCCTTGCCGCTCGCCTGCTGCGCCGCCCGGGCGGATCGCACGTGATCGGGATCGGGTGCATAGCCCTCCGGGCACGCGAGCAGGAGATCGAGCCCGAACATCCCGGCCGCCTCCAGCCAGGACTGCGCCATGTTGTTGCCGTCGCCGATCCACGCGTAGCGCAGGTTGTCGATCCGGCCGAAGTGCTCGCGCACCGTGTAGAGGTCGGTCGCGACCTGGCACGGGTGATGTTGGTCAGACAGACCGTTGATCACCGGCACCGCAGACGCCCGCGCGAACGCGGCGACCCGATCCTGGCCGAACGTCCGCACCATGATCGCGTGGCAGTAGCTGGCCAGGACGCGCGCGGTGTCCGCCACCGGCTCGCCACGCGCGAGCTGGCTGCCGTCGGTGGACAGCACCACCGAGTTGCCGCCGAGCTCGTACGCCGCCACCTCGAACGAGACGCGAGTGCGCGTCGAGGGCTTCTCGAACACGAGGGCGATCGTCTTGCCGGCGAACGTGGTCGCCAGGCGATGGGTCTCGAGCTCCCGCGTCCGATCCCAGACGGCGGGCCAATCGGTGACCGGGATATCGGCGAGCGTGAGGAAGCCACGCGGCGTGGGCTGGCTCATCGTCCTGCTCCTTCGACGAGCACCGTTCGGAGGGTGCCGATCGCCTCGTCGAGCTGCGCGCGCTCGACGATGTACGGCGGCGCGAAGCGCACGACGTTCGAGCCGGCGATCGAGAGCAGGAGCCCCCGCTCGCGGCACTTCGACGTGATCTGTGCGGGCTGACCCGAGACCGCGATCCCCCGGAGGAGTCCGCGGCCACGCGCCTCGAGGACGTGCCCCGGGAACTCGGTCACGAGCTTGCCGAGCTGGGTCGCGAGGTAGTCCCCGGACTCGGTGACCCGCGCGAGGAGCTGCTCGGCTTCGATGATCTCGAACACGGCGTTCGCCGCGGCACACGCCAGCGGGTTCCCGCCAAACGTCGACGCGTGCGGGACCGCGCCGCCGGGCGCGGCGGCGAGGCCGGCCGCCGCCTTCTCGCTGCACGCGACCGCGCCGATCGGGATCCCGCCGCCGAGCCCCTTGGCCAGGGTCATCACATCGGGGACCACGTCGTCGTGCTGGTGCCCGAACCACTTCCCGGTGCGGCCGATGCCCGTCTGCACCTCGTCGAAGATCAGGATGGTCTGCGTGTCGTCGCACAGCTTGCGCAGCCCCGCCAGATAGCCGGGTGCTGGAACCACGATGCCGCCCTCCGCCTGGATCGGCTCGAGGATCAGGCAACACGCGGTCTTGCCGCCGAGCGCTCGCTGGGCCGCCTCGAGATCGCCGTATGCAATGAACTCGACGGGGCCGACCATCGGCCCGAAGCCCTCGCGATATTTCGGCTGGCCCGTGATCGAGACGGTCGCGAACGAGCGGCCATGGAAGCTGCCATGCGTGGACACGATGGTCGTGCGCTCGGGGGCATTGGCCACCACCGCCTGATAGCGGCGCGCGAGCTTGAGCGCACCCTCGTTCGCCTCCGCACCCGAGTTACAGAACAACACGCGGTCGGCGAACGAGCGGTCGACGATCGACTTCGCCGCGAGGATCTGCTGCTCGTTCCAGTACAGGTTCGACACGTGGACCAGGCGGCCGAGCTGCTCGATGACGCGCGCCGTGAACTTCGGGTGGCTGTGCCCGAGACCGCAGACCGCGATCCCGGCGGTCATGTCGAGATAGCGCGTGCCCGCCTTGTCCCAGACCTCGCAGCCCAGGCCGCGCTCGAGCACGATCGGCTGCTGCCGATAGTTCTTGATGAAGACCTGGTCAGCGAGGGCGAGGAGCTCTGCCTGCGTCATTCAGGAGCTTGTACCTCAGTTTTTTGCTGCGAACGCGATCGTAACGCCGCGGCGAGGCCTCGCGGTCGTCGCGATGAACGTACGCGGCGATCGCGCTGGCCATGAGCACCGCGACGCCCGTCGTCGCCAGCAGCATCGGCGGCAACAGTTGCCCCGTGTCCTCGACCACCGGCCCGAGACAAAACGGGTCCGCGTCCTGCCCCGCCATCGAGTCATCACACGGCGTTGGGTGCCCCAGCACGTCCGCGGTGAGCACCACGCCGACGAAGGTCGCCAGCGTGCCCGCGGCGAGCCCTGCGGCACGGCCGTTGCGCGTGGCACATCCCGGCAAGATGGCAACGTGGAGCGAGAAGAGCACGACGAGGCGGCGACGCATGCCCAGCACTCGAGCAGGGTCCATGCCAGCTACAAGCAGCCGGCGATCGCGGCGTCGGCGACGAAGCCACCGCGGCGGTAGCTCGTGTCGAGGTCATCGACGCGATCGGCGATCACGCGGACCGCGCTGCACTGCCCCGCGCGCGCCGCCAGGCTCGCCTGCAGGGTGAGCTGGTGGAGGCGACCATCGGCGGTCGGCGGCTCCGGCAACCGATCGCCGCCCGGAATGGTGCGCACGACTCGGGCGATCGGCGGCGGCGGCGGCGCCGCGGGCTCGGCGTGCTGCTCGGTCGACCGCAGCTCGTTCGCGACCAGGGCAGCCAGACCACCGACCACGATCATCCCGCCGAGCAACGCGCCCATGTCCGCCTGGATGCCCGCCGAGAGCGCATCTCCGAAGTTGTCCCGCGTGGTGTCCGTGGTCGCGCTCGCGTAGGCCATCGCACCACCGAGCGCGGTGATGATCCCACCGGCGACCCGGCCGGGGGTGCGGGACGCGCCGCACGCGCCGAGGGTCAGGCAGGTCACGAGGGCTAGGACGGGGGCACCAGAGCGCATGACCTCGTCGGGGAGCACACCGCATGCCGCCGGCAACTCCGCGAACCCAGGCACGTCCCCTGACCGTTCTCCGACGGTGAGTCCGATTCCGCGACGGTAGTTACAGGCTGTAACGATCCCTCCGTCAGGCGCTACAGGATGTAGCGCGTGAGGTCCTCGTCGGCGACGAGCGCTCCGAGGCGCTCGCGGACGTAGGCCGGCGTGATCGGGATGGTCTGCGTGCCGATGTCGGGTGCGTTGTAGAGCAGATCGTCGAGCAACCGCTCGAGCACCGTGTGCAGGCGGCGCGCGCCGATGTCGTTGGTGCGGCGGTTGACGTCCGCGGCGATCGACGCGAGCTCCTTCACGGCCTCCGGCGTCCACTCGATCGTCACGCCCTCGGTCTGCAGCAGCGCCGCGTACTGACGCGTCAGCGCGTTCTGCGGCTCGGTCAGGATCCGCACGAAGTCCTCGGCGACCAGTGGCGTGAGCTCGACGCGGATCGGGAACCGCCCCTGCATCTCGGGGATCAGGTCGCTCGGCTTGCTCATGTGGAACGCACCGGCGGCGATGAACAGGACGTGGTCCGTACGCACCGGGCCGTACTTCGTGGTGACCGTCGAGCCCTCCACGATCGGCAGCAGATCACGCTGCACGCCTTCGCGAGAGACATCGGCGCCACCGCGATCGCGGCTGGTGGCGATCTTGTCGATCTCGTCGATGAACACGATGCCCGCATTCTCCGCGCGCCGCACCGCCTCGCGGGTGGCGGTCTCGTGATCGATCAGCTTGTCGACCTCCTGCTCGGTCAGCGCGCGCCACGCCTGCGGCACCTTGAGCTTCTGCCGCTTCGTCTTGCGACCGAACTGGCCGAACATGTCCTTCAGCCCAGACAGCGCGTTCTCGTCGATCCCGGGCTGGCCACCGAGCACGGACATCAGGGGATTCGAATCGTCGGTGAGCTCGACCTCGACCTCACGGTCATCGAGCCGCCCATCGCGCAACATCGCGCGGAGCTTCTCGCGCGTGGCGTCTCCGCTGGCCTGGGATCCCGAGGCAGTCGGCTCGCCGGGACGCTCGGCGAATCCGCGCCCGCCGGGCCGCGGCAGGAGCAGATCGAGGACCCGCTCCTCGGCGGCGTCCTTCGCCCGCGGCCGGACCTTCGCGGCCTCCTCGTCGCGCACCAGCTTGACCGCCACCTCGACGAGATCGCGGACGATCGAATCGACATCGCGGCCGACGTACCCGACCTCGGTGAACTTGCTGGCCTCGACCTTGAGGAACGGCGCACGGGCGAGCCGGGCCAGGCGCCGGGCGATCTCCGTCTTTCCGACGCCGGTGGGTCCGATCATGATGATGTTCTTGGGCGCGATCTCGTCGCGGAGATCGCCTTCGACCTGCTGCCGGCGCCACCGGTTGCGCAGCGCCACGGCCACGGCTCGCTTGGCATCGCGCTGGCCGACCACGTACCGATCGAGCTCCTCGACGATCTTCGCGGGCGTCAGCTCCCCATCCGTCAGCAGGTGGGTGGTCACGAGGTCAGCTCCTCGATCGTGAGGTTCGTGTTGGTGTAGATGCAGATGTCGGCCGCGATTCGCATCGAGGACTCGGTGATCTCGCGCGCGGACATCGCGGTGTGCAGGCTGAGTGCGCGGGCCGCGGCGAGCGCGTAGGTGCCGCCGGAGCCGATCGCACACACGCCATCGTCGGGTTCGATCACGTCCCCCGATCCGGACAGGATGAACGTGGCCTCCGCATCGGCCACCACCAGCATCGCCTCGAGGCGGCGCAGCGCGCGATCCGTCCGCCACTCCTTCGCGAGCTCCACTGCCGCCCGCCGCAAGGGGCTGCGCTGCTCGCGGAGCTTCTCGTCGAGCCGCTCGAACAGCGACATCCCATCGGCGGCCGAGCCGGCGAAGCCGCCGATCGCCCTGCCCTCACCGAGTTTGCGGACCTTCCGCGCCCCGCCCTTCACCACCGTGTTCCCGAGCGTGACCTGTCCGTCACCGGCGACGACCACGGTGTTCCCGCGTCGGACCGAAAGGATCGTCGTGGAGTGCGTCTTCACACCTTGGTTCGTAGCACGGGAACCCCAACCTGCGGCGCCGCCGGCAGCCGCGCTCGCGGGTGGGCGTCGTCGTAGACCTTCATCAGGTGGTCGAGGGAGACCTTGGTGTAGATCTGCGTCGACGCGAGGCTGGCGTGGCCGAGCAGCTCCTGGATCGAGCGCAGATCGGCCTCGGCATCGAGCAGGTGCGTGGCGAACGAGTGGCGCAGGGCATGCGGCGTGGCATCGGCGTGGACCCCGCCGGCGATCGACCACTGCTTGACCATGCGCTGCACGGAGCGCGGCGTCAGGCGCTGGCCCCCGGCGTTGACGAACAGCGCCGCGCCGCTCGCAGCGAGGGCCTTGCGCGCCGGGAGGTACGCGGTGACGGCCACATCGGCGAGCTTGCCGAGCGGGACCTGGCGCTGCTTGTCACCCTTGCCGTGGCGCACCAGCAGCATCGGGGTGGTGTAGCGGTCGCGATCGATGTCGCCGAGATCCAGTGCGCACGCCTCGGAGACACGAAGGCCGGTCCCGTAGAGGACCTCGAGCATCGCAGTGTCGCGCAGCCGCAGGAGTGCATGCCGCGCCTCTTCGGTGATCGACAGGCGGCGCGCCGTCTTGCGCCCCGTCGCGCCCGGCGCCTCCATCAGGCGCTTGGCGTCGTCGACGTCGAGCGCGCGCGGGAGGCCCTTGGCCTTCTTCGGCCCGCGGATCGCGGCGGCCGGGTTGCCCGCGAGCACCCCACGCTTGACCAGGAACCGCGCGAACGCGCGCACGCTGGACAGCTTGCGCCCGATCGTCGCGGGCCCGTTCTCGCCGAACAGGGCCGCGAGCTGGCTGCGCACGTCGACCGACGAGAGCCGCCCGAGCGGCGCGTCCTTGCCACGCTTCTCGCGGAGGTGCGCGCGGAGTGCGGTCACGTCGCGCAGATAGACCTCGACCGTACGGGGCGAATAGTTCCGCTCGATGGCAAGGTAGCGGCGGAATGCATCGAGCGCCTGATCCCAGTCCACGCCCGACGATCCCACCGGCGACGCGCCGCGCGCGAGTTATTTACGCGGTCGGCGCGGTCCTGGGTCTGGGCGCGTGCAAGGTCCTGCCTCCGCCGCCCACGGTGCCGATGCACACCACCACGGCCGCGGATCCCGCGGGCGAGACGCAGGTCCTGCTGATCCTCGGCTACGTCACCCAGGTCCTCGGTGGTGCAGGCATCGGCCTCGCCGTCCGGATCGAGCACCAGGCGACGGACCGCACGGCGCTCGGCGTCGAGCTGACGGGCGGACGCGGCGACGCCGACAGCACGAAGCTCTCGATGCTCGCGCTCCGTGGCTACGGACGTGGGACGCCCCGCGCCCACGACTGGGTGGCGATCACCTACGGCGCCGGGCTGTCGATCCTGAACACCGGGATGCTGACCTTCACGGCGCACGGCGGCGCGGCCATCAGCTATCCGAACCCGTACTTCGAGCCGTACCTCGCCACCGGCCTCGCCCTCGCGGTGCCGCTCACGCAGGGCGAGACGTTCGGGGACATGGATCGCGAGGTCGCCGCGATCGGCGGCGAGCTCGGCGCGGCAGGCACGGTGCATCCGATGAGCGCTTCGGAAGCGCCGGGCGTGCGCCCGAACCTGTACCTGACCGTCGATCCGGGCTTCGTGGTGCCGCTCGGGGACACCGGGCATGCGCTGTCCTTCGATGTCGGCGTGGCGACGGGCCTCGCGCGCAAGGGCGGCTTCGTCACGCTCTCGATCGCGGACGAGCGGCGGTAGGCGAACGAGAGCACGCGGAAAAACTGCGAATTCGGAGCGGGTTGTCGATCAAGGAGGCTGTCCGAATTCCGGGCAAGCGCTCGCCTAGAGCACGCCCGCCGGCGGCGTCAGGATGACCTCCTCGACCGAGATCCCCGGGCGCGCGACGATCGCGATCAGAAAGCTCGCGACATCCTCGGGCTTCATCATCTTCGAGCGATCGAAGCCCGGGCGGTCGTCCCAGATCGGCGTATCGGTGGCGCCCGGCAGGAGCGTCGTCACGCGGATGTCATACGGCCGCGCCTCCTCGGCGAGCACACGCGCGAGGCCGAGCTGCCCGGCCTTGGCCGCCGTGTAGCCCGCACAATCGGTGAACGCGTGGTGCGCCGCGTGCGAGCCGATGATCACGATGTGGCCCTTGCGCCGCGGCTGCATCCGCCGGAGCGCCTCCCGCGCACACAGCAGCGTGCCCACGATGTGGACCTCGAGCATCGCGCGCAGATCTTTCACCGACGAGTTGATCACGGGGCCGAACGTCCCCACCCCCGCCGAGCACACCACGAGATCGAGCTGTGGCAGCTCGCCGAACCGGAGCGCGACCTCGGCTTCGTCGGTGACATCGAGCCCGGCATGGACCACCTGCCCGAGCGCCGGGAGCCCCGCACCGGCGTGATCGAACCGCCGCCCGGTCGCCATCACCGCAGCGCCCTCCGCCGCCAGCGCCTCGGCGCACGCGGCCCCGATGCCGCTCGAACCACCCGTCACGATCGCGAACTTTCCGAGGAGTCGCTTCACGCCGCGACGTTAACACGCACGGAGCCGAGCCACGTCTCGAGGTCCGCGCGCGCCCGCTCGGACATGCGCTCCTTGCGATGATCCTTCCGCACGCCCAGCAGCGGTGGGAGCAGGCCGTAGTTCACGTTGGTGGGGCCGTACTTGTAGGTCCCCTCGCGCGGCGCGGTGACGTGGTGATAGAGGCCACCCATCATCGTGGTCGGGGGCGGTGGTGGGGCCGCGCGTCCGGTCAGCTCCTCGGCGAGCATCCACGCCACCACGAGGCCCATCGCACACGATTCGATGTACCCCTCGACGCCGGTGAGCAGCCCCGCGAACCGCACGTTCGGGCGAGTCAGCAGCTCGAAGCGCGCACCGAGGCGCGCCGGCGCATCGATGTACGTGTTGCGATGGATCGAGCCATAGCGGAGGAACTCGGCGCGATGCAGCGCCGGGATCATCTGGAAGATCCGCTGCTGCTCCGGGTACGCGAGCCGGGTCTGGAACCCGACGAGGTTGTACGCGGTCAGGTAGCGGTTCTCGGGCCGGAGCTGGAGCACCGCCCACGGCCGGTGCCCGGTCCGCGGATCGCGCAGGCCGATCGGCCGCATCGGTCCGAACCGCAGCGTCTGTGGGCCGCGCTCGGCCATGACCTCGATCGGCATGCAGCTCTCGAAGTACTTGGGCTCCTCGAAGTCGTGCGGCAGCACCTTGCGGCCGCCGTTCACCGCCTCGATGAACGCCTCGTACTCGAGCTTGTTCAGCGGGCAGTTCACATAGTCGCCCACACCGGTATCACCCCCGGCGGCGCGCTCCTCGGGCGCATCGCGATCCGGCGTATCGGTATCCCTGCCCCACCGGGAGGCCCGGAACGCGAAGTCGAAGTCGATCGAGTCCGCCGCGACGATCGGCGCGATCGCATCGTAGAAGTACATGCGGTCGCCGCCGAGCTCCGCGCGGATCACCTCGCCCAGGGCGCCTTCGGTGAGAGGGCCCGTGCAGACGATCACGGGTCCCGAGGGAAGGTCATCGAGCCTGCGCCGCTCGATCCGGATCCGCGGGTGGAGTGCGAGGCGCTGCGTGATCGCCCGCGCGAACCCGAAGCGCTCCACCGCGAGGGCCTGACCGGCGGGCACCTTGTGCTGGTCGGCAGCGGCGATCACCATCGAGCCACAGCGGCGAAGCTCGTGCTTGAGCAGGCCCGCCGGCGCCACCGGATCGTCACTCCGCAGCGAGTTGCTGCACACCAGCTCGCCGAGCAGCGGGCTCTGGTGCGCCGGCGACATCGCACACGGCTTCATCTCGACCAGCGCGACCCGCAGCCCGACCTCGGCGAGCTGCCAGGCCGCTTCGCTGCCGGCCATGCCACCGCCGACGACGGTGACATCGGGTTCCCAGGTCATGCCGCCACGATACGCCAACCGCCGCCAGCTTGCGTCACGAGCGATCCACCACCGTCGCCGCAGGGAGCTGCTGGATCCCGGCCGCCATCGCCTCCTCCAGCATCAACGCGCTCCCATCGCGCTGGATCAGCGCCACGTTGCACCTCCGGCAGCGAAACCGCGCCTCGTGGTACGTCGAGCGATCCTTGTCGTCGAGCG
>JAYVRN010000866.1:0-3070 GCA_043776275.1 Myxococcales bacterium | reverse complement strand
ACGAAGCCCTCGGGGGTCTCGTAGACCTGCTTGCCGAGCATCCCGGCCTGCAGCTCGTCGAACAGGGTCGCGCTCGCGTCCTTGATGCCCTCGAGGCCGGGCATCTCCTTCTCGCGCGGGATCCCACTCTGCGGGATCGCCTTGGGCTTCTTGATCTCGCCGAACGGCGGGAGCACGTCGGCCGACGGTGCCAGCGTCTTGACTACGAGCGGTGCCGGCTCCGTCGCGGGCGCGCTGCCGCTGCCGCTGCCCACGGCGGGAGCCGCGCTGCCCGCGCTGCCCATGGCCGGAGCCGCGCTGCCCGCGCTGCCCGCGGCGGGAGCCGCGCTGCCGGTGGAACCCGACGAACCGCCGCCGGTGGCCTGATCATCCGCGCGCCACGCGGCGGGGACGTCCTGTGCCGGCGGAGTCTCGAGGGCGCCGTGCTGCTGGCCGTACTGCTCCTCGATCATCTGCTCCATGCGGCGCTGCTGCTCGCGCTCGTTGACGCCGCGCTCGAACATGTCGCCGAGGTTCTTTGCGGTGCCGGCGCGGACGCTGGTAAGGGCGTCGAGCGCCGCGCGCTTCGCCGCTTCCTTGCTCCACAGAGCGCGGGCGAGCTCGGCCGCGATCTCGGACTTCACCTGGTCGAACGAAAGGTCGCCCTGCCGCTTGTCCTCGGCGATCACGAGGTAGGCGGCGGACTCGCCGATCACCACCGCGGTCATCTCGCCAGGCTTGAGCGCCTTGACGGCATCGTTGATCGCCGGATCCCCGAGGCCCGCGTTCTCGACGGAGCGCCAGCCAACGTCGCCGCCGTTGAACTTGGTCGCGTCATCGGTGGTGAGTTGCTTCGCGGCATCGGCGAACTTCTGCTTGCCCGCGGCGATCGCGGTGCGCGCGGCCTCGAGCTTTGCCTTGGCCTCGGCCACGGGAATCCCGGTGGGCTTGGCAGCCGGTGCACCGGCCTTCGCCGGCGTGGTGGTCGCGACGTCGGGCTTCTTGCCCGGGGTGACCTCGGTGACCGTGAGACCCGTGCCGCCCGGCTTGTTCGCGTCGCTGACCGTCACGGCCGGCTTCGCGTCGCCCGGCTTGGTCGCATCGGCGCCCTTGGTCGCGCCGTCGGCCGGCTTCGCGGGATCGGCGGGCTTGGCGGGCTTGGTCGGATCGGTAGGCGTGGTCGGATCCACGGGCGGGGCTTCGGCCGGCTTGGCCTCGGCCTTCGCGAGGTCGATCTTGATCGAGCGCAGCTTGAGGGCGGGATTGGTGCCCTTGTACGTGCGCTCCTCGTCCGCGTACTTCTTCTTCACGTCAGCCTCGTGCCCCGCGAGGAACCGCGCGACATCCGCGTCGCCGACGCGCATCGCATCGCGGTACGCCGTGGGCGTGAACGTGACGGTGTCGTACGAGACCGTGTTGTGCGCGAACAGATAGTCGGTCATCGCCTCGTCGCGCGAGACGCGCACCGAATCGGTGATCAGCTCGGACATCATCGCCGCCTGCATCGCGCGTGCTTGCTCGTCGTAGTAGCTGCCCACCGAGACGTTCAGGCTCCCGACCCAGCCTTTGAACTTGCCGAAGTTGAAGAACTGCTCTCCATCGACGAGGTCAAAGAAGCTGTGCTCCGAGACGAACACCGGTCCGCCCTGCGGATCGAGCGAGAAGTCGGGGATCCGGAACCCGGCATAGAAGAAGTAGCCCTTCTTCATCTCGGTCTCGACGAGATCGTTGGTGACCCGGATGCCGGCGTCCGATGCGGCGTCGGCGAGGAGCTCGCGACGGATCAGCATCTCGAGCGCGGCATAGACCTTCTGGCGCCCGTTGTACTTATTCGCCGCGTAGGCGACGTGGTACGCGCTCAGGCTGGTCTTCGCGGTGCCCACCGTGATCTCGCTGTTGCCAGGGCCGGTGCAGCCTCCGCCCTTGCCTTGCCCAGCGTTGGGCGCGAAGTTGATGACGAAGATGATGATCAGGAGTCCAAAGATCAAGTAGATGGCGATGGACGCGCCTGATTTGCGCAGTTGTTCGAGCATGGGACCGCCTGCTTCTTAGACGAAGTGGCGCACGCTAACAACCACGGGATCTTGGTACAAGCATCCAGACCATCCGGAGCGGTCACCGAGGCGGATTCAGCGGCGCCCAAGATTGTGTTGCGCCTGGCGAGAGTCGCGTGATAACTCCGCTCGGCTCAACGACCTCCCGGTGTTGTAGGTGGTCGACGGGGCTTTTGATTCTCCCTTCGCACGCACGCGCCGCAGCGCGTCTTTTAGGAACCCACCATGCTCTTCGATTGGGTCTACGGAATGTTTTCCAACGACCTGGCCATCGATCTCGGCACGGCCACAACCCTCACGTTCGTGAAGGGTCGGGGCATCGTCGCGAACGAACCGAGCGTGGTCGCGGTCCAGGCGAACTCCGGGGGCGGTCCGAAGAAAGTCCTCGCGGTCGGCAAGGAGGCCAAGGAGATGCTCGGGCGCACGCCCGGCAACATCATCGCGATCCGTCCCATGAAGGATGGCGTGATCGCCGACTTCGAGGTCACGGAGGCGATGCTGCGCTACTTCATCCAGAAGGCGCACCAGCGCCGCACGCTCGTGCGGCCCCGCGTGATCGTCAGTGTCCCCTCCGGGATCACCGAGGTCGAGAAGCGCGCCGTGCGTGATTCGGCCCTGGCCGCGGCGGCGCGCGAGGTCTACCTGATCGAGGAGCCGATGGCCGCCGCGATCGGTGGCGGCCTCCCGATCACCGAGCCGACCGGCAACATGATCGTCGACATCGGCGGCGGCACCACCGAGGTCGCGGTGATCTCGCTCGCGGGCGTCGTGTTCTCGAAGTCGGTGCGCGTCGGCGGCGACAAGATGGACGAGGCGATCAGCCAATACATCAAGCGCAAGTACAATCTCCTGGTCGGTGAGCGCACGGCCGAGCTCATCAAGATCACCATCGGCTCGGCGTATCCGGCCGCGGAAATCCAGACGATGGAGATCAAGGGTCGCGATCTCGTCGCGGGAATTCCCAAGACCATGAAGATCTCCTCGGTGGAGGTCCGCGAGGCCCTGAGCGAGCCGCTCCAGCAGATCGTGGACGCGCT
>JAYVRN010000865.1:0-10490 GCA_043776275.1 Myxococcales bacterium | reverse complement strand
CTCGCACACGCCGCAGCCCGAGCTCGTGGGTCTGGTCGCCGACGATCTCGCGATCAAGAACAGCGGTGGCTTCGGTTCGCTCGCGGTCCACGAACAGCTCACCCTCGATCAGCTCCATGACCTCGCGAGCCGCGTGCGCGAGCTGCGCGGCCACCTCGGCTGGGTCTCCACCGTGGTGCGTCGCATGGTGCCACCCCGTGCCCTCGTCGATCTCGAGCTCGATCGGGATGGCCGGCACGCGTTCCTCGAAGGGCTCTGGAAGTTCCTCTCGGAGCTGCCGGTCGCGATCAACTCGTTGAAAGCGCACGTGCTGTGGCACCTGCTCGATTCCGGGCGCCGTCGCGGCCTTCCCGTCGACACGCGTCTCCTGACCACGTATCTCCAGCTGCCCCGCGCGGCGGGCTACCTGTCCCGCAAGTGGCTCGACGGCCAGCACCGCGACAGCATCGCGCAGCTCGGGCAGGACTTCCGCAACGTCACGTGCCTCGCGCCCGCCGGCAACGACGAGGAGCTCGTCAAGGACCTCCTGCACCAGAACATCGAGCAGGCCGAGCAGTTCGCGGCCTACCTCGATCGCGCGTGGCTTGATGGCGAGATCGCCACGGCGCGCCTCCTCTACGGGGATCGCGACACGGACAAGGCGACGCTCACGCTCGGTCCGGCCCGCGCCGCGGTGCTCCGCGAACGGATCGATCTCGCCTGGTGCCGCCACAATCCGCTGCGCTTCGGGAAAGACGACCCCGTGGTGCTCGAGGCCGACGTCAAGCATGTGCCCGAGCTCGTGGTCAAAGTGTTCCGGATCGACCCGGTCGCGTACTTTCAGAACCAGCGCCGCGAGGTCGGCACCGATCTCGATCTCGATGGCCTCGCGGCGAGCCACGAGCTGGTGCTCAAGTTCAGCGAGCCACCGGTGCGGCGCACGCGGCGTCGGATCGAGCTCCCGATGTGCGCCCGGCCCGGGACCTACGTGATCGATCTGATCGGCAACGGGATGTCGAGCCGAGCGGTGATCCACAAGGGCCGCCTGCGGCAGATGATGCGGCTCGGCGCCGCGGGGCATGTGGTGACGATCGTCGACGAAGCGGGCCAGCCGCGCCCCGACGCGCGGGCGTGGGTCGGCGACCGCGAGTACACGCCCGATGACAAGGGCGCGTTCATCGTGCCGTTCTCCACGTCTCCTGGTCGCACGCCGATCTTGCTGTTCTGCGGCGACATCGCCACCGTTCAGGATCTCGGCCTGTACCGCGAGACCTATCAGCTCACGACCGCGGTGTTGCTCGACCGGCAAGGCCTGACCGCCGGCCGCACCGCCCGCGCGATCGTCCGGCCCTCGCTGACGATCTCCGGCGCAGCCGTCTCGGTCGCCGTGATCAAGCGTGCGACCTGGGAGGTCACGCTGACCGATGCCCAGGGCGTGGCGACCACGAAGTCCCAGCCGCTCGAGCTCGACGACGACGACGCCGCGGTGCTCGAATGGCCGATGGGTGAGGACACGGCGCACGTCACCGTCGCCATTCGCGGCGTGATCGAGGTGCGCAGCGAGCAGCGCGAGCAGGAGGTCGCGGACTCGCGCACCTTTGAGGTCGGCGCGATCCATCGGACCGAGAGCATCGAGGCGCTCGTGCTCGCACGCACGGCGACTGGCTTCGTGGTCTCGGCGCTCGGCAAGACCGGCGAGCCCCGCGCGCAGCGCCCCGTGACCGTCAGCCTCGTTCACCGCTGGTCGCGCATGCAGCTCAACCTCGAGCTCGCCACCGACGAGCATGGGCGGATCGAGCTCGGCCGGCTGCCCGGGGTGTCCCGGATCTCCGCCACGCTCGGCGCCACCACGCAGGGCTGGTGGATCGAGGATCACGTGGGCGCCACCACGATGCAGACCCGCGCCGGCAAGGACGTCGTGGTCGCGATTCCCCCGAGCCGGACCTCCGCCGAGGTGAGCCGTCGCGTCTCACTCGTGGAGACCAATGGATCGCCGGTGCGGCATCCCCGCGTCACGATCGAGGCGCTCGAGGACACGCTCGTGATCAAGGGCCTGCCCACCGGCGACTACCTGCTGCGAGGCCCGGGCGTCCCCGCGGTGTCGATCACGGTGCTCGACGTGCGCGCCGAGATCCGCAACGTCGCGTTCACCGGTGACGAGGTCGGCGAGCTGACCCGCTCGGCGCCCTCGATCGCGGAGCTCACCGTCGCGGGTGGCTTGAACATCCAGCTGCGGGAGCCGGGCGCGCGCACACGCGTGCACGTGATCGCCACCCGATTCTCGTCCGCCTTGCTCGAGCTGCCGTGGATCGGCCCGCGCGCCGTCGCGAGACGCGTGGATCGTCCGCGGATCGCACAGTACGTCTCGGGCCGCGAGCTCGGTGACGAGTACCGCTACATCCTCGATCGGCGCAGCGCCAAGCGCTATCCGAACCTGTTGCTCGACCGCCCCGGTCTGCTGCTCAACCCGTGGTCGCGGCGGACCACGACCACCGATGTCGCGCACGCGCGCGTCGGCGGAGCCTTCGGCGCATCGCCCGCGGCAGCACCGGCCAGCTACGGCGCCCCCCAGCAGCAGCGCCAGCAACAGCCGACCTCCGACGAGGCATTCGTCAGCTACGACTTCCTCCCGGCGGCGCCCGTGGTGCTCGCGAACCTGGTCCCCGACGAGCACGGCAAGGTCACCGTGTCCCTGCCCGACCTCGGGCGCGCGTCCTCGGTGGTGGTGATCGTCGACGATCCGGCAGGCGCGATGCTGCGGCACGTGACCCTGCCCGAGCTCCCGCTCGATCCACGCGACCTCCGGCTCAAGCTCGCGCTCGATCCCGAGCGCCACGCCACGCAGACCAAGGCGATCGCTCCGCTCTCCGCCGGCGGCAAGCTGGTGATCGAGGACCTGGCGACCGCGAAGGTCCACCTCGTGGACTCCGTGGAGCGCGCGCACGGCTATCTGATGGCGCTGCGCGAGGACGCGACGCTCCGCGAGTTCGCGTTCGTCACCCGCTGGCACAAGCTCGCCGATGCCGAGCGGCGCGAGCAGTACAGCAAGTATGCGTGCCACGAGCTGCACCTGTTCCTCTACTTCAAGGATCGTCCGTTCTTCGATCAGGTGGTCGCGCCGTACCTCGCGCACAAGCGGGTCAAGACGTTCGTCGATCACTGGCTGCTGGGCGCCGATCTCGTGCGCTACCTCGAGCCGGCAGAGCTCGCGCGCCTGAACACGATCGAGCGGGCCTTGCTCGCGCAGCGGATCCTCACGGACGATCAGCTCGGCAGGATCCTCGCCGATGAGGTGGCCGTGATCCCGCCCGATCCCAACCTCGATGCGCGGCTGATCGATGCCCTGCTCGGGGCTTCCACCCTCGATGGCGACGACGAGATCGCCGAGGCCCAGTCTGACGCCTTCGCCGTGGCGGAGCAATCGCGCGGGATGGCCGCCGATCGGGCCAGCTCCTCGGGCCCCGGCCGCCCCGCGGGAGGCGCGATGCCCCTACCGATGATGGCCGCGCCTGCGCCCGCGGCGCGCGCGTATGCGAAGACGATGTCTCGCGACAAGAAGAAGGCCGGCAAGCACGAGGCCGACGACGATCTGAGCGCCGATCTCGAGGCGCGCGAGATGGATGCTCCTGCACCGATGTACCGCGGTGCCGACAAGACGCAGGAGTGGGCCGAGAACAACTGGTGGCACCTCACCCCGGCGCAGTCCGGACCGTCGATGGTCACGCCGAACCGGCTGTGGCGCGATCTCGCCGCGCATCGCAAGGGCCCGTTCCTGTCCCCCGGGCTCGGGCTCGGCACCGGATCGTTCGCCGAGGCGATGGTCGCGCTCGCGGTCACCGATCTCCCGTTCGTCGCCGCGGCACACACGATCACGCCCGAAGGGCCGCGCCTGACGATCACCGCGGCAAGCAACGCGCTCGCGGGCTCGTCGCAGCTCGTGGACGGCGAGCTGGTCACCGTGGGCGCGCCGCTCGTCGTGGGCATGAGCTACGTCCGTCCCGACGATCGCTACGACTGGGTCAACGGCGAGCAGATCGACAAGTACGTCGAGGGGCCGTTCGCGACCGGCGTGGTCTACACGTGTCGCGTGGTGATCGCGAACCCCACGAGCGCCCGCCAGCGGATCTCCGCGCTCGTCCAGATCCCGCGCGGCAGCGTCACGGTCGGCGGCGCGCGTGCGACGCAGACTGTGGACGTGGTGCTCCAGGCCTACGGCACGCACGGTCACGAGGTCTCGTTCTACTTCCCGGTGGCAGGGAGCTGGGGGCACTTCCCGGTGCACGTCAGCCGCGGCGGTGTGATCGTGGCAGCGGCGCCGGGCCGGGCCCTCGAGGTGACGAGTGGAGGTGCGGTGTCCGACCCGCGCTCGTGGCCGCACCTCTCACAGCGTGGATCGGCGCCCGATGTCGTGGCGTACCTCGCGACGGCGAACCTCGCCGCGACCGATCTCGACAAGGTGGCGTGGCGGATGCGCGACCGCGCGGCGTACGAGATGATCCTCACCGCCCTCGAGCGCCGTCACTTCTTCGCGCCCACACTGTGGGGCTATGCGCTCCTCCACCAGGATGCGCCGCGGATCCGCGTGTGGCTCCGCAGCCTGGGAACGCAGCTCCTCGCCGCCGGGCCCGTGCTCGAGCTGCTGGATCTCGATGCCGAGCAGCTCGGGAGCTACGAGCACCTCGAGCTCGCCCCGCTGATCAATGCGCGCGCACACCGGCTTGGCAGCAAGCTCAAGATCCTCAACGACGGGCTGTCGGCCCAGTACGATCGCTTCCTCGATCTGGTGCTGCATCGCCCCCGCCCGACCCCCGAAGATCTCCTCGCGGCGGCGACGTACCTGATGGCACAGGACCGCGTCGAGGCCGCGTTCGCCGCGCTCGCACGGGTGACCCCCGACACGATCGCGGACCGCATGCAGCACGACTACCTCGCCGCCTACGCCGCGTGCATCCTGGGTGATCTGCGCAAGGCGCGGGAGCTGACCATCCGCTGGCGCGAACACCCCGTGGATCGCTGGCGGCACCGGTTCGGCGCGCTGCTCGCGATGCTCGACGAGGTCGATGGTGCAGCCCCCGCGATCGTCGATCCGCGCAGCCGCGAGCAGCAGCACGCGGAGCTGGCGGCGAAGCAACCCACGTTCGAGATCGCGCTCGATCGCGAGGGCGTGATGGTGCGCAGTCAGCACGTGGCATCGCTCGAGCTCCGGTTCTTCGAGATGGACATCGAGCTGCTGTTCTCGCGGCAACCGTTCGTGCAGAGCGATGTGTCCCGGTTCTCGTTCATCGAGCCCGGTCACCGCGAGCTGCTCGACAAGCCTCCCGTCGAGCATCGCCTGCCGTGGCCCGCGGCGCTGCGCGGCAAGAACGTGGTGGTCGAGGCCGTGGGCGCCGGGCAGCGCAAGGCCAAGGTCCACTACGCCAACGACCTGGCGACCACGGTGGCGAACCAGGTGGGCCAGGTCCGCGTCACGCGTGCCTCGGATCACGGCGCCCTGCCGGCGACGTACGTGAAGGTGTACGCGCGCAAGCAGGGCGGCGGGATCGCGTTCTACAAGGACGGCTACACGGATCTCCGTGGCGCGTTCGACTACGCCACGCTCTCGACCACCGATCTCGACCAGGTCGAGCGGTTCGCGATCCTGGTGTGCTCGGACCAGGCCGGGGCGGCGATTCTCGAAGCTGCTCCGCCCGCCCGGTGATCAGTCGGCCCACCCCTTGGGGGAATCATGTGGGTACGGTGTCGGGGACGGTGTCGGGGACGGTTTCGGGTACAGTGTCGGGTCTGTGATCGGTCGGGTCGTCGGCAAGTACAAGATCCTCGACCAGATCGGCGAAGGCGGGATGGGCATCGTGTACCGCGCCGAGCACGTGGTGCTCGGGAGCCCCGCCGCAGTGAAGGTCCTGCTCCCGCAGTTCACGCGCGAGCCGGTGGTCGTCGATCGGTTCTTCACGGAGGCCAAGGCCGCCAGCTCGATCAAGCACGTCGGGATCACCGAGGTGTTCGACTACGGCCGCCTGCCGAACGATCAGGCGTTCATCGCGATGGAGCTGCTCCGTGGCGAGGATCTCACGGGGTTCCTCGGGCGCCACGGTCGGCTCGATCCGTCGGCCGCGGTGGAGATCGTCCGGCAGCTGCTCGCCGCGCTCAACGCCGCTCACGTGATCGGCGTGGTGCACCGCGATCTCAAGCCCGACAACATCTTCCTGACCCGCGACACCGGGGCCCCCGGCGGCATCCGGGTCAAGGTCCTCGATTTCGGCATCGCGAAGCTGATCGGCGATCAGGTGATGCCGAAGGCCAAGACCAAGGGCGGCGCGATCCTCGGCACCCCCGCGTACATGGCGCCCGAGCAGTGCCGCGGCGGGGTCGAGGTCGATGCCCGCGCGGACCTCTATGCGGTGGGCTGCATCCTGTTCGAGCTGCTCGCCGGCCGCCCGCCGTTCGTGGCCGAGGGTGGAGGGGAGACGATGGCGATGCACATCTACGAGGTGCCACCCAAGCTCTCGGACCACGTGCGCTCGATGCCGCCCGAGCTCGAGGCCCTGGTGGCGAAGATGCTGACCAAGGCGCCCGATGACCGCACGCCCTCCGCCGCCTGGGCGCTCGCCGCGCTCGAGCGCGTGCCGCTGCCGACCCTCGATGGGATCGAGCTCGCGCTCGCGACGCACGGCCCAGCTCCCGCTCCGCACGTCGAGGGCGAGGGCGAGGGCGACGAGCCGGCCGACAAGTGGCCGCTGTGGATCCCGGTGCTCGTGCTCCTGGTCGCGATCGCGATCGCCGGTGCCGCCGTCTACTTCATCGGGATCGCGGGCGGCGACAAGCTCACCCCGTAGCGGCCGAAGTCGCCCCGGGCTTGTCGGCTGGGCGAGCGAGCCGCGCCGCGTGCACGATCGACATGCTGATCGCGGTCTCGACATCGGGCGCATAGGCGAGCCGCCCCGGATCGCGCTTGATGCCCGCGCGATCGAGCAGCTCCGCGACCTCCGGCGTCAGGCCTGCGAAGATCACCTGCACCTTCGAGCGAAACAGGCGGTCGAGGACGGATTCGAGTGCGACCAGGCCCGTGGAGTCCATCGTGGGGACGTGCTCCATGGCGAGGATCATCGTGTGGTCCTGACCACCGGCGACGTGCAGCGCCTCCATCGCGGTCTTCGCGGCGCCGAAGAACAGCGGGCCCGCGAGCTCGTACACGCGCACGCCCGCGGGCACTGGGACCTTGGTGTCGCTCACGGTCTGGAGCTGGGCGCGGGTCAGCACGGCCATCCGCTTCATGAACATCAGCGCGGCCAGCATCACGCCGAACGTCACGGCGATCACCAGGTCGAAGCCGACCGTGAGCACGAAGCACGTGAGCATCACCATCACGTCGGCGCGCGGCGCGATCCGCAGCAGCCGCACGAAGTGACGCGCCTCCGACATGTTCCGGGCGACGATGATCAACAGCCCCGCGAGCGCGGCGATCGGCAGGTACGACACCAGCGGCGCGAGCGCGATCGTCGCAGCGAGGACCACCACGGATTGCAGCGCCGCCGCGATCGGGGAGCGCGCGCCGGCGCGGATGTTGGTGGCCGTGCGGGCGAGTGCGCCGGTGGCCGCGATGCCGCCGAAGAACGGGACCACGATGTTCGCGATCCCGAGCGCGATCAGCTCCGAGTTCGGATCGTGGGTGGTGCCGCTCATGCCATCGGACGCGGTGGCCGACATCAGTGATTCGATCGCGCCGAGCATCGCGATCGCGAACGCCGCGGGCATCAGATCTCGGATCATCTGGAAGCCGAGTGTGGAGCCGGCACTCTCGAGGTGCCACGGCAGCACCGGGAGCGGCGGCAGCGGCGGGATCCCGCGCACCAGCTCGCCGCCGACCGTGCTCGAGAACCGCGAGCCGATGGTGGTGGCGTGGAAGCCGGGGATGACGTGATCGCAGAGCACCACGATCAGCGAGATCGCGGTCAGCGCGATCAGCGGCGCCGGGACCTTGGTCGTCAGCTTCGGGAGGATCAGCAGGAGCAAGATCGTCACCACCGCGATCCCGACGTCCCACGGGTTGACCCCAGGGGCGGCGTCGACCAGCGCGCTGACATACTCGAACATGCCGTTGGTGCGAGGCAGACGGACCCCCATCGCGTCCTTGAGCTGCAGCATCACGAGCACCAGCGCGATGCCGGCGGTGAGCCCCGTGGTCACCGGATGGGGCACGAACTGCATCAACCTCCCCAGGCGCGCGAGCCCCATCGCGAGGAGCATCACGCCCGCCATCATGCCGGCCACGAGGAGCCCCGAGAGCCCGTACTTGTGGACGATCGGGACGAGGATGACGACGAACGCGGCGGTCGGGCCCGTGACCTGGAACCGCGTGCCGCCGAGCAGGGCGCAGATCACCCCGGCGATGATCGCCGTGTACAGCCCATGCTGCGGAGGCACGTCGCAGGCGATCGCGAGCGCCATCGACAGCGGCAGGGCGACCAGGCCGACCACCAGCGCGGCGAACAGATCGGCGCGGAAGTCCTTCGCGGTGTAGCCCTCTTTCAGCCGCTTGCGGAGGCCATAGCCGAGCAGGTCCTTCGCGCGATACGCCAGGGACAGCTGGGCGCGGAACGCCTCGGACAGTTCGTCGACATAACGAAGGCCCCGCTTGAACACCGCGGCGGCAGCGTACAACGTCTTGACAGCGCCATCGGGGCCTGCCACCCAACATCATGATTGATCGGGCAGATCCAGGTTCGAGGGCTCGATGAGCGAGCTCGCGACCACGGTCCGTGAGGCCCTCGCAGCGCTCGCGGCGAGCGATCGAAACCTGACGCGGTTCGGTGCCGCCCAGCACCGCTACCACCTCGCGCCGGCCCTCGGGCGCGCCCCCGAGGGTCTGCCCGACGGTCTAGCCGATGGTCTGCCCGAAGACCTGGCCACGTTCGTCACCACGATCGGTAGCGGCGGGGCCGGTCCCGGCTATGGCTGGTTCCCGATCGCGCAAGCCGTGCGGCACCTGGTCGAGCCACCGCCACAGGTCACGGCGTACACCCGCGCCCTCCCGATCTGTCACCTCGGCTGCGGCTATGCGGCCGTGGTCCCGCTCGACGGTGCGGCGCGCGGCGAGGTGTGGATCGATGCCCGTGCGATCGGGCTGTGCGCGCCGCGCTACGGGACGTTCACCGGGTTCTACCTCGCGTGGATCGACAGCCTCGCCCACGGCGGCTGGCCCGCGGACCACATCCCTCCCGGCGTCTGCGCCCTCGCTGCCGCGCTGTCCGGCTACTTCTCCATGGTCGAGACCCGGCACGGGCTCGCGAGCGGCTCCCTCGCCGGCGCCGCGCTCCGGGACGCTCTCGACGACCTCGGGCCAGCGTCGATCCAGATCGCGGCGGAGTCCTCTCCCGTGCTGTTCGACAAGGGGGACCCGGTCGATCCGTGCCTGACCTGCGCACGCCTGATCGACGCGCTCGCCACCGACGGTCTGCGCCGGGACATCGTCGGGCCGGGACGCTCCGCCCACCCCGGGCGCTAGGCTCGAACCCGGTCGAGACGTCACCTGTCCGCCACCCGGACATCACCTGGATGTCAGACAGACCTGCCAGGGTGTGCGCGATGGTCGTGTTCTCTAACCGTCGCCTCGGCCCTGCCGCGGAGCTGCTGGTCTCGCCCGAGGTCGGCGGCGCGATCCTGCGCGAGGCAGCGGCGGCCGCGCGGCCCCTGGCGCAGAGCCGGTGGGAGCACGAGCTGGTGGTGTGGCTCGAAGATCGGTCGCGGCGCCTGGGCGGAGATCTGGACGTCGGAGACATCGCGTGGTCGCCCGAGAACTTCGAGCGCCAGCGGTCGTTCCTGTGCGGCGCGATCGAACAAGCCTCCGTGGCCTCGCCACACACCCGCGCCCTGGCCCAGTGGGCGCGGCAGATCGCCACCCATCCCCGTGAGGCGATCGTGGTCGGCCGGCGCTGGCAGTGGACCGACGCCAGCGCAACCACTTGAATCCACACGTCTATCTGTACGCATTTGGGCGCGTTTGCGGGGCCCCGCCGACGACGCCCGGAGCTGTGCGGGTGCTAGAGTCCGATCCCCGTGGCTGAGGGCCTCACAGGACCGGGCTTCTATCCCCAACCGAACGAGTGGACCTGCGGTCCATTTGCGCTGAAGCATGCCTTGCTGGCGCTCGGCCGGATGGTCGACGTCAGCCAGATCTCCACGACCGCGAAGACCCACTGGTGGTCGGGGACCAACGAGATCCAGCTCGCCCGCGCCGCCCGCGCGTTCGAGTGCGACCTCGTGCTCGAGCGCCGCAGTGATGCCGAGCAGGCGCGCAAGGTCCTGGTCAAGCACCTCCGCGAGCAGACCCCCGTGCTCCTCTGCGTCGAAGAATGGAGCCACTGGATCACCGTGCTCAGATCCGAGGATCGCAGGTTCGTGGTCGTGGATTCTCAGGACGAGCCCCTGCTCTCGGTCCGCACCTGGCCGCAGCTCCGCAACTGGTGGCGCTACCGCGACGTCGACTACGCGAAGGACAACCCGCCGGTCCTCTA
>JAYVRN010000864.1:0-3090 GCA_043776275.1 Myxococcales bacterium | reverse complement strand
ACCCTGCGGCTACGAGCCGCCGAGCAGCTGCTTGAAGTACTCGTTCAACGCCCATACGTCACGTGCACGCAAGCCATCAAACTGGATCCCGACGCTGGTCTCATCCGACCACCGCACCACCGCGCCCACCTCGATCAGCTCGTCCATGGTGGGCAGCTTGAACGCCACCGTGCAGCGCGCGCCCATCGGATGCCGAACGGTCTGAGCGATCAGCGCGCCGCCCAGCGAGAGGTTCACGATCGTGCAATCGACCGGCGCACCCGCGAGCACCAGCTTGCCGACGACGGAGACGGCATGACGCGTAGATGAACGGCGATTGTCGGCCACGATGATCCCTCGGAACCATTGTACCCCAAGGCCTGTGGCTCTCCGGGGTGGTCGAGGGCGTAAGCGCGTCCACCTGGAGAGGATGGATCCCCGATCGGCGTTTCGCACCTACCTGAAGTGGTGGCGGCCGCAGCTTTTCACTGCAGCTTGATGTCGATGTACGCCTTCTTGCGGAGCTCGTCGATCCAGGTCTGAGTCTGCTTGTCCATCTCGTGGCGGCGCAGCTCCCGGCTGAGCTGTTCCTTCATCTCGGGGAACGGCTTCAGGTCCGACTTCTTGACCTCGCTGACGAAGAACACATGCATGCCCTGGGGGCCCGTGACGGGGCCGCGGACGTCGCCCTTCTCCATCGCGAACACGATCGGCTCCCACTCCGGGTTGGCCAGCGAGTTGCGCTGGAACCAGCCGAGCTCGCCGCCGGTGGCCTTGGTCCCGACATCCTCGGACACGTCGCCTGCGACCTTGGCGAACTCCTCGCCACCCTTGACGCGGGTGATCGCATTGGCGGCCCGGGCCTTGGCCTCGGCGAGCTGCTGCTCGGTGGGGTGCTCCGGGAGCTTGAACAGCATGTGGGACAGCTTGACCGCGCTGACCGACGCGCTGCGCCGTGCCATCTCGTCGTAGCGGGCCTTGATATCCTCGTCGGTCACCGAGACCTTGGGCGCGACCAGCTGGTTGACCGCGCGGAGGCGGAGCAGCTGGCGGCGGAGATCGGTCTTGTAGTTGCCGAGGGTGTAGCCCTGAGCCGCGAGCACCTGGGCGAGGGCGGCGTCATCGAGGTTGTTGCTCGACTTGATCTCATCGAGCGCGGCCTGGACCTCGCTCGATTCGACCTCGATCTTCGCGGCATCGGCGGCCTGGACGATCAGCTCTTCGTTGACCATCTCGTCGAGCACCTGGCCGCGGAGCTTGTCGATCCGGCGCTCGCGCTCCTTCTGATCGGCGATCTGCTGCGCTTCGCCGACCACCGGCACCATGCGCGCCTCGAGCTCGCTGCGGAGGATGATCGAATCGTTGATCACCGCGACCACCCGCTCGAACACGATCTTCTTGCCCGCATTGGGCGACGTCGGCTTCTTGTCGGCCTTGTCGGCCTTGTCGGCCTTGTCGCCTTTGTCGTCTGGCGCAGCGGCCGCGACACCCAGGCCGAGCACCGGGGCGAGCATCAACGCGAGGATCTGGAGCTTGCGCACGAACATGTGACTCACGGGGAGGGCAGTGGGTTGTCTGTGGGCGCGAGCGGAGGCGGGGGCGGTGCGGTTGCCCCTCCCATCGACGGTGGGGTGAGGTCGTGGCCGTGGCCATCGTCCTGGGTCATCGAGGTGTCGATCCGGACCTTGGCGAGGTTGGCCTCGTTGATCTCGACCTTGGAGGTGGTGCGGAGCTTGTCGACGAAGTCCTTCTGCGCCTTCAGCCGGTTCTCGCGGAACAGCTTGTTGCGGATCGCGGCCTTCGCGTCATCGAACGACTTGGTCAGCGACTTGCGGCGCCCGGTCTGCTTCAGCACGTAGAACGTGCCGTTGCCGGCGTCGAGCACGCCCGAGACGTCGCCCGTGTTGATCAACGCGAACGCGCCCTTCACCACCGCTGCGGGCAGCTCCTTGGTCGCGGTGTCGAAGTATCGCAGGTCACCGCCGCGGAGCTTGGTGTCCTCGTCAGCGGAGTACTTCATGACGAGGTCGCGGAAGCCCTTGTTGGTCTTGCCGCCTTCGCCCTTGGCCTCGAGCGCGACGCGATCAGCCTGCGCGCGGTTCTTGACGATGATCGCCGAGGCGCGGACCTCCTCGGGCTTGACGTACTCGGCGAGGTTCGCGTCGTAGTACGCCTTCATCTCGGCGTCCGGGACCGTCTCCGCCGTGACCTTGGCGTCGAACTCGTCCCGCATCAGCTTCTGGATCATCACCTGCTTCATCGTGCGGACGACCTCGGGATCCTTGTCGAGGCCGCGGCGGTACGCTTCTTTCGCGAGCACCTCGAACCGCACGAGCGAATCGAGGAACTCCTTCTTCTGCTCGAGCGAGGTGTACCGGGCGCGGATGTACGGCGACTGCCGGTTGATCCGCTCCTGGAACTCTCCCAGCGTGATCGTGACGTCATCGATCTTGGCGAGCGCGGCCTTCAGCTCCTCGGCGCTCTGCGGTGGCGAGGTGCCACCACCGGGTGCTGCTTGGCCCCTCGCGGGCTGCGAGCCGCTGGTGCCGTCGGACTTCTTCTGGCAGCTGCAGAGCAGCGCGCACGTGAGGAGGGCGACGGTGGGAAACCGAATCATCACAACAAGTTCACGTAGCACGAGCCAGAGCGTCCAACAAGGCCCGCCTCGCGCCCGAGGCCCCGCCAGGTGACGGAGGCACGATCGAGAACCGGCCATCCGGCAGCTTTTTCCACCCCGCCTGGAGCACGAGCCGGGCGACCGGGGTCGAGTCGGGCAGGGCGATCGCCACGCGGCTCGACGAGATCTCGAGGGCGAGGACGCCCGCGCCCCGGGCGATCGCCTTCACGCCCATCAGCTCGCCGAGGAGGATCACCTCGCCGGGGGTGGGGCCGTACCGATCGGCGATCTCGGTCATCACGGCCTGGAGGTCATCGTCGGTCTCGATCGCGGACAGCCGCTTGTACAGCTCGAGCCGCTGACCGGGGTCCGGGACGTAGTCGTCGGGGATGAAGCCGGGGGTCTCGATCGAGAGCTCGGGATCGATCTCCGAATGGATCGGCTTGCCCCCGAGCTCGGCGACCGCGGCATCGAGCATGCGGACGTACTGATCG
>JAYVRN010000863.1:0-3091 GCA_043776275.1 Myxococcales bacterium | reverse complement strand
GTCCTGGACGGCGCCCATCTCGACCGCGGCGATCGTGCCCCATTCGCGCCCGTCGACGAGCACGACCTTGCAGCCGATCAGGTCATCGAGCAGCACGTCGCCATCGGACAGCTGGAGAGCCTCGCGCTCGACCTCGACCACCTGGCCGCGCAGGTGCTCGGCATCGGTGCGGGTCTCGACGCCCTCGAGGAGGACGATCCAGCCGCGCTGCGGTGTGGCGCGAGCCTCGAGCATCTTGCGCACGACACCGCCGACCCAGATCTCGGTCACCTCGCCGAGGATCTCGGAGTCTGGGTCGTGGGTGTGCACCACGACCTCGCCACGGATGCCATGGGCGCGCGCGATGCCACCGATCTCGAGCCGCGGATCCCCACGCATCGGGGAGGACCGGTTATTCGAGGATCTCGACCAGCGTCCGCTTGCGCGAGCGCGGGGCGCAGGCCTGAACGACCGTGCGCAGGGCGCGGGCGGTCTTGCCGCCGCGACCGATCACCTTGCCGAGGTCCACTTCCGCGACCTCGAGCTCGTACACGTTCGCCTGGCGCTCCTCGACGAGCTCGACCCGAACTTCATCGGGCTTGTCGACGAGGTTGACCGCCATGTAGCGGATCAGCTCGGCGACGTCCGGAGACACCGCCTGCGGCCGATTGCCACCACGATCGTCGCCGCCATTGCGGTCGTCGCGATCGTCCTCGTCGTTCTCGGGGCCAGCCATCTCAGGCGGGCTTCGCCGCCGCGCGGGCGGTACGACGGATGATCGCAGCGAGGGTGCCGCTCGGCTGAGCGCCAACCTTGACCCACTTGTCGAAGCGCTCGCTATCGAGCTTCAGGGTCTTGGTGATCGGGTGGTAGGTACCCAGGAGCTCGATGAAGCGACCGTCGCGGGCGCAGCGCTTGTCAGCGGCAACGATCCGATAGAACGGGGACTTCTTCTTACCCTGACGAGAAAATCGAATCGCAACGGACATGGGATCCTTCGGGCCTTAAGAGCGCGGCAATCTACCCAGGCATACCCCCCAAGTCAACGTGCTATATGGTCGGTCCATGCTGCGGCGTTTTCCTGGGCGGCTAGGGCTCGTGGCGGCGCTCGCTGCCACGGCTTGTTGCTCGAAATCTGAAGTAAAAGGCGGCGGCTCGACCGCAGCCGGCGGAGTCGGCTTCACGCTGATCGCGCTGGCCGAGGTTCGTGGCCAGATCGGCCCCTGTGGCTGCACCAGCGACCCGCTGGGCGATCTGTCGCGGACCGCGAAGCTGGTCGAGGCCGCGCGGGCGGCCGGACCGGTGCTGGTGGTCGATGCCGGGTCCCTGCTCTATTCCAAGGCCCCGGTGCCCGATCACCTGGCGGCCCAGGAGGAGCTCAAGGCCGATCTGCTGGTGAAGACATATAAGGAGAAGCTCGCGGTCGGCGCCGTCGGGCTGGGTCCGATGGACCTCTCCAAGGGTCCAGACCACCTCCGGATCCCCCGCCAGGTCGTGAACCTGCCCAAGGGCGCGGCCTATCCGGTCGAGGCGCCCCACGTGATCGAGGTCGGTGGGGCCAAGGTCGGCGTGTTCGGCGTGATCGCTCTCGATACCGTGCCTGCCCTTGCCGTCACCGATCCCGTGGCCGCGGGCAAGGCGGCGATCGCGAAGCTACGTGGCGAGGGTGCACAGGTCGTGGTCGCGCTGGTCCAGGCGTCATCGAAGAAGGATGCGGTGCAGCTGCTCCGCGATCTGCCCGGTGTCGATGTCGCGGTCGCCGGGCTCGGCCTCGCGGCACCGGAGCCCGATCGCGTGGAGAGCGAGGCGACCAAGGTCGGCGACGCGTGGATGGTGATCCCCGCCAACCGCGGCCAGGTGATCCCCCGCGTCGAGGTCACGCTGCGCGGCGCAGGCCCGCTGGTCGACGCGGGCGGCCTCGCGGCGGCCACGCAGAAGATCGCGTACCTCGACAAGCAGGTGAGTCAGCTCGACAAGGACCTGAAGGCGTTCGACGCGGATCCGGCTGCCGATAAAGCGTTCGTCAAGGCGAAGCACGAGGAGCGCGATCGGTTCGTCGCGGAGCGCGCGGCGCTGGCGGCGAACCCGCTCCAGAAGCCTGCGCAGGGCAGCTACTTCACGCTCGAGCAGGTGAAGATCGGCAAGGCCCTCGCGTGCGACGTCGAGGTCCAGAACTTCGTCACCGCGTACAACCGCGCCGCCGGCGAGGTCAACGTGAAGGCTGCGGCTGGGCGCCCTGCCCCCGATCCGAAGGGCGGCCCGAGTTACGTGGGCAGCGAGAGCTGCGACGACTGCCACAGCGATGCGGTGGTGTTCTGGAAGAACACGCGCCATAGCCACGCCTGGAAGACGCTGGTCGACCGCGGTCAGCAGTTCGACTTCGACTGCATCGGCTGCCACGTCACAGGCTGGGAGAAGCCGGGCGGATCGAACCTCGCGAACAACGACAAGCTCCGCGACATCCAGTGCGAGACCTGTCACGGCCCCGCGTCCGTCCACGTCGCGAAGGGTGGCGAGGAGCGACCGTCGTCGATCCTCCGCGCACCCGCCGAGAACCTGTGCGCCACCCAGTGCCACACCAAGGAGCACTCGGACACCTTCCAGCACACGGCCTACCTGCGCGACATCGTCGGGCCCGGCCACGGCGAGGACGTCCGCAAGCAGCTCGGCGACGGCGACACCGGCGCGCAGCTGCGCAAGGTCGCGCTCGACAAGGCGGGACGGCAGCTCGGTGCTGGGTGCGTGCGCTGATCCAGCTGCACGTCTGGATCGTCGCGCTCGTGCTGATCGGTGCGAGCGCCGCGTGTACGCATCACGCGGCTCCGACCCGCACCTCCACGGCGACGCCCGTCCGCCAGCTCCCCGCAGGTGTGCAGGATGGCCAGGCGACCTGGTACGGCGGCGGCCATCACGGAGGCCCCACCGCATCGGGTGAGCGGTTCGACAAGAACGCGCTCACCGCGGCGCACCGGACCCTCCCGATGGGGACGCGCGTGCGGGTGACGAACAAGCACAACGGGCGCGCCGTCGAGGTCCGGATCAACGATCGCGGCCCGTACGGCAACAAGGGGCGGATCATCGATGTCTCGGAGGCCGCGGCGAAGCGGCTGGA
>JAYVRN010000862.1:0-10548 GCA_043776275.1 Myxococcales bacterium | reverse complement strand
TCAGGCGTCAGATCGTGCTGCGCGCGCTCGACGAGGCGTTCCGTCTGACGGAGCCGGAGGCGGTGCCGCGCAGCAAGGGCGCGTTCAACGAGCGGCTGTTCGAGGGGCGCGATCAGCTGCCCGCCGTGCTGGTCCAGCTCGGTCGCCTCGCCGCGGAGCTCGCGGCGGAGCTCGAGAAGGTGCGCGCGGCCTTGAAGGCCCTCGCCGGCAAGCCCGGCATGCCTCGCACCGTGCACGACGATGTGCAGAGCCAGCTCGCGCATCTGGTGACGCCGGAGCTGATGCAGACCACCTCCAGCGCTCGCCTCGCGCATATCGCTCGGTATCTCAAGGCGATCGTGGTGCGGCTGCAGCGGCAAGCCCACGATCCGCAGAAAGATCAGCAGAAGGCGACGCTCGTCGTCCCGTTCTGGCGGAGCTATGTGACCCGACGCGACGAGCTCGCCACCAAGGGCCGGTCGCTCGCCGATCTCGAGACCTTTGGTTGGATGGTGGAGGAGCTTCGCGTGCAGACCTTCGCTCCCGAGCTGAAGACCGCCGTGCCGGTCTCGGCGCAGCGCCTCGCCGAGATGTGGGCGGCGGTCCCCCGCTGAGCCCGTCATGCGGGAACCGTGCGCGTGCGCTCGCGTGCGACTTGGCACACCGCGAACCGCGACGACGATCGGCGTCGGGTGGTAGCCTGTCGCTCGATGCCCGACGAAGGAAATCGACCCTCGCCGGAGCGGGAGCAGACGGACGACAGTCTTCGCACCGAACGTCGGAACGCCGACGAGGCGCTTCAGGTGCCATTGTCCGAGGTGCAAGGTGACGCCGACCAGGTGTTGCAGCGAGCGCGCGACACCGCCGACGAGGTGCTCGCTGCAGCGCGCGAGCGGGCTGACGAGCGCTCGCCGAACCTCGCTCCAGAACGCATCGCCGAGGCCCGCGTGCGCGAGGATGCGACACTTCGCGCGGAGCGCGCCTCCGCAGACGACAGCCTGCAGCGAGAGCGTGAGGAGACTGTCCTCGCCCTGTTGCGGCTCCTGCCCCTCGAGCGCGAGAGGACCGATCGCTTCCTCCTGACCGAGCGCATCCGCTCCGATGAAGACATCGCTCATCGCGACGACTTCCTCGGGATCGTCAGCCACGATCTTCGCAACCTCCTCAGCGGGATCGTCCTCAGCACGACCTTGCTCGCGGACCGCGCGCCCGCGTCCGAGGAGGGCACCCACACGCGCGAGTCCGCCGCCCGGATCCAGCGCTATGCGGCGCGCATGAACCGGCTGATCGGCGATCTCGTCGATGTCGCGAGCATCGATGCCGGCAAGCTCTCGGTCGCCCGGTCGCGCGGTGATGTCGCGGTGACGATCGATGAGGCCGTCGACATGTTTCGGGGGCTGGCGGCGGCCAAGCAGATCTCACTCGAGAGCTCGGCCTCCGGCGCGCTGCCGGCGAGCTTCGATCACGATCGCGTGATCCAGGTCCTCGCGAACCTGATCACGAACGCGATCAAGTTCACACCCGCCGGCGGCCGCATCGTGGTCGCGAACGCGCTCGTGGAGCAGCGGATCCGGATCTCGGTGCAGGACACCGGCATTGGCATCGCGAACGACAAGCTCGAAACCGTGTTCGAGAGATTCTGGCAGGTCGGCAAGAACGACCAGCGAGGCGTGGGGCTCGGCCTCTATATCTCGCGGTGTATCGTCGAGGCCCACGGCGGAGAGATCTGGGCGGAGAGCACGCCGGGCGCCGGCAGCACGTTCTGGTTCACGCTCGCATAGTGAGCCAGTGACGGCGCGGCCGTTGCGATGGGCTCAGGGCAGTAGCCCGAGCTTGAACAGCACCCACAACGTGCCCGCGACGTCGCCATCGCAGTCGAACTCGCGCTGGGCATCGGCGACCGTGCCCCAGCTGAGGCTGTTCTTCTCGATCTTGCCGTTCTCGATCGTGGCCTTGGTGCTGCCATTCACCTCGACGGCGATCTTGCTGTTTCGTTTGACCCCGTTGCCGACGGTGCTGCCGTTCTTCTCGATCGCGAAGTCGCTACCGGACCGGCGGATCGTGAACTTGGTGAGGCTGCCCTTTTCGACGCGGTTGTCCTTGCACTGGTAGTCGGGGCTCGCGAGCGCGGCGGAGGACAGACACGCGATGGAGGCGAGGGCGATCAGGAAGGTGCGCATCTCTGCAGGGTAGGGCGTTGCACGCGCCACGCACCTCACAGCCCTCTCACGCCCGTCGGCACCCTGTTTGGTTCCGGGTGGTTGGGATGGGGGCTGACCCGGGGACGAACGTGAGCTACCCTGGAACCATGCGGCGCTTCACGCTCCTCCTGCTCGGCCTCGGGGTCGTTGCTGGCTGCTTCGCTGGCGTGCTCGATGGAACCAAGCCAGCCGTGATCCCGAAGCTCTCCGAGCTCCCGCCGGGTCCGGAGAAGCGTGATGCCGTGCTCGATCAGTCGCACGAGACCGCCGGGCCCGAGCACCGCAAGGGCATGACGAAGAAGGAGCGCAACGCGGAGACCATCGCCGCGTTCGCCGCGGCGCTGGTGGGCGAGGCGTTCTCCAGCTCGCACAGCGTCACGCTCGGGACCTCGTCGACGGTGGACGAGAACGCATTGTTCGAGAAGCCGCGGCGCGCGCGTGGCTCGGGCTCGGGCTCGGGCTCGGGCTCGGGCTCGGGTTCTGGAAGCGGGGCGGTCAACGAGCCGCCGCCGGATGCCAGCCAGCTGACGCCGTGGGTGAAGCTCAAGTAACGACGCCGAGGCGGTGGCGTGCGTACAGGTCGTCACGCCAGGCCACCAGATCGCCGTAGCGCTTCACGAGCTCGGGATCCCCGAACAGCGAGCGATTGATCGGACCCGATCGCAGGAACGTTGGATCGGGCGGGTGAACGAACACCAGCACCTGCGCCATCGTGATGTCGGCGTAGCTGAATGTATCGAGCAACGTCGGTCCGCGAAGCGCCGTCCGGAGCTCGTCGAGCACGCTGCACAGGACGCTCCGATGGTCCTCCGTGTCGCGCGGCGGTGCGTACTTGCGCAGCGTCCGTCGCACCCCCGCGCGGATCATCGATCGTCCGAGCGTGCCGAGTGAGCGGGCGAACGGCGGCGTCAGCTCGTCGAGCGCGGCCGGTACCTCCAGCACCCGACGCAGGGACAGCATCCGGCCTGCCGCCATCCCGCGCTGGCTGCGCTCGATCCAGTGCTCGAGCTCCGAGATCGCGGCCGCGGGAACCAACACCGGACCTGTGCCGCGGGCATCGGCCCAGCGCGCGATTTCCCACGAGTCCGCGATCGCCCCCTGGTCGGTGAGCAGCACGGGCACCGAGACCGGTCCTCTCCATCGGCCGAGCCGCCACCGTAGTGCTGGCTCGCCGAGCAGGGGCTGATAGTGCCGTCGCGCGTACGTGATGCCGCGTGCGTCGAGCGCCCACCGCGCTCGCTCGGACCACGGCGAGTACGGGAGGTGGATCAGCGTCGGGACTTGGCCACTGTCCAGTGCCTGGGCGGCTTGCGTGTGGCGCACGTCCTGAGTCTCGCACATCGATCGCGTCGGATCGCATGACCAAACGACCTCGCGGGGCGTGCCCGCGGCGCGCAATCGGCCACACTGCTGCATGGTCGAGCTGCTCTCTTCACCCGAGGCCTGGCTGAGCCTCGCGACGTTGACCGCCCTCGAGATCGTCCTCGGGGTCGACAACATCATCTTCATCGCGATCCTTTCGGGGCGGTTGCCGGTGGCGCAGCGCGAGCGCGCGCGCAAGATGGGACTCGCCGGTGCGTTCGTGTCGCGGCTCGGCCTGCTCGCCACGATCTCCTGGATCGTCAGGCTCGATCGGCCGCTGTTCGAGGTCGCGGGCCAAGGCTTCTCGGGGAAGGCGTTGATCTTGCTCGGCGGTGGGCTGTTCCTGATCTACAAGGCGACCAAGGAGATCCATCACAAGCTGGAGGCGGCCGAGGGCGACGCCGCGACCGCGAAGGGCGGTGCCACGTTCGTCGCGGTGATCGCACAGATCGTCGTGCTCGACATGGTGTTCTCGATCGACAGCGTGATCACCGCCGTCGGGATGACCGAGTTCATCAGCGTGATGGTCGCCGCGAACGTGATCGCGCTCGTGGTGATGCTCGTGCTCGGGAAAGGGATCAGCGAATTCGTCGAGCGCCACCCATCGGTCAAGGTGCTCGCGCTGTCGTTCCTGCTGATGATCGGTGTCGTGCTGGTCGCCGAGGGGTTCGGCGCGCACATCCCGAAGGGGTACATCTACGGCGCGATGGGGTTCAGCGTGTTCGTCGAGTTGCTCAATATCCGCACCACGCGCAAGACCCGACCGGTGGCGCTCAACCAGGTGCCGCACGTGGCGGACATCCCCGAGTAGCGGGCTGCTGACCGAGCCGCGCAACCTGTGTGGCGGCACCACCCAGGAGCCGCCGGCGACGGATGCCAGCGGCACGACCGATGGCCCGCCATCGTCCGCGGTCTCGCGCTGCGCGGTGTCCGGGATGCAACTCACGCGCTCGAGCCACACCGTCGAGATCGGCGGCCGCACCGTCACCTACGAGGTCCCGAACGCCACGGCTCCGGTCGCAGGTTGGCCGCTCGTCGTGTTCTATCAGGGCTCCTTCATCCCGGGCTCGCGCGCCTTCTCGGCGAGCCCCACGGATTCGTTTGGGCAGTACGAGCTGACGTCCACCATCAAGGCCCTGCTCGATCGCGGCTATGCCGTGGTGGCGCCCGATGCGCAGAGCAACGGCAGCCTGTACTGGCAGAGCAACGTGCCCCCGTACGCGACGAACTGGACCGGCTGTGACGACGATGTGTTCGTCACCCAGCTGATCACGGCGACCCCGACCGGTGTGTTCGGACCGCTCGATCCGGCGCGGCGCTACGCGATGGGGATCTCGAGCGGCGGCTTCATGGCGAGCCGGATGGCCGTGAGCTACGCGGGGACGTTTCGCGCGCTCGCCGTGGCCTCGGGCTCGTACGCCACGTGCGGCGCCACGTGCACCGTGCCCGCGCTGCCGTCGAACCATCCACCCACGCTGTTCCTGCACGGCGATCAGGACCGCACCGTCCCGATCTCATCGATGACCCCGTACCGCGACAAGCTCGGTGCCGAGGGCTTCGCGGTCGAGACTGTGATCCACCCGGGGGCCGGTCACGAGTGGCTGCCGGAAGGCAAGACCGCGGTTCCGGACTGGTTCGACGCCCACTGACAGACCGTGAGATCCTGGCGATTCCTGGCCTCCCGCGCACCCAGCGGCGCGTTCGCGAGGGAAGGTCCGCGTATGAAGCTCACGCACCTCTCGCTCGCCCTCGCCCTCGCCGCCGCGGCGTGCGGTTCGAAGTCCAAGCCGGCCGCGAAGCCCGAGCCGACGCCCGACGCGTCGACGAAGGTCACCGAGCCCGCTCCACCGCCGGTGACCCCGCCCGAGCCCGTTGCGCCCAAGCAGGCGAAGGCCGAGCTCGCGCCTGCATCGAAGTCGAAGGTCAAGGGCACGATCGAGTTCAAGGAGGTCGACGGTGGGGTCGAGGTGATCGCGACCGTCGAGGGCCTCAAGGCCGGTGACCACGCGTACCACGTGCACGAGAAGGGTGACTGCTCTGCCCCCGACGGGACCAGCGCGGGTGGCCACTTCAACCCGAGCAGCCACAAGCACGGGAGCCCCGATGGCGCGGAGCATCACGAGGGTGACTTCGGCAACCTGACTGCCGGCAAGGATGGCAAGGCGACCAAGACGTTCGTGATGAAGGGCATCACGCTCGCGGATGGCCCGACGTCGATCGTCGGCAAGGGCTTCATCGTTCACGAGAAGGCAGACGACTTCCAGACGCAGCCGACCGGGAATGCCGGCAGCCGTGTGGCCTGCGGCGTGATCCAGCTGGTTCCCTGATCGGCCCGGTCGGCCCGGTCGGCCCTGGTCGGCCCTGGTCGGCCCTGGTCGGCCCGGCGGATCTCAGTGATTCCCGTCCGCCGCTTCCATCTTCTGGACGACCATCGCGATCGTCTCTGCGTCGATCCGAGCGCGACGCATGAGGGCCACTGCGCGGGGCACGTCGTCGGCGTCGACGGCATCGAAGAACTCGTCGAGCACGCCGAGCTCGGCGAGCTGCTCGAGGACGAGCGTGCCTTCGAACTCTGTCTCGTCCACGGCGGCTTCCCGAGTATGCCTCGCGGTGCGCGCGTGTGGAGCTACGTGGGTTCGGTTGGGCCCCCCAGGGCTGCATCCCGCGGTCGACAGCCGTGGTTCGAGCCGCCCGCTAGCCTCGCGAATCCTGGCGAAGCCCGACGGTGTCGGGGTGGCTGCGAGCTTGCAGTTGCCCACGACATGCGCCACCCGGCCCGCCACCTCGTGCTCGCCGCCTGCTTCGCCTTCACCGGAGCGGTCGCGCTCGCAGCGCCAGCCCGCCATGGCGGACGGCACGGCGAGGTGAAGAAGGGGACCCAGCCGAAGCAGCCGAAACATCGGGCCAAGGTCGCGCCGCCGATCGAGCCGATCTCGGTGAGCGACGAGGATGCCAACGACGAAGCCAACGACGATGCCGACGCCACCGAGACGCGATCCACCGCCCGGATCGCCGGCCGGGGCCGCCAGAACGCCCGGAGCGCGTACGCTCGCGAACGCGACGAGGCTGATGACAGCGATGAGGCCGGCGACAGCGATGAGGCCGACGAGGTGCTCGCCGCGCCCGTCAAGCTGCACAAGGCTGGCCGAGCGCGGGCGAACGACTGGCACCTCGCGATCGGGCCGTACCTGTGGGCGTCTTCGGTGGATGCCAACATCACCCTCGGACCGGCGAGCGTGGGCTCGGGCGTCGACTTCATCCAGCTCGAGCGCCACGCCCGCTACGGCGCCGAGGTACTCACCGAGGCTCGCTACGGCCGGTTCTCGCTCACCGGCGACCTGATGTACGGCGTGGTCGATGTCGACGGCGGTACCACGGTCGGCCCCCTCATGGTCTCGCTCAAGGGCGAGGCGAGCAGCTTGCTCGTCGAAGGCGCCGCCGGATACATGCTCGTCGGTGGAGATCATGCGTTGCTGTCTCTCGAAGCACGCGGCGGGGTTCGCTATCAGCGCACCGCGGTGGCCGGCACGGTGGGGCTGGGCGGCGCCGATGTCGCATCGATGGACCAGGCCAACTCCGCGGCCGATGCGGTGGCGGGTGCGCGCGCGTTCCTGCGGCCGTCGAGCCGGTTCTATCTCTCGGGCAGCTTCGATCTCGGCGTGTTCGGCGATTCGAAGAGCACGTGGTCGGCGTCGGCGGATGCGAGCGTGCGCATCACCTCACACGTCTTGCTGTCGCTCGGCTGGCGAACGCTGACGATGGAGCGCGCGAACGTCTCGATCGTGATGCATGGGCCGCGCGCCGCCGTCCAGCTGGTGTTCTGAACGCCCTCGATCAGTCGTCCGTGAGCCGGCACCAGCGATGGTCGCCGGCTCTCTTTGCGTCCTGCCCCGTCGGCAAACGTCGCTCCCCAACCTTGTCTACCCGAGGTGGCGATCGAGCGCGCGGGCGGGGGCCGTCGAGCCCGGCGCGATGGGGCGCACGGGTGCTAGCTCCGCGGAACTCCAGCACGATCATGAGATGCGCGATCTGCGCGCGGCGCGTGGCCTCACGTTTGCTCGATGGGTAGCCATGCGCCACGCCCAGGCCCTCACGAGATCTGCCGTCCTCTTGATGCTCTCCACCATCTTCGCCTGCGTAGGTGCGATGCCTCCCCCGCCGGAGCTCCGGGTGACCTCCCCGAAGCGAGGCATGGTCCAAGGTGGGGCCGGTCAGATCATGGTCACCGGCACCACGCAGCCCGGCCCCGATGGCGCGCCCGTCATCAAGGTCACGGTCAACAAGGTGCCGGCGAAGCTCGCGGCCGATGGCTCGTTCACGGCGATCATCGACGTCCCGGCCGGCGCGACCCTGCTCGAGACCATCGCGTTCTCGGACGAGGGCGGCTCGGCGACCGACGCCCGCGCGGTGCATGTCGGCGAGCTTCGCGCGGTGGGCACCAACATCGATCGCGCCGTCACGGCCTCGCTGTCCGCCGATGCGTTCGCGCGGCTCTCAGCGGCGGCCGGACCGATCCTCAAGGCCACGAACTTCTCGACCCTGCTCGCGCCGCTGCAGCCGATGGCGAACCTAGGCGACAGCATCGCCAATGTGAAGCTGTCGATCTCCCGGCTGACGCTCGCGGACGCGAAGATCACGCTGACCCCGGTGGATGGTGGGCTCGAGTTCTCCGCACAGCTCGACGGCCTCAGCGTCGGCGCGAACGCCGCCTATGGTGGCGCGCTGATCCCCGATGGCTCGACGGCGGTGAGCGTCACGGCCGACCGGATCACGATCGCGGGGACGCTCGTCGTGACCCCCGCGGGCACGGCCGGCTTCACGACGAAGATCACCTCGCCGACGGTTCGCACGACCGCGCTGCGGCTCCAGGCCTCCGGCCTCGCCGGCCAGGTCCTGGACCTGCTGAACAGCAACCTCAGCTCCACGATCCAGAGCGTGACCACGCGGAGCGCCGAGCGCGCGCTCGAGCCGCTGATCAATGCCGCGCTCGGCGCGCTCGCGGGCCCGCAGCGGATCGACGTTCTCGGCAAGCGGCTCGATCTCCAGGCCTCGCCGAGTGCGATCACGTTCAGCCGCGATGGCGCGCTCGTGACGATGAACGTCCAGGCCAAGATCGCGGGCAGCGAGGCGAGCCCGGGCTACATCTTCACGCCGAATGGCACGCCGACGATGAACGTCAGCAACGGCATCCAGCTCGGCCTGGCCGACGATCTGATCAACGAGCTGCTCGCCGAGGTCCACGCGCTCGGCCTGCTCGATCTCCACCTGGAGCAGAACTTCGGCCTGTTCGACACGGCGGACATCAAGCTCTCGTTGCCGCCGATGGTCAGCGCCAACAACGGCGACGGCTCGATGCGCCTCGTGCTCGGCGACATGATCGCCACGCTGTCCAGCAAGGGGAAGCGGGTGATCAGCGCGGCGGTCAACGCGGAGGTCGATCTCGAGATCGAGCGCGGGGCGAAGGCGCAAGAGATCGCGCTCCAGTTCGGCAAGGTCCACGTGTTCGTCAATGTTCTCGGTGATCCCGCGGATCCCGAGGCGGACGGCGGCGAAGACGTGTCGGGTGCGGCGGCCACCGGCATCGGTCTCCAGCTCGATTCACTCAGCCAGTTCCTGATCACCGTGCCCGTGCCCTCGGTGGCCGGGGTGTCGCTCGACAGCCTCGCGCTCCGCGCCGATAGCGGCTACGTGCTGGTGTCGGGTCAGGTGCACTGACCGCGCCGCGGTCGAGGGGCGTCAGCGGGCGGCGAGCGGGCGGACCTCGGCGGAGGCGAAGTCCGCCCCGACCTCGACGGTCAGCCCCTCGACCAGCCAGTCGATCCGCGTGCGCCCGGACGGATCGCGATGGACCTCGGCCTTGCTGCTCGGCGCCGAGAACATCGGGAACGGACGGCCGATCGGTTTGTCGTCGACGAACACCAGGCATTCGCCGCCGCGCCCGGCGATCACGACGTTGCGTCCGGAGATCGTGACCGCGGCGCGAGACTCCGCCACCGGCGCCTCGATCGTGTCGAGTGCTGCGAACGGCAGCTCGGGCATGGCGGCCTCGTGCTCGAGGCTGCGCAGGAGGCGATCGAGATCGCGACCGACGGCGGCGATCTCGGTGGCGGCGGGCGCTTGCTCCCGATCGTCTTTGACTTCGAACCGGCGGGTGAGGCGCTCGGCGAGCGTGGCTTCGATGAGGTTGCGCGTCACGAGCTCGGCGATGCCAGCCGCCACATCGTCGGTCTCGACCTGCTCGAACACGAGATCACTCGCGAGGTGCGTGGCTCGGCGGAGCGCCAGCGAGGTAGCGCTCGCGTCGCCTTTGGCGAGGGCGGAGCGCACCTTGCGCAGCTGGCGGCCGAGTTGATCGTAACGTCCTGACACGCCGCTAGCTTAGCTAGATCGGCCGGGCGTGACCATCGTGGCATCGCTGCTTCCGAGTGCCTGCCGCCAATCTCAGTTGCAGCCCTTGGCGAGCGGGTTGTCGATGCACCTCTGGTCGACCTTCACGCCTTTCCGGCGCTCGGCGCGCTCGGCCCTGGCCTTGGCGTCCTGGATCCTCCGATCCATCTCCGCCTTCTCGGCCTTCAGCTCCTCGAGCTTGACCTTCGCCGCCGCTCGGTCGGCATCGTTCTGCGCGGCGATCACGGTGTCGATGGTGGCCGAGACCTTGGTGTCGAGCGCGGCGAGACTGGTCTCCAGCATTTCGACGCGCTCCAGCGCCTCGCGCGCATCCTTGTTCGCCTGGATCGCCTCCTGCTCCGCTTTGCGCACCGCCGCCTCGGGCCCGTCTGCCTCGGCGTTGGCCGGGGGCGTCGCGTGATTCGCGATCGGGGTCGCTCCGCCGCCCGTGCGTTCGCACAGGTAGTACGCCTTGCCGTCGCGCTCGATCGGGGAGCACGCTCCGAGATCCGTCGGATGCGTTGGCGGTGAGCTGTTGTTGTTACACGCACAGACGAGGACCACCAGCCACCGGAGCTGCTTCATGCGGGCAGTGTGCCACGTCCACACCTGACGAGCG
>JAYVRN010000861.1:0-10555 GCA_043776275.1 Myxococcales bacterium | reverse complement strand
TCGGCGAGGCGCACGCGCGGGGGATCGTTCACCGCGATCTCAAGCCCGCCAACCTTCACCTCGATGACCACGACTTCGTGAAGGTCCTCGATTTCGGGATCGCCAAGGTCGAGGAGGGCAGCGGGATCGACGATGGGGACGAGCTGACGTTCGTGGGGCAGGCGCTCGGCACGCTCGACTACATGGCACCCGAGCAGCTGATCGGTGCCACCTGCAGTCCGCGCTCTGACATCTACGCGCTCGGCGTGATCGCCTTCGAGCTGATCTGCGGCCGCCGCCCATTCCCCGATGCGACGAACCCGCCGGCGCTGGTCACCGCGATGCTGACGCAGGCTCCCCCGATCCCTTCGTCGCTCGCGCGCGTGCCCGAGGCGATCGATCATCTGCTGCTGCGCTGCCTCGAGCGCGATCCCGCGCATCGCTACGAGAACGTCGTGGAGCTGGCGCGAGCGATCGACCGTGCGCTCGAGCCGCCGCGCGCGCCGTCGATCCCACGGATCGCACAGGTCCACGCGGTGCCCGAGCTCGAGCAGTTCGCGCACGGGAGCGTCGTCGATGCCCAGCCGCTTCCGGAGCTATCACCGCGCCTCGCGATCTACGTGCTGGGTGCGCTGATCGGTGCGGTCGGCGCGGCGATCGCCTGGGTCACCCTCAGCTGATCTGTCCGTTCACGGCACCACCCGCACGCAGCTCTCGTACCAGCGCACGCCGAGCCGCTCGTCGCGCTGGACGATCCACAACGAGATGTCCGTCGGGCCTGAGAGATCACCGGCGTTCGGTGCTCCCCAGTCGCTGAACAGCGGCGGCGGGTTGCCGGTGATATCGCGCGGGCCACCCGTGCTGCCCGACGAGAACCCGCCCGCACTCGCGATCCACTGGTAGGTCAGGCTCTCCGTGAACATCCGCCCGGTGCCGTCGAGCGTCGGCACCACGTAGGCCTCGCGCGCGTCCACGGCCTCGATCGGCGTGAACCGCACCTTGTCGTTGGGGCGCACGGTCAACGTCGGTGTCGCATCCACGCAGCGCCCGATGCCGAGCACGGTCGGGGGGCCGCCGTCGATCGTCGCCTCGATCCGATCGATCGAGGGGTTGCGGTTGGCCTGACGTGCCGCCGGGATCCGCGGTGCCACGCGGAGGTTCTTGGCGGCGTACAGATCGAGCGCCGGATCCGCATCAGCGCCCCCGACGGAGAGCTCGACGAGATAGTCCACACCGCCCAGGCCGCCGAGCACATCTCCGCTCAGGGTATCGAGGAGCACGCCCAGGAGATTCGCGTTCGGCGTCACGGTCGCGCACATCGTGGGGTGCGGGGTGGCCGTGTCTGGATCGTCGATCGTCCCCGAGGCGAGCGTGGCCATCACGTCGGGATCGCAGCGGCTGTAATCGCCGTACGAGCACAGCGAGAGCTTCCAGCGGATCCTCCGCTCGAACGCGGGATCCGCGATCAGCGCGCACACCTGCGCCGGTACGAGCTGCTGGAGCAGCTGCGCCGGCATCTGGGGATTCGCGAGATCCACGTCGACGATCTGCTCGGGGACGTCCGCGGCGAGGGCGAGGACCCGCAGATCCACGACGATGTCCGGATCCTCGAACGTGGTGCAGCCCGCGAGCAGGAGGGCGAGAACAGGCGGCAGTCCCGGTCTCGTCGTCACGGGTCCACCCGGAGGCAGGTCTCCAGCAGATTCACGCCATAGCGTTCGTCGCGCTGGATCATCCAGAGAGGCACCAGGATCTGCTCCTTGTGGCCGCGCGGTGCGTGCCACTCGGTGCCGAGCAGCGATTGGTTGCCGAGGACATCGTGCCCGCCTCCTGTGGTCTCGTCGGAGAACGAGCCGTTGGCCGCGAGCCACTGGTACGTGATCGTCTCCTCGAGCTTCGCGGAGCTGCCGTCGAGCTTCGGGGCGAAGTACTCCTCGCGCACGTGATCGGGCTCCACCGGGAACAGAGTGACCACGGCGTTGGAGCGGACCACCGGGATGTCGCACGCTGCGGACATCGCGTCGGCGCACCGGCACCTGGGAATCAAGAGGCCGATCCCGGTGACGGCCGCATCGAGGTAGCTGATGAACGGGTTCGTGTTCCGCTCGCGGGTGACCGGGATGCGCGCGGCGAGTCTCAGGTGCTTCGCCGCATAGACGGCCGAGCTGGGCATCGCCGGATCGTCGATCGCGAGGACCACGCCATACTCGATCCCGCCGAGTGCCTGGACGGGGTTCGCCATCACGGCCTCGCGCAGGATGGTCAACAGCGTCTGATCCGGGATCAGGTCCGCGCACGGCACCTGCGGATCGAAGCTGTCGTCGGGATCTCCGATCAGGCCGGAGCCGAGCTCGATCACCGGATGCGCGAGATCGCAGCGGTCGTCGGTGTCGAGCAGGCACACCGTCATCTTCCAGCGCAGCTCGCGGTGCGCCACCGGATCGGCGATGTACCCGCAGATCGTCGTGGGTGCGAGCTGCGCGAGGATCTCGGTGGGGTTGGGATGTTCGAGATCGACGTCGATCACCTGCTCGGGACCGGCGACGGGCTGGTTCAGCGGCACGAACGGATCGAGCGACGCGGTCATCGCGAGGATCCGCAGATCGAGCACGATCGAAGGATCCTCGAATGTGGCGCATCCGGATAGGACGCAGATCACGACGGCGAGGCTGCGGCTCACCAGGTCCCTCGCAGGCCGAGCGTCGGCAGGATCGGGAAGCTGGTCACCGGCGCGGACTCGCGGAACCGGTAGTCGTACTGCGTGGCCTCGACGTTTTCGGCGTTGGTGACGTTGATGATGTCGAGGTAGAGGCCGAGGCTCCACGTCTTGAACAGCCAGACTTTCTCGGCACGCACATCGAGCTGGGTGAACAGCGGCGTGCGGATCGAGCGCAGCGGGCCACGCACTGGCACGTACTCGCCGGTGTCGGCATCGTAGGTGGAGCCGAGGATCGGCGTATCCGGGCGGCCGCTCGCGAGCTGAAACCGCGCACCGAGCTCCCAACCCTTGCCGGGCTTCCAGCTGCCCACGGCGTTGAGCACGTGCGGTTGATCGAACGCGGTGGGGCTCCACACCTGGCCGGGGTGCTGGCGCTGATGTGAGCGGCTGAACGTGTACGACAGCCAGCCGAACGCGTGCTCGCTGATCTCGCGCTTGATCAGCATCTCGAAGCCGTACGAATCGCGGCGGCCCTCGTTGATGAAGTTGACGTTCGAGAACGTGCCGTCGTCGTTCGCGGTGAGATCGTTCGAGAACACCACGAGGCTTCGGCGCCGCACGTAGTAGATCTCGCTGTCGACCTTCCACAGCCGATCCGGCTTCCACTCGTAGCCGAGCCCGAAGTGGGTGGCGTGCTCCATCCCGACGTTTGGATTGCCGAACCGCGCATCCACGGCCTCGGGCTGCGGCGGCTGGCTGAACTCACCGATGTAGCCCTTGAGCGTGAGCTTCGGATCGAGCTCGTAGCGCGCCACGAGCCGCGGATCCACGGAGCCGCGGTCCTGACCGTCGATGATGTACGAATCGAGCCGCAGGCTGGGGACCAGCTTCAAGCGCCGGGTCACATCGATGCCGATGTCCGCGTGCAGACCGATGCCGAGCGACGAGGCGCCGCGGAACAGGGCCGAAGGCGGGATGTCCACGCCCTGCGCGTTGATCAGCGAGTCGTCGATCGGGATGAGCGCCTCGTAGGTCGTGATCCGCGAGAGCACGTCGAGACCGGTGTCGAGGTAGACCTTGCGGGACAGCCTGCCGGCGATGCGGGCGCGGTACGACAGGTTGTTGTTGACGATGCCGATGCTGGTGAACGGGCCCGCGGCCTCGGCCTGCGCGCCGGTGAACGACAGCGTGTCGCGACCCCACGCTGGTGACAGCGTGAGCTTCAGGTCCTCGCTGAACGGCCGCACGTACGAGCCGATCAGCCGGAAGAACTTCACCGACGTGTTGAGATCGGTCGAGACCGCGGATTCCGGATCCTGATCGAGCACGTGCAGCGTGTCGGAGGAGCCGATCGCGAACACACTGACGCGCCCGTCCTCGTGCAGGTTCCAGTCGAGGCGGCCCGAGTAGTCGTAGTAGACGGGCGTGACGATGCGCTGGCCACCCTTCGGCGGGTCGGGGAGCACGAAGCCGAGGAACGCATCGATGTACGAGCGGCGTCCGGCGACCGCGAACGAGACATCCTTCGTGATCGGGGCGCGCAGGTAGCCGCCCGCGTCGATGAAGTCGACCTTCGCGGAGCCGTGGACGCCATCGGATTGGGTGGGGCGCAGCTCGAGGGCGACGGCGCCGCCGTGCTTGCGGCCGAACCGTGCGGGGAAGCCGCCCGGATACAGATCGATCGATTCGAGCATCTCGACGTTGAAGATCGAAGGACCGCCGAGGAAGTGGAACAGCGACGGCACCTCGTGACCATCGACGTAGATGCCGGTGTCATCCGGGTTCGAGCCGCGCACGAGCAGGAGCCCGAGGCCGAACGGTGCGCGTTGCATGCCCGGGAGCGTCTGGATCACGCGGATCGGATCACCGAACGTGCCGGGGACGCTCGAGAGCTGCTGGCGCTGCAGCGTGCGCCGCGTGACCTCGAGGACCTCGCGATCGCCTTCGACGACGGTCTCGTACGGATTGCCGCCGCGCGGGCGCATCCACAACCGGATCTCCACGGCCTCGCGCTTCGCGAGCGTGATCGGGCGCTCGAGGCGATCGAACTTCGGATCGATCGCGAGGATCTTGTAGCTGCCGGCGGTCACGCCGTGGAAGTGGAACGAGCCGTCATCCCCGGTCACCGCATCGAGGCCGAGCTCGCTGATCGAGACGATGATGCCGCCGAGCTTGCGCCGCGTGCCGCGCTCCACGACCGTGCCCTCGATCGTCACGGGCAGCAGCATGTTGCCGGCGTGGTTCGGCGGGCCGGCCTGGGGACCGGTGCCGGGCGGTGGCTTGACCGCCACGGGATCGGGCTCGAGGACCTCCTCGATCACGAAGGTGATCGTCGTCTCGACGGTGATCGGGGCGGGCGCGCCATCGATCTCCGCGGGCTCGAAGATGTACTGCAGCGCGGCGGCGACTGCGGCCTCGTCGAAGCCGTCGCCGACCTTGTCGATCACGTCGACGCTGGTGACCAGCCCGCCCGCGTCGATCTTGATCCGGACCTTGACCTTCGCGGTCTTGTTCGCGGCGAGCGCGGCCGGCGGATAGTCGGGCGCCACGGCTTGCAGCAGCTTGGGCTGCTTGGTCACCACGCCAACGGGCGTTGCCGGCGGAGGTGGAGCGGGCGCCCGTGCATCATCGGCGATGCCGCGCGCGGACCAGATCGCGATCAGGGCGATCGCGAGGTACCACCGAGCCATCCGGGAAGCCTAGCCGCTAACCGGCCTGCGATCACGTGATGGCCGCCATCCGATCATGCCCAGATCAACCATGACCAACCGCCATCGCAGACGACGACGGTCGTGACCGCGGTCACCGTCGGTCGCAGGCAACCGTTCAGCTCTGCGAGCGGTCGCGCAGGTGCGCGAGCAGCTTGTCGAACAGGCCGCGCATCGCGTTCTCGAGCGCTTCCTTGCGGAGGCTCGGGAGGTACTTCGCGTCGAACGTGCGCTTGGGCACCTGGACCTTCGCGCCGCCCGAGAGGAACGACAGCATCTTGCCGCTGTCGTCGGAGATCGCGAGCCGGAGCTGCGCTTCGACCTCGATCATCGTGCCTGCCTGCTGGACCTCGAGCTTGGTGACCGAGAGATCGAGGTGGCGAGGATCGAGCCCCCACTTCTGGGCATCGGCGGCGATCGTGGTGACCATCGGCTGCGACTTGAACGAATCGCTCAAGGTCTTCCGTAGGATCTCGCTATGCGCCTTGCGCGTGATCTTGTCGGCCTTGCCCGGCGAGTCATCCGCCGAGGTGTTGATCGTGACGAACAGGTCCGGGTGGTTCTCGACGGCGTGGGCCTGCCGGCCGAAACCCGCGCGGCCACCGCTCTTGCGGGCCTGGGCCAGCTCCGGCTCGGTGGGCGCGGCGGTCGGGAACGGATCGGGGAGCTTGTTGGTCTTGGCGACGGCGATCGCCGCGGCCTTGGCGCGGGTGCGGACGGTCTCGTCCGGATCCTCGGTGGCGCCCTTGAGCGCGGGGAGGGCGGCCTTGTGCCCCAGGCGGCCCAGCGCGGTCGCGGCGAGTGCCCGGACCTGCGGATTCGGATCGTGAAGGGCGGTGACCAGCGGCTTGAGCGCTGCACGATCGTTGAGGCGGGCGAGCGAAACCACGGCCGAGATCCGGGCCTTGTCGCTCGAGCTGGAGAGCATCGAGCTCAGCTCGGCGACGCTGTCCGCGTGTGCCGGAGCTCCCCGGACGAGAGCGGCTGCTACCAGCAGCAGCGCCATGATCCGTGCAAGTCGGTGCCCTCCGTGCATGACCTGGGTCGATTAGGCGCCGTCCGCAGTAGCCGAGTCAATGTTTTCTGACTTCGCGTTTCGCGCGAGCGATTCCGCACGTGTATGGTGGAGACACGGTGGGAATCTCCGACGAACAATTCCGACTTGGTGTCGGAGTTGCCGGTTTGGTGCTGGTCCTCAGCATCACAACTGTGCGGTTTTGCGGCAGCGTCTCGATCCCGCCGAAGCCCGAGCCCACGACAGGACCGGTCGGCACGTCGCGCCAGCTGCTCAGCAAGGGTGCGGCATCACCTGCGGTCTATCAGGACTACCTGTCCAAGGATGCGGCCGCCGCTGGCGTACGGACGCCGACGCTCGACGACATGGGACGCAAGCTCGTGTACCGCGTCGATGAGGGCCGCCACGTGCTGGAGGTAGGACAACCTGGGATCGAGGTCTCGGGCCTGAAGCTTCGCGCCGATCGCTCTGGTGAATCGATGGTGCTGCAGATCGACAACACGACGATGTCGGATCTCGGCTACGCGGTGACGACGCAGGTCGTGCCGAACGTCAGCGGTTGCTCCGACGCGCGGGCGTTGCCGTTCAACGCGATGGTGATGACCAAGGGCGGGAGCGAGACCCGCGTCGAGTGCATCTTCCGCGAGGGTGTCTCGCTCGTCGTCACGCGCGTCGAGACCGTGGAGATCTCCCCGCTCTCCGCCTGGTACCTGAGCCTCGTCCCACCCCGGCTGGTCGGCATTGATGATCGGATCGCCCGGGGCCACCGTCCGCCCGAGAGCGCCGAGAAATGCAGCACCGTGGTCTCGCAAGCCGTTCGAAGTGGGCTGGAATCGGGAGAAATCGGCTGGAGAGATCTCGTCGACTTCTATGCTCGTCATCGCTGCTCTACCTACCGTTTTCCCATGTCATATCGAGCGTTTAAATCAGACGGCGAGCACGAGCTGCCGGTCGTGCCCGATGGCATGTGACGCCTTTTCGCGACGTTAGACTTGCTATCCCCCCCCAGGTTTGTTTAGCTAGTCCTAGTTACGCGGAGTTACGGGTGACCAAGTCCGAGCTCATCGAGAAAATCTCCGAGACGTTGAAGCTGCCGGCTGGTAAGGCGGAGGCGATCGTCAACACCATCTTCGATTCGATGGTGAAGGCACTGGAACGTGGTGAAGGTATCGAGATCCGCGGCTTTGGGTCCTTTACCGTCCGCAAGTACAAGGCCTACGAAGGTCGCAACCCCCGAACCGGCGAGACCGTTCACGTCGCCGAGAAGCGCCTGCCTTTCTTCAAGGTCGGCAAAGACTTGCGCGAGCGAGTGAACGCCGGTCTCGGTACGCCACTCCCCGTGGACAAGGCTGACGAGGCTGACGATACCGATCCGAACGAGCCCGACTACGACGACGAGGACTAAGTTCCTGTTCGTCTGGTTGTAGTTAGCTCACGAGCTCCACGGATCCCGCGTCCCCATCGACGGTGACGACCATGCCGTCGCCGAGCAGGGTCCATGCCTCGTGGCACCCGACGACACACGGGATGCCCAGCTCGCGTGCGAGCGCGGCCCCGTGATCGAGTAACCCACCAGTTTCGCTCACGAGTGCGGCGCAGCCGATCACCTGGACGGCGAGCGCCGGTGTCACGGTTCGCGTTACCACCACGTCGCCGGTGCCGATCTGAACCGTGGAGCCGAGCGTGGCGAAGCGCACGATCCTCCCGGTCACGCGTGGCCCGGTCCCGATCCCGTGGAGAGCCTGTCCAGGTGGTTCGACCGGCCCACCGATCGAGCGAGGCATCGTCCACTGCCCGGCGCGCGCGGCGGCGTTCCGCGCGGCGGAGGCGCGGCGACGGACATCGTCGGGATCGAGGGTCTCGAGTGCGAGGTCTTCGAGCGGGAGCCAGAACGCATCGTCGGGATCGATGCCGAGCTCGGCAGCCCGCACGATCACCGCGCGCCGCACGAGGAGCTGGGCACGCGCGAACCAGGCATCGTCGCGCTCGGCGAGATCAGCAGCAGCGCGCGCGACGTCCTTGCGCTCCGCGAGATCGTCCGCGCTCGGCGTGATCGCCGTGGTCGGTGTCGTGATCGCCGTGGTCGGTGTCGTGATCAGCGCCGCGATCGCGCTCGCGCGCGCTCGGGCGATCGCCGCCTGCAACACGCCGGGGCGCTCGCCATAGGTCGGCACCGCGATGTCCCAGGCCGGTGCCAGCACGCCGAGCTGCGCGAGCGCGGTCGCTTCGTCGAGCTCGCCGCGCGCGGCGGCGAACAGCGTGGCCTCCACCGCCGAGGGCCTCGCACCGTCGAGCTGTGCGACGGTCAGCCCCGCGCGCGTCGCTCGGATCAGCGGGCCGAGCTCGCCGGCCCAGATCGCGTAGAACGCGAGGTACCGCGTGATCGCCTCGTCGAGCGGCGGGACCTCGGCACCGAGCGCGGCGGCGAGCCGGATCTCGAGCTCGGAGGTCCGGGCACGGAGCTCCTCGCAGGTGGTCGCCGCGGCGATCCGGGGAGGCTCGCCGCGCGGCGCGACGTACAGATAGCCGGCGCACACGCGCAGCGAGTACGGCGCGAGCTGCGCGCGATCGACGTGCGCGACCAGCCCGGCCTGCGCCGGCGACAACGGATCCGGGTTGTGGGAGACGTCCCACCTCCAGTGCCGACCGTCCGCGACGAGCGGCGCTGTCACCGACGGTGGAACGGCAGGGCGGGGTCGGACCACGGGGTGCACGATCGGGCGCGCCTGCACGATCACGAGCGCAGCCCCTGACCCGACGAGCTCGACATCGGCTCCCGCGCGGGCACCGAGCGCCGCCTCCGCGCGCAACGCGAGCACGAGAACGGGGTCCGGGTCCGTGCGTGGCACGACGGTGACCTCGGTGCCGCGCTGGATCATCGCATTCTCACCGGTGGGTTTCCCCGGCGCGCGCGTGTACACGGTGAGCCGTTCGCCCGGCACGAACTGCTGAATGATCACGCCGATCGAGATCGGCCCGGTGCGCCGGCGTGCGTAGGCGGCGGCGAGCGGGGTCAGTGCGCTCGACCAGACGGCGCGGATCGCGCTCCAGACCTCGGCGGTCTCGACGGCGCGGCGCGACGAGAACACCCCGGCCGCGGCACCCGCCTCGCCATCCTCGATCGTCGCCGAGCTGCGCACCGCGAGCGTCCCCAGGGTCGCGGCCCTCGCGAGGACCTCGCGCACCAGCGCCTCGGGCAACACGGCGCCCTCGATCCGCTCCGCCGCCTGTGCGAGCTGGTGTCCGATCGCGGTCTCGTCGCGCGGATCGAGCTCGCCGGCGACCTCGCGGAACGCACCGTCGTCGAGCACGAACCCGGGTGGGACGGGCAGGCCGGCCGCGAGCAAGCGCGCGAGGCCGGTGGCCTTGCCCCCGCACGCGATCGTCGCCTCGCGCAGCTCGTGCACCGACATGGACGGGTTGTACCGCGTGGCGTACGATCTGGGCGTGCGGCTCGTTGCGTTGATCCTGGTCGGACTCGTCGGAACAGTTGCCGCGGACGACAGCAAGCTCGGGAAAGAGGACGTCCCGCTCCAGGTCAAGGCGAACCTCCGCGGCAAGAACAAGCTGTGCTGCGGCTATCCGCTCGTCGACGATCTGGGCTGGGCGCTCCGGTTCTACTGGCTCGCCCTCGAATCCGACTACGACGATCCGAAGAGCGCTTCGGTCCCCAAGGCCGGGCGCGTGGCGCAGGTCCCCCTCAACACCTGGGTCGAGCTGTACACCCCCGACGGCTACTTCATGCAGCACGTGCCCGAGCGGTTCGCCTGGTCGCTCCGCCTCGAAGGCTCGGGCCTGATGCGCGACGGTCGCGTCATCAACTACACCGGCGCCTGCCGCTACGGCTATGGCACCTGCTTCGAGCAGCTCGATGTCAACGAGCACCCGTTCGGCCGCGGTGCCGGCCAGCGTCCGCTGATTCCGTTCAAGTCCGTCGCCGTGGACCCGCGCGTGATCCCGATCGGCGAGCCCCTCTACATCCCCGAGTTCGACGGCCTCCAGCTCCCCGACGGCTCGATCCACGACGGCTGCGTCCGCGCCGATGACACCGGCGGCGGCATCAAGAAGCGCAAGATGGACTTCTTCGTCGTCACCTACGGCAACTTCCGGTTCCTGCTCGATCAGCTGCTCGGGGTCTCGTGGATCACGCCGCACATCGAGGCGCCGCGCTGCGAGTACCTGCGGGAGCACTAG